>JAIKWQ010000143.1 GCA_024684535.1 Eubacterium sp. | reverse complement strand
TGTCCCTCTATAAGTAATAACAATTGAAAACGCAAAATGTTTACAAGAATTTTTATTTTTGTGAAAAGTGCACAGTTATTTGAGGTTTGTATTGTGCACTTTTCTGCGGCGCAGTTTTTTACCCCTTTACAATATATAACCTCGCAAATCGTCATTTGGGGACAAAAAATTTTTATTTTTTTCATTTTTGTGCAAGCTGCACAAAAGATCCCCTCATGATATATAACAAATGAACAGGCAAATACCCTGAAAAAAATTTGAAAAAATGTTCCGATTGTGGTATTTTATTGCTATGAATGCGAAAAAGATCTACACGACTCAATACGACAAAATGACGCAGATGCCTGTGGCGAGGCTTGTGCTTACGCTTTGTGTACCGACGACTATCAGTATGCTCGTCACGACTTTCTACAACATGGCGGACACCTACTTCGTAGGTACGCTTGGGACGAGCGCGACCGGAGCAATTGGTGTTATCTACCCGCTGATGGGTGTGATCCAGGCACTTGGTTTCATGCTTGGACAGGGGTCGGGCAGCAACATATCAAGACTTCTCGGTGCGAAAAATGTCGAGCGCGCATCTGATTTTGCTTCAACCGGATTTTTCTTTTCGCTCATCGGTGGAATACTTCTCGCGGTTTGTGGGGTTATTTTTCTGAATCCGATGCTCTATCTGCTTGGAAGTTCGGACACGATTCTTCCGTTTGCGCAGGTTTACTGTGTTTACATATTATGTGCTGCGCCGGCGATGATTGCAAGTTTTGTTCTGAATAACATTCTGCGATTTGAGGGCAGGGCGAATCTGGCAATGGTCGGTCTTTTGACCGGAGGTCTTGTAAATGTAGTCGGTGATTGGTTCACAATCAAAATTCTCGGTATGGGAATAGAGGGTGTCGGCATCTCGACGATGTTGTCAAATTATTTGAGTGCCGGACTTCTTTTGTCTAATTTTTTGCGAAATAAAACTCTTACAAAAATTCAGATCAAACGGTTCTTTCATAAAAATAATTCTACTGTTCAAATTGATAAAATATCCGAAAGGCCGCTTGATTCGGATGATGACAGACAGAATAATAATACTGTTAATACAGATACTAATAACCGTAAATTAACTGAAAAGATTATTATTTTTAATATAATTTTAGTTGGACTTCCGAGCCTTGCCAGACAGGGAATGTCTTCGATTGCTACGATGCTTATGAACAGATTTGCGCTTCCGTACGGTGATGCCGCTATCGCTGCTATGAGCATAGTGATGAAACTTGGTTTTCTTCTTTTCGCTGTCGGGCTTGGAATCGGTCAGGGTTATCAGCCGGTCTGCGGTTTCAACTACGGCGCGAAAAAATTTGACCGTGTGAGAAAGGCGACGTACTTCACTTGGTTTTTCTCGACTGCAGTTATAGCTGTGTTTGTTGTGGTCGCTTGGATTCCGGCACCGCAACTTGTTTCTATTTTTCGTGATGACCCGGAGGTTATCAAGATTGGTGTGCCGGCACTTCAATACCAGCTGATGTCGATACTTGTTATCCCGGTGAGCTTCTGTGGCAATATGCTTTTCCAGAGTACGGGTATGAGCGGACGCGCGTTGTTTTTGTCCTGTCTTCGAAGTGGCTTGTGTTATGTTCCGGTGCTTCTTATAGTGGTTCCGATATTCGGACTTTTCGGAATTCAGATTGCGCAGCCCATAGCGGATGTCATCGCTGCAGCGATCACGTTACCATTTTTCTTGAGTTTTCTTGGGAAGCTGAAACGTGCTGAATAAGATTTTGTTCTTTTTTGTTGATATATTATTTTTTTTGCTGTATAATTTCCCTGAAGTGTTTTTCTATATGAGTTTTGGCGATGTTGTCTATTCTACTATTGTAGTATGGGGCGAAGAATGATTGTATTCCCCTGTCACATAAGCTGGCGGGGGCGATCTTTTTTCAGATATATGTAAGATATTAAATGTATTTCTGTTTTGGAATGGAGCCGGAATGAAAGATCTTTTTTCTGATTATGGAATGATATTATCTGATGAGCAAGAGAGAAAGCTCGAGAGATATTTCGAGCTTTTGGTTTCTTACAACGAAAAAGTAAACCTCACATCAGTGACTGACAGAGATGAAGTATGGAAAACTCATTTTCTTGATTCGGCTTTGATTTTTTCACCTGAGCTAAAACTCGGTTTAGATTCGGATGCAAAAATCAGAGTTCTGGATGTCGGAACCGGCGCAGGATTTCCCGGAATGGTTTTGGCGATTTTGAAACCTGAGTGGGATGTTGTTCTACTTGACTCGCTTCGCAAGAGAGTTGATTTTTTAGATGAAGTTGTTCGCGAGTTATCACTTGAGAATGTTTCTTGCATTCAGGCAAGAGCTGAGGAGCTCGCGAGGTCAGATGATTATCGTGAGGGATTCGATCTGGTTGTGTCGAGAGCCGTTGCAGAGCTTCGACTTTTGCTTGAGCTTTGTGTGCCGTTTGCGAAATCGGATGGAATGTTCGTTTCGTACAAGGGACCTAAATTTCAAGAAGAAATATCCGCTTCGCAAAATGCTCTTACAGAACTCAGATGTACTGAGCCGGGTGTTCACAAGATTTCATTTTTTGATAAGGACAGATATCTGTTGGAGATCAGACGTGTCGGAGAACTTCCGGAAAAATATCCGCGTCGTCCGGGAATACCTGCCAAGCGACCACTGTGATTTATTATGTCATCAGATTATGAATTTTTAAAATTTAGTCATATATGTATGAAGGGGAAACTATGAAAAATTCCAAGTTGTCTTTTTTGATTCCGATACGTTCGGTGATTTTTGTTGCGACGTTTTTGATAGGCTCGGTGATTGTCGGAAAGGAAGTTGACGAGATCAGTAATTGGTGGTCGATCGTTGCGACCTGTGCAAATATTTTTATCATTGCTTTGCTTGTTCTTGTTGCAAAGAAAAATAAAACGACATACGCAGAACTTATAAATTATAAAAAAGGCGAGACGAAAATCAGTCAGGTTGTGCTCGTGACTGTGATTGCTCTGGTAGTTGCAATGTCCGGAATGTATCTGTCGGGATTTGTTTGCTACGGAGTGATTCCGTATGGAGCGCCGATGATGATCGCTCCGATTCATCCTGTGCTTGCTATTATCAATTTTATTCTTTTGCCTCTCACAGTTCCGTTTGCAGAAGACGGTTTGTATCTGGGATGTGGTGTGAGCAGTATCAAAAATAAATATGCCGCCATACTTGTCCCGGCATTTTTCTATGCATTGCAACATTGTTTCATACCTACGATTTTTGATGTCAGATATATAGTCTACAGATTCTTGTCGTTCTTGCCACTGACAATTATCTTTTGTTTCTACTATCACAAGAAGAAAAATCCTGTGCCGATAATGATCGCGCATTCTATTGTAGAGATGGCATCGGTTTCTTGGATTGCAGCGACGACTTTTGTTCCGGGCTTTTATGACATGATGCTTGATATGGCCAGATGAGTTTTCGGTAGAGGTTTACCGGAGCAGGCATACTGAAATTCAACGCAACCAAATTCGATATAACACTGCAGATGGTTTAAAGTGTTTTGGCAGGCGTATGATTTAGTACGCCTGCTCCTGTTCTCTTTTTACCGAAATCAATTCGGACATTATCTGTGCATCATCCTGTCACCACATCTTGGCATCGTAATTTTGACAGCCACAAGATAATGTTTCACGTGAAACATTTCACCAAGCTGATTTTATACCGAATCTCCCATTCTGTTTCAAAAATCAACATAGTGTGTCTGCCTCGCCTCAACCACAAGATAATGTTTCACGTGAAACATTTTTCAAAAACAAACAAAAAATGCCACGTAAAACCCAAAAAAACATGAAAAACTTCTTGATATAAAACACTGAAAGTTGTATAATCATGCATGACATTTTTCAAAAGAAAGGAAAACAAAAATGAGCGAAGTAATGGCCATAGCCAATCAGAAAGGCGGCGTCGGAAAAACGACTACGACCATCAACTTATCTGCGGCTCTTGCAGAGAAAGGGAAAAAAGTTCTGGTTGTCGATATGGATCCTCAGGGAAACGCATCCAGCGGTCTGGGAATCGACAAAGAAGATCTGAAAAATCTATCAAATCCAACAGATGATAATGATACATCAAAAGCAAATACAATCTATCAGTTGCTGATTGGAGAATGCACATTTGATGAATGTGTTCAGCGAGATGTCTATGATAATCTCGATCTCCTTCCGGCAAACATTGATCTGTCTGCTATCGAAATCGAAAGTCTCGAGATGGACAACAGGGATTATATCCTTGCTGACATCATCGATGAAGTCAGAGATGATTATGATTTTGTTCTCATAGATTGTCCACCGTCGCTCAACTCGTTGACACTCAACTCGATGACAACAGCTGATTCTGTTTTGGTTCCGATTCAGTGTGAGTACTATGCGCTCGAAGGTTTGGATCAGTTGATGCACACAATTGCACTTGTTCGTGACAGACTGAACGACAAAATATACATCAACGGAGTGGTCTTCACGATGTACGACGGAAGAACAAATCTTTCCATGTCAGTTATCGATGCTGTCAGAAACAGTATGAATCAGAAAATATATGATACAATCATTCCTCGAGGAATCAGACTTGCAGAGGCACCGAGTCATGGAATGCCAATCACAAAATACGACAGAAGATCAATCGGAGCGAAAGCATATCTCGCTTTGGCAGATGAGATTATCGAAGGGAGTGAAAGCTGATGGCAGGAAAGAAAAATGTTTTGGGCAAAAATCCTCTAGAGAAAAAAGGACGCGGACTCGATGCTGTCATCTCCGGAGGAAGACCTGACAAGACATCAGGTAAAAAAGAAAAAAATGATACGGCAGAAGCTGCTTCGACAAACGGCGAAGTAATTCTCGGAATCAACAAAATTGAACCGAATAAAAATCAGCCACGTAAAGATTTTGATCAGGAAAAACTTCAGGAACTCTCCGATTCAATAAAAGAGCATGGAGTGGTTCAGCCGATAGTCGTTACAAAACAGGATGGTTATTATCAGATAATCGCCGGCGAGAGAAGATGGCGCGCTGCCAAACTTGCCGGATTGAAAGAAGTCCCTGTTGTGATAAAAGAGTATTCACCTCAGGAAGTTATGGAAGTTGCCCTCATCGAGAATATTCAAAGAGAAGATTTGAATCCGGTCGAGGAAGCAAAAGCATATCAGAACCTGATTGACGAATACAAACTGAAGCAGGAAGATGTTGCAAAGAAAGTTTCCAAAAACAGAACAACCATAACCAATGCTCTCCGACTTCTCAAGCTGGATGATCAGATCCTTGATATGCTTGTGTCCGGAGATATCAGTAGCGGACATGCAAGAGCATTACTTGCAATTGATAACAAAGATCGTCAGATAGAAATTGCAAACAAAATTGCAAAAGACGGATTGAGTGTTCGTGAGGTTGAAAAACTTTCCAAAGAGGGAAGTACCAAGCCCGCAAAGAAAAAAGAAAACAAATCAAATAAACATGATGCTGTTTATGAAGAGTGGGAAGAAAAACTAACCAGGGCGATGGGAACCAAAGTCAAGATTGACAGAAAAAATGAAAAACAGGGAACGATAAAAATCGATTATTACTCGGTAGAGGATTTTGAAAATATTGCCAAAAAACTTCAAAAATAATCGAACGTATGTACGAAATTCTCATGTAAAAACAGACACAATATATAGAGAATTGGACCTAGAGAAACACAAAATATCATGAGACATAAAACAGGCCTCACAAAGCCCGAAAAATCGTTGTTTTTCAACATTAAATTTTATCAGATTCAGCGAGGTTTGTAAGAAAAAATGACCCAACATATCAGGGACGGCAAAAATGTAAGTCGCTCCGGAAAGAAGAGGAAAATAAAAAATGTTTAAGTGGGATAACTTTGGAATGCAGATTGACATGGTAACTCTTATCATGGCAGGAGTTCTTTTCCTGATGTTTATTCTTGTAATTGTTCTTTTTGCAAAAATCTCAGGACTCAAAAGTAAGTACAGAAGTTTCATGAGTGGATCTGATGCAAGAAGTCTTGAGGAAGCTTTCCAAATGAAATTCGAAAACATGGATTTCATAAACGGCAAGCTCGGAGAGATTGATGACAGACTTGACAGAATAGATGACAATCTCCTGATCACTTTTCAGAAGGTCAGCCTGATCAGATATGATGCATTCAGAGCAGGCGGCGGTCAGCTGAGTTTCGTGCTGACTATGTTGAACAAAGTAAATGACGGATTTATCCTGAATACTGTCCACAGCAATTCATCAGAGGGATACTTCAGTTATATCAAAGAAGTCAAGGCCGGTCAGGTTTCTGTGGAACTTTCTGAAGAGGAGGCCAGATCGCTTGAGGAAGCGTTGATGCAATAAAAGGATAAAAAAAAGTCCCCGCCCAGCAGTTGCAGGTCTGCCAAACAAGGACTCGGGATACGCCATCGGGGGCTCGAACCCCGGACACCCTGATTAAGAGTCAGGTGCTCTTCCAACTGAGCTAATGGCGCTCATATTTATAAACAAATTGTATTATACAGCACTATGAGTAAAAATGCAAGCTTATTTTGAAAAAAAATGCATATTTAGAAAAAAAAATGAAGAAATAGTGCAAATTGCACAATATTTTGATGCAGTTTGTTGATTTTTTTAGTATTATTTAAAGTTTACAAATAAATTATTATTAAAAAACTAAACTATCAAACACATAGGCAAAAACAAAAAAAGCAATATTTTGTAAATGTACGTAAATTCAGAATTGAGCGATACGGATAACCTAAATTACAGATGCAACCTATATCGTGCTAAGATGAATAATAAACAACAACAAATAAAAAAACAAATCAAAAACAAAAAAATTATTATTTAGTAATTAATCAAAAAAGAATAATTAATAAAACAAAACAAACAAAATTATATTCCGAAAAACAAAAACCGAAAAATGTTGAAATCTCATCAAAACAGATGATGAGACTATGGGGAGGAACAATTGAAAGAAGAAAAAAGATATGTCAAGCGACTCAAAATGATTACATCAAATATCTGGTATATCGTTGCCATAGTTGCGCTGTGCACTGCAGCAATAATGCTTATCGTGAATTGGTCGGCGACCACGCAGGCTCTGGGAAAAGCATTTCGTGTTTTGATGCCGTTTATTCTTGGCTTTTTGTTTGCATATCTGATCAACCCGCTTGTGAGATTGTTTGAAAAACTGTTCAACCATATTGCAAAAGACAAAGGTTTGAGTGTCAAAAAAGTATTCGCGATGCTGATTTCATATCTGATAGTGCTCGGTGCGATTACAGTTATCATCGTATTTATCGCACCGCAGATAGTGACGAGTGTAAACCAGCTCGGACAGACGGTTCAGAAAGGATATGATTACGTCAGACTTCATCCGACATCGTTCCTTGATTGGATTCCGTTTGTAAATACTGCTGATGTTATGGAAAAACTCAAAGACAATATAAACGGTATAGCCATCAATATGGGATCGAAAGTATTTCCTTATTTATACTCGACTTTTACTTCTACTTTTGTTATTGCATACGATATATTTTTCGGACTTGTTATATCGATATACCTTACCTGGGAAAAGGACGCATTGGTGCGTGGTTTCCACAGATTGGTGCAGGCGTTTGTACCGAAAAAATATGCAGAAAAAACTTGGGAAAAACTTCTCAAATGTAATCATATTTTTAATGGATTTTTAGTTGGAAAAGCAATCGATTCACTCATCATAGGACTGATAACTTTTGTTGCTATGGTGATACTTGATTTTCCGTATCCGGTTTTGCTGAGTGTGATAGTTTGTATCACAAATATGATTCCATACTTCGGACCGATTATCGGAGCTATACCCGGATGCGCGATATACTTATTCATAGATCCGATGCTTGCAGTTTGGTTTGCGCTTTTGATATTGGCTGTTCAGCAGTTTGACGGATGGATTCTCGGTCCCTGGATTCTCGGAGACCAGACAGGAATCAAACCACTAACCGTTATTCTCGGCATAACAGTCGGAGGCGCGTACTTCGGAGTGATGGGAATGTTTTTGGGCGTGCCGACAGTTGCGGTGCTCCAGTACCTAGGCGGTGAATTCGTAAAAAACAGATTCAAAAAGAAAAATATGAAAGACCCGCTCGAAAATGACGAGAAGCCTCCAACACCGATAGACGGCTCATTAGAAGAAAACTAAAAGAGAATAACAGTATATATTGTAACAATAAAAAATAAAACAAAATAATATCGAAATACTCTGTTAGCTGCGACTGAAAACCATACGGCAGATAGGATGACCGAGAGCCGTGAATTTTTCCTCGTATTCAGTCATGACATTACCTTCGGCGAATTCGCTTGACTGAAGATCATATGTCAGCTCGTTGATATGCCAGATTTCCGAGGAGTTCACCACCTCGACCGAATAGTCAAACAGGTCGCGGTTGTCAGTTTTGAATTGTATGAAGCCTTCATTTTTCAGGACTTTGTCATAGAGTGCCAGAAAATCAGGGCTTGTGAGCCTTCTCTTGGCGTGGCGGTCTTTCGGCCAGGGGTCAGAGAAGTTCAGATATATGCGGTCTATCTCGCCGTCCGCAAAAATGTCACACAGATTTGTGGCATCGAACCTGAGAAAATACAGGTTGTCAAGGTCACCCTCCTCGCGTTTTTGTATGGCGCGGATGAGGACAGAGGAATATTTTTCTATACCGAGATAGTTTATATCCGGGTTTTGGTTTGCAAGAGCATACAAAAATGAACCCTTTCCCATACCGATTTCCAAATGGATGGGATTGGAGTTTTCAAAAAGAGTCGAATTCCAGGTACCGCGAAGCTTTTCCGGTTCCTGAACGACGTATGGGCTCGTCGCGATGACATCTCGGGAGCCTTTGACATTACGTAGGCACATAGTAACCTCCTGCGTTTATTACATTTTTCTGAAGTATTATAAATAAAACAAGAGGTATTATATCAGATAACTTAAGACAATACAATTGTTTTTTGAATTTCATACATCAAGAGGAAGAAAAAGAGAGGGAATTATTTCATGAAAAAAAGACTCATAAGCCTGACAGCATTGGCAGCATTATTACTTAGTATGGCGGGTGGAATTATCACTGTGCCAACAGATCCGGACACAGCGAAAGCGGTCGCAAAACCGAGTGTTTCCGCTGATTCTGCCATAGTTATGGATGTTCAGTCGGGAACAATTTTATATGAAAAAAATATCGATAAAAAACAATACCCCGCGTCCATAACAAAAATTATGACAACGCTTATTGCTCTTGAGAATTCTTCCTTGGATGAGACGGTTACATTTTCAAAAAATTCAGTTGATCTGATTCAGGGACAGGGCGCGTCAAACATAGCGATCGTGCCGGGCGAGAAACTTTCGATGGAAGACAGTCTCTACGCGATTATGCTTATGTCCGCAAACGAAGTGTGCAACGGTGTTGCCGAGCATGTGGCGGGAAGCATCAAAGCATTTGTTAAAATGATGAACAAGCGTGCCAAAGAACTCGGTTGTACCGGAACTCATTTTCACAACGTAAACGGATTGTGGGAGAAAAACCATTATACAACCGCGCACGATATGGCGTTGATTTCGAGAGCAGCGTACAAAAATAAAGCTTTTGCACGTATAACAGGTACGAAAAGATATCTGCTTCCGAAGACCAACAAAAGAAAAGCAGGTTATCCGCTTCACAACCACCATGGTATGCTTCTGGCGCTGAAGTTTCCACAGTATGAGTACAAATACTGCGTGGGTGGAAAAACCGGATACACCTCCGCCTGCAGGTACACGCTTGTAACTTATGCCAAAAAGAAAAAAATGACAATCCTTTCGGTCATTATGCGTGCTCCGGATCCGCCGTATGTAGAGCCAAATGAGTATACGGACTCGATTGCATTGCTGAACTACGGCCTGAACAATTTCAAACGATACGCGATAACAGACAAAGATGTCAGTGATGTAAATACAGAAAAACTGTTTACGAATTTCAGTCCGTTTTACAATACAGAAACAAGTTCACTCTATGTGGAGGAGGACGCCGGAGTCCTGCTTCCTAAGGGAGTCAAGCTAAAAGATGCCAAGAAGAATATAGAGTATTTTGACGAAGAAAAAACCGATGAAAGCGGCAACAAAGCGATAGGCCAGATACGTTACACATATGATGGCAAAGACGTCGGCGGAACCTATGTTTACTATAAAAACAGAGGAACACCGACTCTGACCGACAGCATAAATATGACTCAATGGTTTGATGAGGCGGTTGAGAAAGCAACCGAGAAGCCGTTTCCGTGGTGGTTGGTGGTAGCTATCATCGTTGTGGTACTGTTGATCGGTGGCGGAATATTTTTCATATTCCCGGTCATCATTCAGATCAGAGAGAACCGCAACAGAACCAAGAGATATCGTAAAAACAGGAAAAATGAGCAGAGGTTGAACAGTTTCAAATCAACGAGAAGAAAACCTCGTCGCAGAAGATAAAAAAACTCTTTTGTTTTTTGTCAGTTTGTGGTAAAATTCACATAGGTTAATTTATGACAGTGACAAAGGAGATGGAATATGGCTTCTGAATCAACTTGGATCAACGCTCCGGCAAAAATCAATATCGGACTCGATGTCCTCGGCACTCGCGAGGATGGCTACCACGAGGTCAGGATGGTTATGCAGACAATCAGGCTTTTTGACAGACTGACGCTGACCAGAAAAAAAGACCCCGGTGTGAGATTGACTACGAACTTGAAATTTTTGCCGACGGATGAGAACAATCTCGTAGTGAAGGGCGCCAAAATGCTTATGAAGGAATTTGAGATTCCGGGTGGCCTGAATATAAAACTCGAGAAAAGGATTCCGGTGGCAGCGGGGCTTGCGGGTGGCAGTACGGATGCTGCTTCGGCGATGATCGCGATCAACTCGATGTACGATCTGGGGCTCAAGCATTCGCAGCTGATGAAGCGCGCTGTGAAACTCGGCGCGGATATACCGTATTGTATATTGAAAGGAACAGCGCTTGCCGAGGGGCTTGGCGAAAAGCTTTCCACGATACCGAAGTTTCCGAATTGTACAATACTGATTGTGAAACCGGGGATTCACCTGTCGACGAAGAAAGTGTACGATGCGTTGGTTATGGATGAGAATACATATCATCCCGACATCGACGCGATTCTGGCGGCGATGAAAGAGTCAGATCTCAAGGGTGTGTGCGAGCTGATGGGTAACACTCTGGAATCAGTTGTGGTCGGTGAACATCCTGAAATCAAGGAGATTGAGGAGTTTATGCTTGAGAGGGGAGCCCTTGGTGCGATTATGAGTGGCAGCGGCCCGACGGTGTTTGGCGTGTACGACGACAAAGACCTGGCTATGAAGACGAAGGAAGAGGCTTTGCAGAAATTCGAGAGAAGCTTCGCATTTGTCACGACATTATACAGATAAAACATAAAAATGAGGAGATAGAATTAAAAATGCAGATTTACGAGGAACTTGTTGAACGCGGTTTGATCGCGCAGGTTACGGATGAGGAAGTAATCAAAGACCTCATCAACAACGGAAAGGCGACTTTTTACATCGGATTTGATCCGACAGCCGACTCACTTCATGTCGGACATTTCATGGCGCTTTGCCTGATGAAAAGACTTCAGATGGCAGGCAACAAACCGATAGCGCTGATCGGCGGCGGTACCGGAATGATCGGTGACCCGAGCGGCAGGTCAGATCTCAGACAGATGCTTACCAAGGAAGATATACAGCACAACTGCGATTGTTTCAAAGAGCAGATGAGCAGATTTATCGATTTTTCAGAAGGAAAAGCGCTGATGGTAAACAATGCCGATTGGCTGCTTGACCTGAATTACATAGAGCTTCTCAGAGATGTGGGAACACATTTTTCAGTAAACAGAATGCTCACAGCTGAGTGCTACAAGCAGCGTATGGAAAAGGGACTCAGCTTCCTGGAGTTCAACTATATGATTATGCAGGCTTATGATTTCTACAAACTGTATGAAGACTATGGCTGCAACCTCGAGTTCGGCGGTGACGATCAGTGGTCGAATATGCTTGCCGGAACCGAGCTTATCAGAAGAAAGCTCGGCAAGGACGCATCAGCGATGACTATCAACCTGCTCCTAAATTCCGAGGGCAAAAAAATGGGCAAGACCGCAAAAGGCGCGGTTTGGCTTGATGCGAACAAAACAACGCCGTTTGAATTTTTCCAGTATTGGAGAAATATCGACGATGCGGATGTCATCAAATGTCTGAAGATGCTCACATTTTTGCCGCTTGACGAGATCGACAAGATGGCTAAGTGGGAGGGAGCTGAGCTTAATAAGGCGAAAGAGATCCTCGCGCATGAGCTGACAGAGATGATTCACGGAAAAGAGGAGGCTGACAAAGCGCTCGAAGCCGCAAAACAGCTGTTCTCAAGTGGAAATGCCGCAGATATGCCGACATACACTATCGAAGACAGTATAGTGACCGACGGAGAGGTGGGATTGCTCAATCTCCTGACGGCGTCGGGACTTACGGCAACAAATTCCGATGCGAGACGCGCTATCGTAAACGACGGAAGTATAAGCATAGATGGCGAGAAAGTGACGGATTTCAAGGCTTCTTTGAAGGTTGCGGATATACCTGATGAGGGTATAATTATCAAAAAGGGCAAAAAGCATTTTAGAAAAATTCTCAAATAATACAAAAAATTGTGGAAATTTGAAAAAGAATGTGGTAAAATGCTTTATGTATAGTGAGTGAAGGCTCATTTTTATAACACGAACGGAGGTATGGACGATGTTAAATATCAACAAAACGGCTGAGGGATCAAAGCTTACTATCGCTCTTGAGGGAAGACTTGATACTACTACAGCACCTGATCTTGAGAAAGAGGTTAAGGAGAATCTTGACGGAGTAACCGAGCTTGTATTCGATATGAAAGATCTTGAGTATATCTCAAGTGCGGGTCTGAGAGTTCTGCTTTCAGCGCAGAAAGTTATGAACAAAGCCGGAAAGATGACAGTAACCAATGTTTCAGATAGTATCAATGAGATATTTGAGGTTACAGGATTCTCAGATATTTTATCAATAGCCTAATCAGGACATTAAAAAAAATTAACAGGGCGTCGGAGGATATTCGGCGCCCTTATCAAAGTTATGGGGTTTTTTTGACATGAAAAAAAATGTAACGGCTATATTTGGAGGAGATTCTTCGGAACACGAGATTTCGTGTATCTCGGCGAAGAATATTGTGAACAAACTGAACAAGGATAGATACGAGGTTCATCTCGTTGGTATAGAAAAAAACGGAACCTGGCACTATATGGGCATGGCGGATGAAAAATGCGCTGACAGAATGAATGACGAGGCAATGGCAGCGGACGACAGCTTCGTAACGGTTTCGCTTGAAGTGAATCACCCCGGAATGATGGTGACAAGGGGTGACGAGACATTTTTCATAAAGACAGACGTGTGGTTTCCGGTTCTTCATGGGAAAAATGGCGAGGACGGCACCATACAGGGACTTTTTGAAATGACGAAAATCCCGTATGTAGGATGTGGCGTGCTTGCTTCATCGGCTTCTATGGACAAAATTTCAACCAAGCTTTTTGCCGACCGCGTGGGTGTGGCACAGGCGAGGTTTGTGGCGGATGTTTCGAGAAACGGAGATACTGTAGAGGCAACTATAGAGAGAGTTGAGAGGGAGCTTGGTTATCCGGTTTTCGTGAAACCGTCAAATGCCGGTTCTTCAAAGGGCGTCAGCAAGGCGCACGACAGAGCAGAGCTGGTTGAGGCGATACGAGTTGCGAAAGAAAATGACCACAGAATTCTGATCGAGGAATTCATCGACGGACGTGAGGTGGAGTGCGCTGTTCTCGGCGGTGACAAGCCGAAAGCGTCAAAAGTCGGTGAGATACTGTCGGCAGCGGAGTTCTATGATTTTGATGCCAAGTACAACAATTCAGAGTCAAAGACTATAGTTGATCCGGAGGATTTGCCGGACGAGGCGAAGGAGCAGATTCGTGAGGACGCAGTGAAGATTTTCAAAGCGCTTGACGGATTCGGACTTGCGAGAGTTGACTTTTTCGTGAAAAAAAGCGACGGTGGGGTCATTTTTAATGAAATAAATACTCTTCCCGGATTTACGAATATAAGCATGTATCCGATGCTTTGGGAGGCAGTGGGCGTTTCAGAGTCCGAGCTTTTGGACAAATTGATCGAGGTGGCTTATGAGCGTTGAGAGAAAAGAAGTTCAGATAAAAATAAGCAGCAAGCACGACTACGGTACGGGGGAGCTGACTCCGATCGAGGTGGTGTCGCTTGGTGAGCTCTATCACGAGGACGGGTTCGATTGTCTGACTTACGACGAGGTTGTCGATGAGGACGAGAACGGAACAGTGCAGGTGATCAACAACACGCTTCGTATCGGTGAGACGCAGGTTGAGCTGATCAAGGGCGGGGATGCCATCTCGCATATGGTTTTCGTGCCGAATCAGAAGACAATCAGCTATCTGCCGACGCCAGTTGGCGAGCTTGAGATAGGCGTGCATACGGCGATGGCAGAAAAAACGGTGTATACAAACGGCTTCACGTTGAGACTGAAGTATGAGCTTGAGATGAATCAGACTATGGTCTCGACTTGTGGACTGAGCATAGCAGTGGTTGACAAAAGCGTAGATATACAGGCATAGGAGGTAGCGTATGAGATTTACCAAGATGCATGGAACAGGAAATGATTATATATATGTGAATTTGATTCCCGGAACGAAGGACTGCGTGAGTTACGAGGCAGACCAGGACGGGAATCTTGTTACTATAGAAGGAAAACCTGTTGCGGATGTGGCTATCAAAGTCAGCGACAGGCATTTCGGGATAGGTTCCGACGGATTGATTGCTATCGCGCCGTCTGATGTCGCGGACGTTAGGATGATCATGTACAATGCTGACGGTTCTGAGGGTGCTATGTGCGGAAACGGAATCAGGTGCGTGGCGAAGTATGCGTGTGATCATGGACTGCTCGGCGAGAAGGTAAAGTATGGCTCTTCTGCCGAAGAATTCGAAGAGATAGATGTGGAGACTGCGAGTGGCGTGAAGCATTTGAAGTTGACTATCACAGATGGTAAATGCACTTATGTCGAGGTAAATATGGGTCAGGCTATCCTGCTGCCTGAAGAGATTCCGGTCGATGTCGAGCTGGTCGGCTACGCAGATAGCGTATCATCGGACATCCCGTCTGATTATATCGTGAACAGAGTATTGATTGTGGATGGCGCGGAATATCGCGTAACCTGCGTATCTATGGGTAACCCGCACTGTGTCGTTTTTACGTCGGGAATTGATGATCTTGACCTGGAAAAAATAGGCCCGAAGTTCGAAAATCATCTGGCATTCCCGGATCGTATCAATACTGAATTTGTAGAAGTTATCGATGATCACACCCTGCGTATGCGTGTCTGGGAGCGTGGTTCCGGCGAGACGATATCCTGTGGAACAGGAACCTGCGCAGTTACGGTCGCTTCTGTACTAAACGGCTACACGAAGCGCGATGAGGAGATAGAGATCCGCATCCGCGGCGGGAAGCTTTTTGACACCTATTTGGGCAATGGTAATGTGATGATGAAAGGCCCTGCGACTGAGGTGTTTAGCGGCGAGTATGGGTTGGAGTGATTAGATTAAATCGAAAAGAACTTGACTTGTTTTATATTACATGATATATTGATTTCAGACAAATATAGAGCAAAATGTGGCTATAATTGTCTGAAATCAATATTTTTTTATATGTTTCAGACAATTATAAGCAAATCTAATCAAAATAAGTGTTTTATGTGGAGGTAAGCCGATGATTGGAAGAGAGCGTGAAAAAGATATTTTAAATCGCTGCCTGGAAACCGGGCGGCCTGAATTTTTGGTCGTATATGGGCGCAGGAGAGTGGGCAAGACTTACCTGGTAAAGGAATACTTTAAAAACCGATTTGCTTTCTATGCTACCGGATTGGCTAAAAAGAAAACGAGAGAACAACTCACTGCGTTCCATCGGAGTTTACAAGAGTATGGTGCTACCGAGACAACGATACCGAAGGATTGGTTTGAGGCATTCTCGCGTCTGCGAAAGCTGCTCGAATCATCGGATGCGCGAACAGATAGTGCCAGTGGCAAGAAAGTTGTTTTTTTGGATGAGCTACCTTGGATGGATACTGCCAGGAGCGATTTTCGCAGTGCGTTTGAATTTTTTTGGAACACTTGGGGATCCTCAAGAAAGGAATTGCTCCTGATTGTATGCGGTTCAGCGACTTCTTGGATTATGGATCATATCTTGAATGACACCGGCGGGTTTTACAATCGTGCGACGTGTCGAATGTATTTACAACCGTTCACATTGCACGAGTGTGAAGAACTCATCGTGAAAAATGGGATTACGATGACCAGAAAGCAGTTGATTGAGAGTTATATGATATTCGGAGGGATCCCATTTTATCTGAATCTTTTGGATGAGCGACTCAGTCTGGTACAAAACATCGATGAGCTTATTTTTCGAACGGACGGAGTGCTTTGCCATGAGTATGAAAACTTATTTTATTCGCTGTATAAAAATGCAGAGAACCATATCGCTATCATAAAAGCGTTGTCAGCAAAAAAAAGTGGAATGACACGTGTGGAACTGATAGAAAGAACGGGTATAGCTGATGGCGCGCCACTTACAAGAGCGTTGAGTGAACTAGAGCAATGTGGTTTTATCCGTAAGTATAAAAATGCGCAGACACAGAAAAATGGGTGTATTTTTCAAATAATTGATCCGTTTGTTTTGTTTAGCCAGACATTCACAGAGAAGAAAAAAATAAAGAATTGGAGCTCCTATATCAAATCGCCCGGCTACCATGCATGGGCCGGCAATGCTTTCGAGATTGTATGTTTAAACCATATTAGTCAGATTCGGGATGTACTTGGGATTTCGGGCATCTCGAGCGCTGAGTACACATGGCGCAGTAAAACAAAAGCAGATGGTGCGCAAATTGATCTATTGATTGATCGCGCAGACGATGAAATTAATATATGTGAGATGAAGTTTACGGAAGATCCACTCGAAATCGATGCGACTATGGATAAAAACATCCGTCATAAAATCGAAGTGTACCGGACGGAAACAGGTTCAAAAAAAGCCTTGATTCCGACACTTATTACCGCGAATGGCTTAAAGAGGAATGCGTATGCTGATAACATCGTGCGCATACTGACGGGTGAAGATTTATTTCGGGTGTGACAAGGGGAATA
>JAIKWQ010000142.1 GCA_024684535.1 Eubacterium sp. | reverse complement strand
AAATGGTGTTGTTTCAGATGATGAGTATATCAGAAAGCTTGATGCCGCAGTTATGAGAGGCCGGCTAAACAAAGAATGGAGGCTGGAGTATATGACTATAGAACAGAGAGATATGGAGCATGAAAGAGTTGGAAGAGAGCGTGGTCGCGAGGAAGGAGTAAGTGCGGTTGTAGATCTGTGTAAAAGCCTTGGAGGTTCCTCTTTGGATGCAATCGAGAAGATAGTAGCGACGATGGGGTTTTCGCAGGCTGAGGCTGACAGGCTTGTGTCCAAGTATTGGTGAGAGATATAATTGAAATTAAATTGAAGAGGGTCGCCGCGTGGCGACCTTTTTCGGAGGAATGATATGGGAAAAACGGACAAAACGAATGTGATGCGTGTTCTGGATGCCAAGAAAATATCCTATGAAAGTCACGCATATGATGCGGATCCATCATTATCGGGTGAGCAGATTGCCGAGCTATTGGGAGAGAAAACGGAGAAAGTATTCAAAACGCTTGTGACACGAGGAAAATCCGGACAATACTATGTTTTTGTGGTTCCGGTTATTGCAGAGTTGGACTTGAAGAAGGCAGCATCCGTATCAGGTGAGAAGTCGGTTGCTATGATTAAGCAAAAGGAGCTTTTGCCGCTGACAGGATATGTTCATGGCGGATGCTCGCCGATTGGTATGAAGAAGCAATTTAAGACTTTTATTCACGCTACTGCGCCGACCTTTGACAGGGTATTTGTAAGTGCAGGTAAAGTTGGACATCAGGTGGAACTGGCACCTGCGGATTTGATAGAAGTGGCAAGTTGCGAGATTGCGGAGATTGTTTGAGGAGTCAGGAGAATGGGAAAAAATAATATTGAATCAAGAATAATGAAATATCCGGCAGATACGGTGATTATTCGCGAAGGTGAGTTGAATAAGACCCTGTACAAGATAGTTGCAGGACATGCAGAGGTGTATGTCGGTTATGGAACCGCACAGGAAACTCTGATTGGAATCATACGGGAAAAGGCCTGTTTTGGAGAATGGGGCATTCTTCTTAACGAACCATCCGTATATACGATAGTAGCCTACTCTGAGTTATTTGTTATGCGAATTACCGAAGATGAGCTTGGCAGTTTTGTTCAGGATAACTATACGAACATAATCGATATCATGCGCAATATGGCGAAAACAATGTTGGTTATGAGATGCCAGATTGACCTTCTTTTGAAAGAAATAGAAGCGGGCAAAAAACCGGAAACATCTGTGATTATTGATGCCAGGAAGGCTATGTTTGGTTATAGTATGTACCGATCGATTCAGGAGGCAGTTGACTATATAGGAAAAGAAAAACAATAAAAATAAACAGGGGGTAACAAAAATGAAAAGTGAAGTGAAAAATGGAAAGCTGACCGTATGGTTGGAGGGAAGGATTGATACCGGCAACGCTCCGGAGATCGAGAAAGAGCTGATGGGGATCAAAGAGAGCGCTCCGGATGCCGAGGTATGTCTGGATATCGACAAACTCGAGTATATCTCCAGCGCGGGACTGCGTGTATTGATGAAACTGCGCAAGTCGACGGACAAGCCGGTTCAGGTGATCAATGCTTCATCTGCTGTGTATGAGATTTTCGAGACAACCGGTTTTGTGGATCTTCTTGAGGTACACAAAAAGCTCCGCGAGCTCAGTGTGGAAGGATCGGAGAAGCTTGGCGAAGGCGGAAATGGTGCCGTCTATCGTGTGGACGATGATACAATTGTTAAGGTATATAAGCCTTGGATGGAGTATGATGAGATATCACGTGAGAGAGAATTTGCACGTACAGCGTTTGTCAACGGAATTCCGTCTGTTATCGCATATGATGTGGTAAAGGTAGATGATTGCTATGGTGTTGTTTTTGAGCTGCTTCGTTCCGATACGCTCGGTCACGCTATGAGGGATAACCCGGATAAGATTGAATCCTATGTGGATCAGTATGTGGAGTTGGCTAAGACGCTTCATGATACGCATGTGCCGGCAAACAGTTTTTTCCGGATTCAGGATGTGTATCATGATAGGATTAATAATCTCGGACAATGGTGCTCGGAAGAGGAGATGACCCTGTTGCACGATATCGTTGATTGTATTCCGGAGACTGATACCGTAACGCACAACGATTTGCATCCGGGTAATATTATGATTCAGGACGGCGAGCTGGTTCTGATCGATATGCCCGAGGTGACTATGGGACCACCGATTTGTGATCTGACTTCAATCTATCGTGATATGATTGTGGCACCGAATTCAGAACATGGAAATATCGAGTCAAGTGTCGGAATGCCGGCGGAAATGATCTCGAAGGTCGGTAACATGTTCTTTATGAAATATCTTGGAATTACCGACCCTGCTGCGCTTGAGGAGTATTACAAGAAGATTGGACTTTTGTTCGCATTCAACTCGTCTATAGTTGCCGGTTCGAAAGCGGATACAGCTATGAAGATTGCGGATATTCTTATGAACAAACTTCTCCGCCCGATCGTTGTGCCGAATGAACAGGCAATCAAACAGCTTTTTAAGGTGTTATAAAAATGTAAATTTGGAGTGACACTTACAAAGCGATTCTGGCAGATATCAAGACGCCTACGTGAAGTTAGTGCACTAGGGGGTATGATATGAATAAAAATGACAAAACTAATCATCAAATACGCACAATTATTTCAGGGCTTTTGCTGTTTGCGATGACAACCGCCTTCGTACCGGTGGATTTGCCTTCGGTTTCTGTTGCAGCGACGAAGAAAACCGGCAAATCACAGCCATCGATATCAGCGTCTTCCAAAGGTAAGATGCTTACCGGCGAATCACGGACGCTTACAATCAAAAATGTCAAAAAGAAATCCATAAAAAAGTTGGTTGTAACATCTTCAAAAAAGAGTGTTGCTTCGGTTAAAGCAAGCGGAAAAACAAAAGCAATTATCCGCTCAAAAAAAGCCGGCAAGACAACTATTATCATAAAGCTTATTCTGAAAAATAAAAAGAAAAACACCCTGAAATACAAAGCGACTGTAGCTGATACCGTTGATCGGAAGGTGAAAGTCATAAAATCAGGCGGAACCAAGTCTACGATGAAACTCCGTTATTTCAAGGATACTCCGCATATTCCCTACGTACATATAACAGATTATTATAAGCAGTTATCGGGTGGTTCAGCATTGAAGGTGCAGAAAAACGGTACGGCCGAGTATTTGCTTACAACACCGAAAGGGGATACTGCGACGATAAATACTGATACGGATGCGCTGGATACGGATGACTATCGTGACTTCGCGCATGTTTCCACGCCTGAGGAAGGAGCCTCCACGATAAATTCCGATTACGGTGGCGCGCCGTATCTTGAACCGTTACCGGATGAGGTAATTGATCCGGGCAAGCATTATACTCTGTCATATTCGGATTATGGTATAGATTTAATCGGTGACGGGAATGATATCCTGCTCCCCTTTGAGACAGCAGACGGTTTATTTTTTACAACCAATGCTGCATCGATAGCCTATTCAGGAACTAAACTCTATCATTATACGGAAATCAGCAAAATAATTGATTTGAATAAAACAGATTATTATGATGAGTATTTATCTCTGAACGCGAATGGCAAACGCCCGGCGGATGTGGTTGATTATGCATATCGGGAATTAATGTTTTTGATGGATGTGCAGTATGGTAATCCGGGAAAATGTTATTTTTCCGATGCGATTCAGAAGAAGGGGATGGATCTGGCTTTATCAGAGACAGATGAGGCGACTCAGGGCGTAAAAAAACTTCTGAAAAGCCGGAAATTGGTGGATTATCTGATGGGATTGGGCATACTGCAGGATATGCTATATGACGGTGGCCATACGGTTTTGAATGCCACTTCTTATGCTGTCTACTCGAGATTATACAAAGAAAAAGACGACGTCAGTCTGGAGTATTATTCTGATTTACAGACGACAGCTGACAAAATTGGATATAAATTGGCAAATTTAAATGGAACAAAATTGTATTATCGTGATTTGATTTCAGATGCAAAAGGCTGGAAGGATTATGATTATCACGAGCAGGGAGACACCGCGATTTACACTATGAATAATTTTAGTGTGGATGCTGACGCATGGAAGGAGTTTTATGAAAAGCGAGGAGACATACCGGATGACTCGTACGGGTTGTTTATCAAATACCTGAATAAAGCATCGGAGAATAAAGCAATCAAAAACTTTGTGATCGATCTGACAACTAACAGCGGTGGTGATTCCAATGTTATATCCGGGATGATGGAGATTATCGCAGGTAATTCCTGCACTTATATAAAACACAAAGATACCGGTAAACATATCAGATGCCCGTACAATGTTGATGTCAATCTGGATGGTGTATTTGATGAAAAGGACAAGGAAGTGAAGTACCCATTCCGTTTTGCAATTTTGACATCCAGGTATTCTTTTTCTTGTGGGAACCTGTTTCCTTTCATTGCGAAGTCGCATGGAATCATGATACTCGGAGAAAAAACTTACGGGGGATCATGCATTCTATTAGCACCGGCTATGGGTGATGGTTTGCCATGTCTAATTTCTACGAAACTTGTAGTGACGACAAAAGATGGTGATGATGTCGAAAAAGGAGTAACACCGGACAAGGAGATTGAAATAAAAACAGATGAGGACGGAAAAGAAGACTACAGCGCATTTTTCGATATTCCAACACTCAGTGGGTATATAAATGAGTTTTATGGCACCAAAGGATAATAAGTTTAGAGAGGAGATATGATATGCTGACAGTATATTGTTATGAAAAATGTTCGACTTGTAAAAAGGCGTTGAAGTGGCTTGAAGACAGGAGGATTGACTTTGATCAAAAAGATATTAAAACAGAGCACCCTGACGAAAAGACACTTAGGCAGATTTGGAAGAAGAGTGGTTTGCCTTTGAAACGGTTTTTCAACACGAGTGGAATGATTTATCGGGAAATGGAGCTTTCGAAGAGCCTTCCTGATATGAGCGAGGATGAGCAGATAGAACTCCTGGCATCAGATGGGATGCTTGTCAAAAGACCGCTTGTTATCGGAGATGACTATGTACTTGTGGGGTTCAAGGAAACAGAATGGGCGGACAAGGTGAAAGGAGCCTGAGGTTTGACATTTTCTTGCTAAAGAGAGTTTTTTCTGTTACAATAGGATAAAAAGATATGCTTGTGAAACGAGCATTGACATGTTGACAAG
>JAIKWQ010000121.1 GCA_024684535.1 Eubacterium sp. | reverse complement strand
AAACGATGGATTTGAAATTCGGAGATGTACAGGAGACAGCACTGATTCCGCTTGCTATCAAGGCAAGTGAGACTATGAGACCCAATGCCAGGATCAGGGATGAAAAGGCAAAGGAAATTATCGACACACTTGGAGTGGATGTGAGCAAATACGATCCCTTTATGTCCCATGAGGGTGTAGTTGCCAGAACAATTATGTACAGGGACACGCTTAAGCGGATTCTGAAAAAATATCCGGATGCTCTGTGTATCAATCTCGGTTGCGGATTTGATGACAAGTTCTCGCAGGTAGACAATGGACGTCTCACATGGTATGACGTAGATCTGCCGGATCAGATCGCTGTCAGGCGTAAAGTCTATGAGGACAGGGAACGCTGTACGATGCTCGATGGAAGCGCTCTTGACGGAGAATGGACGAAGGATCTTCCGACTAATCCGATGACAATTGTGGTGATGGAGGGGGTTTTGGAATATTTTTCCAGGGATCAGGTCAAGATATGCCTGAATATGCTCTGTGACAGTTTTGAGCATGGATATCTGCTGGCCGAGCTACACACACCGTTTTTGGAAAAACATGGAAGTCATCACGATGCAGTGAAGCATACGAATGCCACATTCGGTTGGGGAACCAAGTCCGGCCGGGAGTATCTGGAGTTAGAGTCGAGAATGAGCCTTGTGTCCGAGAGGAGTTATAATGAGGAAATGAAAAAATACTCAATCAGAGGGAAGCTGTTTGCAATTATAGGCAAGAACATGAATAACCGCTTGGCAGTGTTTAAGTGGTAGGCTTGCCTTATGAAATATATACTTCGATTTGCGGTGAAAAAGAAATATGCGATACAGGGAATCTTTTTTCTTGCGGTTTATCTTTGGATGGATTATAATATAAAAGTGTTTTTGTAATGATTGATTGGAAGAAAGAAAAGAATTATGACATTACGAGAAATAAAAATATCAGAGATAGATTTATTGAAAGATTTCCTATATGAGGCGATTTTTATTCCGGAAGGTGTGGAGCCTCCATCGAGAGACATCATTGAGCTCCCCGAATTGAAAATCTATTATGAGGATTTCGGATCAGGCAGGGCAGATTACTGTATTGTCGCCGTTGAGGAAGGGGAAGGAGACCATGTGATTGGAGCCGTATGGACACGGATTATGAATGATTACGGTCATGTAGATGATGAAACACCATCATTTGCAATATCGCTCTATAAGGAATACCGAGGACAGGGTATAGGGACGCAGTTGATGAAGAAAATGCTTGTGCTGCTTAAAGAAAAAGGTTATGAAAAAGCGTCGCTGGCAGTACAAAAGGCGAACTACGCTGTTCGAATGTATGAGAAGGTTGGATTCAAGACGGTGGGTGAAAATGATGAAGAATTTATAATGGTGTGCCATCTGATTAAATTTCATTGACTTATACTTTCCCCGGTGGTATCATATACTTTTGAGACGATGAGTATACAGATGGTAGTTTTGTATACTCTTTTGGAGAATAAAACTAAAAGGGGGCGTCTCATATGATACAAAAAACATTTGATATAAGTTCTAAAGAAGATGCGATTCGCATAGTTAACGAGCTTCAAAATATCATTGCCAATTCATCCTGCAAAGTTCTCATGAAAGCACTGGTATTTCAGTTTACCTACGATGAGGCAAAAGAGGTCATAAGTCCTATCTGTGATGCATTTCCGGATATGATTGTATCAGGACTGTCTGTATTTATGTTGAATCCCCCGAAAGAAGAGAACGGTTCTACGGTTTATGACGACAAACAATCGATCAGGACCAGCTTTTTTATTTTTGACAGCTCAGATGTTATCCAGGTTACTTATAATCTAAAAGAAAAATCCCAAGATGAAATTCTTGACAATATAAGAGGAAAAATAAGCACGACCTCCAACCTGAAGGGTGTTTGTGTGTTTATGTCGGGATTTATGGCATATATTTCTCCGTTTCTTGACAGATTAACCGATGGCTTTGAAGAGATACCGTTTTTCGGAACTATGGCGTCCGGTTATTTTAATCGTATTATAAATGAAAATGTTGATCCTTTCTTTTTTGACAGAAACAATAAATCCGAATATGGAATAACATTTCTGCTGTTTGTAGGGGAAGAATTGAATATAGATGTACAATATATCTTTGGTTGGAAGCCTATCGGAAAAGCCATGCCTATCGAGATTTTGGATGAAAAGCTTGTTGCAGGTGATACTTTGGTTTCATCAATAGATGGAAAAAATCCTGAGAGTGTTTATAAAAAATACTTGGGCGCAAGCTTTGATGAATATTTGATGCAAAACTGTTGTGAGTTTCCGGTTTCGGTAGAAAGAGACGGACTTTTGATTGGACGCACACCGTTTTCCTATAACGACAAAGGTGAGATTATATATATAGGTGCTATCCGTCCGGGAGAAAAGGTCAGATTTACATACACAGTTAAGGATGAACTTTTGGAAAACACAGATATATGCAGTCGCAGCTCTGCCGATTTTGGAGCACAGGCGATTGAGCTTTTCATATGTGGAAATCGTGCAATATTCTTGGGAACAAATGCAAGCCTTGAGGGGGATTGTTTCCGCAGGATAGTACCTGACACTCTTGCCTGCAGTGCTGCAGGTGAGATTTATTATCACAAAGGTAAGGGTGACTTTTTAAACAGTGCTTTGGTTGCGGTGTCTTTCAGAGAAGGCGAAATAAAAAATACAGAGAAAATAGTATTTGAAGATATTAATTCACAGAGTGATGAATCAAGAATTATTCCACTTCAGGACAGATTGTCAAAGTTTATGAAAGCGATGAACGGCGACCTTGTTCGTTTCGCGAAAAATGCGGAGCAGGCTAATCGTGCGAAATCAGCATTTTTGGCAAGTATGTCTCATGAAATCAGGACTCCGATAAATGCAATACTCGGTATGGATGAGATGATTCTAAGGGAGACGGAAGACAAGGATATTCACGCATATGCTTCTGATATTATGTCCGCCGGCAAAACATTATTATCACTTATAAACGATATACTT
>JAIKWQ010000115.1 GCA_024684535.1 Eubacterium sp. | reverse complement strand
CAGACAGAGTTATAGGAAAAGCCGACGAGTTTGCGAAAAATGCAAAGATAGTTCAGATAGATGTTGACGAAGTTGAGATCGGGAAAAATATCAAGGTAGACAATGCCATAATAGGTGATTTAAAAGAAGTCCTGAAGATATTTGACAAGAAGCTTGACAATCAATACCATAAGGAATGGATTGACAAAGTTATGGCGCGCAAAGAAGCGTTGCCACTTAACTACAACACTGACGAACTTACCGGACCATATATAGTTGAGAGATTTTATGAGCTCACAAAAGGAGATGCCATTATATCAACTGATGTCGGGCAACACCAGATGTGGGCAGCGCAGTATTATAAATACTCCAAGCCGAGACAGCTGCTTACGTCAGGCGGTATGGGCACGATGGGGTATGGTCTCGGAGCTGCGATAGGAGCAAAAGTTGCAAACCCTGACAGGGCAGTCATAAACTTTACCGGTGACGGCTGCTTCAGAATGAATATGAACGAGCTTGCAACCGCATCGAGATATGATATACCTGTCGTTGAGGTTATTTTTAATAATCACGCGCTCGGTATGGTTAGGCAGTGGCAGACATTGTTCTACGGGAAAAGGTATTCGCAAACCGTGCTTGAGGACAAGGTTGACTACTGCAAAGTTTCCGAGGGAGTCGGGTGCAAAGCTATTCGAGTTACCAAAAAAGAGGAACTTGATGATGCAATCAAAGATGCGATTTCATCGAAAGAACCTGTGGTTCTGGAGGTTGTGATAGGACAGGATGACAAAGTATTTCCGATGGTTCCTGCGGGGCAACCGATTGAAAAGTCATTTGATGAACAGGATATGAAAAAAGAAAATTCATAAATAAAAATAAAAAGGAGAAGAAAAAATGTCAAGAGTGTATAATTTTTCAGCAGGCCCGGCTTGTTTGCCGGAAGAGGTTTTGAAAGAAGCTGCAGACGAGATGCTTGATTACCAGGGAAGCGGTATGTCGGTAATGGAGATGAGTCACAGATCAAAGACCTATGACAATATCATCAAGGAAGCAGAGGCTGATCTCAGGGATTTGATGAATATTCCTGATGACTACGCAGTGCTGTTTTTGCAGGGAGGAGCATGGACACAGTTTTCAGCCATCCCTATGAACCTTATGAAAAACGGTGTGGCTGACTATATCGTTACAGGTCAGTGGGCTAAGAAAGCTTGGCAGGAAGCTTCAAAGTACGGAAAAGCAAATAAGATTGCATCATCTGAGGATGAGACATTTTCATATATTCCGGACTGCTCGGATCTTCCGATAGATGACGATGCGGATTATGTATATATCTGTGAGAACAACACAATCTACGGAACTAAGTTCTGGCAGCTTCCTAACACAAAAGGAAAAATACTTGTGTCGGATGTTTCTTCATGCTTTTTATCAGAGCCTGTAGATGTTACTAAATACGGCGTGATCTACGGTGGTGTTCAGAAGAATATCGGACCTGCCGGCGTAACTATCGTTATCATCAGAAAGGATCTGATTCGCGACGATCTTCCTGATTTTGTTCCTACTTTGCTTAAGTACAAGACTCAGGCTGATGCAGGATCACTTTTCAACACACCGCCTGCATACGGAATTTATATCTGCGGAAAAGTCTTCAAATGGCTCAAAAAACAGGGCGGACTTGCAGAGATGAAGAAGAGAAATGAAGAGAAAGCAAAGATTCTCTATGACTTTCTTGATTCTTCGAAACTCTTCAAAGGAACTGTCAGAAAAGAGGACAGATCGCTTATGAATGTTCCGTTTGTGACAGGAAATGATGAGCTTGATGCTAAGTTTGTTGCTGAGGCAAAAGCAGCAGGACTTGAGAGCTTGAAAGGACACAGAAGCGTCGGCGGAATGAGAGCAAGTATATACAATGCTATGCCAAAAGCAGGTGTAGAAAAACTTGTTGAATTTATGAAAAAATTTGAAGAGGAGAATTCATAATGAGTGTCAAAGTAAAATGCTTAAATCCTATCGCACAGTGCGGTTTGGAAATGTTGCCTGATAACTATGAAATCACTGAAAATGTTGATGAGGCACAGGCGATTCTGGTACGTAGTGCAGTGATGCATGATATGGAGGTTTCTGACAACCTTCTTGCGGTTGCAAGAGCCGGCGCGGGAGTGAACAACATTCCGCTTGAGCCGCTTGCAGACAAAGGTGTGGTTGTATTCAACACTCCGGGAGCAAATGCAAACGGCGTGAAAGAGCTTACTGTTGCTGCACTTTTCCTCGCAGCCAGAGATATCGCAGGCGGTATCAGATGGTGCAAAGACAACAAAGATGACGCAGATATCGCAAAATCAGCGGAAAAAGCAAAAAAACAGTTTGCAGGAAGCGAGATCAAAGGTAAAAAAATTGGTATCATCGGACTCGGTGCTATCGGTGTAATCGTAGCTAATGCAGCTAACCGTCTCGGTATGGATGTGTATGGATGTGATCCGTATCTTTCAATCGAAAACGCTGTAAATATGACCAGAGATGTTACGATGGTAAAAACTAACGAAGAGCTCTATGAGATTTGTGATTACCTGACAGTGCATGTACCGCTTCTTGATTCAACAAAAGGTATGCTTAATAAAGATGCTTTTGACAAGATGAAGGATGGCGTGGTAATTCTCAACTTCTCAAGAGATACTCTTGTAAATGAAGATGATATCAGGGTTGCTTTGGAGTCAGGAAAAGTCGGTAAATACATCGTTG
>JAIKWQ010000038.1 GCA_024684535.1 Eubacterium sp. | reverse complement strand
CACAGAATGATGCTTCACGGCGAAAGTGGTATTTTTGAGCTCTTCGTGCCGGGAGCTTGGGAAGGCGCTATCTATAAGTATGAAATCATATCCCGAAAAGGAGAAAAAATATACAAAACCGATCCGTATGGAAATTACTGTGAGTTAAGACCGGGCAATGCTTCGAAGATTGCAAGGCTTGACCATTACAAATGGACCGATGCAAACTATATGAAAAAGCGCGACGCCAAGACGAGGGAAGAGCGCGAAAAAGAGCCGATGACGATTTATGAGGCACATCTGGCTTCCTGGAAAAAACGCATCGAAGACGATGATGACGGAAACTTCAGCTACAGAGAATTGGCTGATATGCTCGGCGACTATCTGGTTGATATGGGCTACACGCACCTCGAGCTTATGGGTATCGCAGAGTATCCGTTCGACGGTTCATGGGGGTATCAGGTAGGCTGCTACTATGCGCCGACCAGCAGATACGGAACTCCGGAGGACTTTATGTACTTCGTTGATCAGATGCACAAACGCGGAATTCAGGTTATCCTCGACTGGGTACCTGCGCATTTCCCGCGCGATGAGCATTGTCTCGGCAAATTCGACGGACAGGCGCTCTACGAGCATTCGGACCCGCGCAAGGGCGAGCATCCCGACTGGGGTACATACATTTTTGATTACGGACGCAAGGAAGTGAAAAATTTCCTCGTCGCCAACGCTATGTACTGGGTTGAAAAATTCCATATCGACGGACTTCGCGTGGATGCCGTAGCGTCAATGCTTTATCTGGACTACGGAAAGCGCGACGGAGAGTGGGTTGCAAACAAAGACGGCGGCAATGAAAACTACGACGCTGTAGAATTTTTGCAGGATTTGAATGACCTTATGGATGAGGAGCATCCGGGAGCATATATTATAGCAGAGGAGTCGACCGCGTGGCCGGGAGTTACGGCGCCGGTCAAAGACAAGGGACTTGGCTTTTCGTACAAATGGAACATGGGCTGGATGAATGATTTCCTTGAGTATATCAAGCTCGATCCATTTTTCAAGCAGTTCCACCACGACCAGCTCTGTTTCTCGATAGCTTATTACCTGAGTGAGAGATACATACTCGTGCTTTCACACGATGAGGTTGTGCACGGCAAATGCTCGATGTTCAACAAAATGCCCGGTCTGGAGGGTGACAAGTTCTCGTGCCTGAGGGCTTCGTATGGATATATGTACGGCCATCCCGGCAAAAAGCTCATTTTTATGGGACAGGAATTCGCGCAGAGACGTGAGTGGGCCGAGTTCAGGAGCCTTGACTGGTTCTTACTTGAGGACGAGCGTCACAAAAAAATGCAGGACTACGTGAGAGAACTGAATAAACTCTATACCAGCCATGACGCGCTCTACTACAATGACTACGACATCATGGGATTCGAGTGGATGGATTGCGAGAGACCGCAGACAAGTACGATTTCATTTATCAGGAGAGGAAAAACGGCGAAAAAACAGTTGCTTTTCGTGGTGAACTTCACTCCGATAGCACACACCAAGTATCGCTGCAAAGCGCCATGCAAAGGTAAATTTAAAGAGATACTCAACTCTGACGAGGAGCGTTTCGGAGGTCAGGGCAGGTTGAATGACAAACCGATTACGGCGGAACCGGCCAGAGTCAAAGACAGCAACGGCAAGGAGGTAGACGGATATGAGATAGAGTTGTATCTTCCGCCTTTGTCGACAGTTGTTTTTGAGTATGATTACAAAGACTGAGGAGATGGATGATGTCAAAACTTTCAAGAGATAAAAAACTTGAAGTTTCAAGAGAAATCGCGATCGCGCTTGCTCCTTACCTGTGGGAGAGAAAATGGGGCTTCGGACTGAATATGTATTTTGATGATGTTCATGTCGACTACAGGGAGATGCACAGCTATCTGTACGATGAGAAAAGCGCGAATGACCGAGAAAAAATCCTTGCGCTTTTTGAGGACAGGTGTATCGAGTACGGTACGGCGCAGGGTGAAAATTACGAGGCTTTCAAAGAGTTTATAGCGTTGTATGAGGATGCCGAGATGTATATCGCCTGCGAACAGGAGATTTTCGAGGAAATATATCTCTATGTGTGGGAGGGGACTCCGACGGCGAGCGGAATAGTTGACGCGCTTGATTCGGTGCTCAAATCATATGGTCTCGCTTTTCAGGTTCATGGAAGCGCGATAGTGATTATTAGTGAAAAATGACATTTTTCATACTATATGTTGTATTTTTTGAGTGACTTGCAAAAGCAGGTCACTTTTTTTGGGATTTCGGGTTTTTTTGCTTGCATTTTTCGGGATTTTTTTTTATAATATACTATATGTGTTTTCTGTCGGGACGGGATATAGAAGGACAGGAAGCTAAGACTACATTTTGGGAGGATTTTTATATGAAATTCGGTTACTTCGATGACGAACACAAAGAGTACGTGATCACCACGCCCAAGACTCCTCTTCCTTGGATCAATTATCTGGGCAGCAACTCATTTTTCTCACTGATTTCCAACACAGCAGGTGGATACAGTTTCTACAAGGATGCGAAGCTTCTGCGTCTGACACGCTATCGCTACAACAACATCCCTGTAGATGAGGGAGGAAGATATTATTATATCAAAGACGGTGAAGATGTTTGGGCACCGGGTTGGCAGCCTGTTCGTGCCGAGCTTGACAGCTATGAATGCCGTCATGGTATGGGTTATACACGTATCACAGGATGCAAAAATGACCTCGAGGCTTCAGTTCTTGCTTTCGTTCCGGTCAATGATACCTGTGAGATTAACCGTATCACTGTGACAAACAAAGGCTCAGCTAAAAAAGATTTTAAACTGTTTTCTTACATAGAGTTCTGTACCTGGAACGCTATGGATGATATGACAAACTATCAGAGAAACTTAAACACTGCTGAGGTTGAGGTTATCGGCTCTGCTATCTACCACAAGACAGAGTACCGTGAGCGCCGTAACCACTATGCAGTATATGCCGTAAATACTGACATCGACGGATTTGACACAAGTCGTGATGAGTTCCTGGGAGCTTACAATCCGGTTTCGGATCCGCAGGTTGTTAAAGAGGGACAGTCACACAATTCAGTTGCGTCAGGTTGGTATCCTATCGGATCACACCAGATCAATGTTTCACTTGAGCCGGGCGAGACAAAATCTTTCGTATTCGTTCTCGGATATTGTGAGAATCCGGTTGAGGAGAAGTTTGAAGCAAAAGATGTGGTCAACAAGAAACCTGCAAAAGCGCTTCTTGATAAGTATGCTACAGACGCAGGCGTTGACGCAGCCTTTAAAGAGCTTTCAGATACTTGGGAGGGACTTCTTTCCAAGTTCAGCGTGCAGACGGGTGATGACAAAGTCAACCGTATGGTTAATATTTGGAATCAGTATCAGTGTATGGTTACATTCAATATGTCACGTTCTGCATCATACTATGAGTCAGGTATCGGACGTGGAATGGGATTCAGAGATTCCTGCCAGGATTTGCTTGGATTTGTTCACCTGATTCCGGAGCGCGCAAGAGAGAGAATTATTGATATCGCTTCTACACAGTTTGAAGACGGAAGCGCATATCATCAGTATCAGCCGCTCACCAAAAAAGGAAACTCCGATATCGGTTCGGGATTCAACGATGATCCGCTGTGGCTTATCGCAGGAACAAGCGCATATCTTCGTGAGACCGGAGATTTCAGCATCCTTGATGAGAGCGTACCGTATGATAATGATGCATCCAAAGCAACATCGCTTTTCGAGCATTTGACAAGATCGCTTGACTATATAATCAATCACAAAGGACCACACAATCTTCCGCTTATCGGTCGTGCAGACTGGAACGATTGTTTGAACCTGAACTGCTTCTCAAAAGAGCCGGGTGAGTCATTCCAGACATTCGGACCGAGCGAGGGACCTGTTGCAGAGTCGGTATTCATCGCAGGAATGTTCGTGAAATACGGCAATGAATACGCTGATATATGTGACGCTATCGGAAAGCCGGATGAGGCAAAACGTGCTCGTGACGAAGTGGCAAAAATGACCGCTGCGATCGAAAAAGACGGTTGGGATGGAGATTGGTTCGTTCGTGCATACGATGCTGAAGGAAAGAAAGTCGGATCAAAAGAGTGCGAGGAAGGTCAGATTTACATCGAGCCTCAGGGATTTTGTGTACTTGCCGGTGTCGGTGTTGACAACGGGCTTGCAGAGAAAGCGCTTGATTCGGTTAAGGAAAAACTTGATACCAAGTACGGCATAGTTATTCTTCAGCCTGCTTATACAAAATATATGCTTAATCTCGGAGAGATTTCATCATATCCGCCGGGATACAAAGAGAATGCAGGAATCTTCTGCCACAACAACCCTTGGGTATCGGCAGCAGAGACCGTGATCGGACGCGGAGACAGAGCGTTTGAGATTTATCGTAAAACATGTCCTGCATACCTTGAGGAGATCAGTGAGATTCATGCGACAGAGCCGTATGTATACTCACAGATGATTGCAGGAAAGGATGCGAAGTTCTTCGGTCAGGCTAAAAACAGTTGGCTTACCGGAACAGCGGCTTGGACATTTACCAATGTTTCGCAGTACATACTTGGTATATATCCAACGCTTGGCGGACTCTCAATCAATCCTTGTGTTCCTCAGGGATTTGGAGATTTCACTATCAGCCGTGAATACAGAGGAGTTACCTACAAGGTTACTGTGGAGAATCCTTCAGGTGTTCAAAAAGGCGTAAAAGAGCTTGTGGTAGACGGAACAAGCTATACAGACACAACCGTAATTCCTTATGAATCAGGAAAGAAGGAAGTTCAGGTTACTGTCAAGATGGGTTGATTTCAGATAACTGTCTGAACATTTTTTACGAAAGAAGGTATAATCAATGGGAAAAAAGAGCATTTTTAAAAGTGTACGATTTAAACTGATTATCATAATCGTCGCAATTATGGCGGTCCCGCTCATTACTTCCACAATTATCAGTTATGTTACGTCTCACAGCGAGGCAACACAGCATGTGGAAAAAATGAATACAGAGCAGGCCAAGCTTGTTGAGCACGACTTCAAATCGATAGTTGAGCAGAACAAGCAGATTCTCCAGACGGTGGCAAACTCCATCGCAACCAAACAGGCGATAGCCGGAAAAGCTAACCTTGATAAGATTCAAAAATGGTTGCAGGATACGGATGCTGAGGTTGGTGACGGCAATGTCATCGCAATCGCGGACAAAACCGGTATGCAGATAGTTAAGTCTGAAGGAAAACTTGTGGATGTATCAGAACGTGAGTATTTCCAGAAGGCTCGTGATGAAGGCGGATTCGTCTGTTCTGACCAGAACATATCTATGTCAACCGGAGATCGTATCTGTACATTTATTGTTCCTGTGTATGGCGAGGATGGAAAAACTTTCATCGGTACTGCACAGAGAAATTATAACCTGAAAGTGTTTAACGAGATGGTTGCCGGTGAAAAGACTCAGGAGAAGCAGGATATCTTCATCGGTGACAACAACGGTGACGTAATCGCGCATACTTCTATGGATCTTGACACCGGAGAGGCTGTAAACTTCGCTGATCAGCAGTGGTACAAAGATTCAAGAGATGACAGAGAAGCTAAGGGCGATTATGATTCAGGCTTCAACGGCGGAAACTGGAAGATATCATACAGCCGTGAGCCTATCACAGGATGGGTTACGGTGGTTGCCAGTGATATAGGTGAGTCGCTTTCTGACACGAACAAAACGCTTATTATCATCATTATAATCGGTGTTGTTATGCTTGCTATAGCGATTGTGCTTTCGGTTATCTTGTCGGGAACATTTATCAAGCCTATTATTTCGGTTAATGAATCAATAGATAAGCTCGCAAGAGGTGAGTTTAAGAAGATACTTGATCCGAAACTTATCGGAAGAAGTGATGAGTTTGGAGATATCATACGTCATATCAATACTCTTATAGTAGAGATGACGCACGTTGTAAACAATATCAAAGATGCTTCGCTTACGGTTACAACTCAGGCCGGTGACCTGACAGAGACATCTGTTCAGATTGGTGGAACTACTCAGGATATGTCAAAGGCTATCACTGATATTGCACGCGGAGCTACAGATCAGGCTGATACGGTAGAGAGAGCGAACGGAAATGTCGTAACGCTTTCGGAAGCTATCCAGACTGTTGCAGAGAATGCAGAACAGCTTGCTACGGCAGCCGCTGATATGAACACGGCCAGCCAGTCATCTGCTGATGCGCTCAAACAGCTTTCCGGTAATATGGACACGATGGAGAGCTCGGTAGCTGATATCACGGAGACTATGAAAGCTACAAACGTAGCCGTACAGACGGTTAATGACAAAGTTGACGGTATCACATCTATCGCGTCCCAGACAAACCTGCTTGCGCTCAATGCTTCTATAGAGGCAGCTCGTGCAGGTGAGGCAGGAAAAGGATTTGCGGTCGTTGCTGAGGAAATCGGACATCTGGCTACTCAGTCAGCAACAACAGCTGCCGAGATTCGTGACGAGATGTCAAATCTTCTCAATCAGGCTCAGAAAGCGATTGACAAGACAAACGAAGTTGCAGAGATCAGAATCAGTGTAAACTCAGTGCTTGCAGATACGGTTGACAAGATCAATGTTCTTATCACTGACGTTGCCAGCACGGTTGAGGGCATACGTACTATCACAAGACTTACAGAAGACTGTGATGAGTCGAAGGGCGAGATTATCGACGCTATGACATCGCTGTCAGCAGTGTCAGAGCAGAACGCCGCATCGACAGAGCAGACATCAGCTTCTATGCTTCAGCTCGATTCTACGGTAGGATTCCTGACAGAATCAGCCAAGAGCTTGAATGGTGTAGCTGAGAAACTGAATGAAGAGTTGCAGTTCTTCAAGGTTTGATAAGTAGAAATGATAACAAAAAAATACCGCTTGAGAGTAAACCCTCAAGCGGTATTTTTTCATGCGTCTTCATTATTTTTGTTTTCTTTCAAAAGACTCTCGATTTTCTTTTGCGCTTCATCAAGGTCTTTGCATCCTTTAAGTATCAAAATGATAGACTTAAGGACTGTTTCATACTGGTAATCTGTCATAACTTCTTCACCCATTTGATCACCTCAGTTATTATCCGAATACATTAAATCTAACATGTTTTCTTTCAGATGTCAACAATTACATCACCAGAGTGATATTATTGTTATCTGTCAGCGCCTCCGCCGGAATATAGTTCGTATCAAGAGATTTGCCATTGAGCGTCAGTGACGTAAATCCGCTTTCTTTGTTATCAGGATTCTCGACAGTGATATGCAGCTTCTTTCCGCGAAATGTCTTTTCCATGGAAAACTCTTTCCACTCTGACGGAATCGACGGTGCAAGCTTCAAGCCGTCAGGATCAGGTCTCAGACCGAGTATTCCCTCGACGGAACCAACCATAACCGTTGAAGCCGTTCCGGTCAGCCAGTGAACGTGAGAGCGACCATGCATCGGACTTGCCTTACCTTCCGTAAACTGTCCGTAGCAATACGGCTCTATCGTTCTGATTTCCGCCCTGTCATTTTGTGCGGCAGGAGAATTCTCCATATAATACTCAAACGCTCTGTTTCCGCGTCCCATCAAAGCTTCAGCGAGTATCAGCCAACCCTGTGATTGTGAAAAAATGCCCGCGTTCTCTTTCGTACCCGGATTGAACAGAGTTGCCAGCGCTCCGTCAAAAGCGTGTGCGTGATATGGCGGATCCATCAGGATTGCGCCATATTTGGTGTTCAACTTCTCGTATACATTGTCCATAGAAGCCTTCGCCTGCTCGTCGGAAGCCAGTCCGCTTATCACACCCCAGCTCTGCGGGTTAAGCCACATATTTGCTTCCGGATTGTCTCTGTCACCGATTCTCTCTCCGTTATCTCTGTAACCGCGTATGAATCTGTCTTCATTCCAGCACAGTTTCTGAACCAAAGCTCCGAATTTTTCTTTCTTTTCATTGAGCTCATTTTTATAGGAAGAATCACCTTTGATATCAGCAAATCTTCCCAGTATATCAAGCGCATAGTAATACTGCTCGGCAACGAAGCTTGATTCGCCCAGTTTGCCGAGTCTCAGGCAGTCGTTCCAGTCGGCATGAAGCCCTGCCGGCATACCATGCGAACCCAGATGGTTGTCGGAAAAATCTATAGCGCGTTTCAAGTGCTCATATACAGAAGCTTCGTCTTTGTTTGCAAACGGAATAACCTTGTCGAGGAAATCTGTATCACCCGTTTCTGATATATACTTATATATGGTAGGGAACAGCCACAATGCATCGTCTGCGCGGTATGCCGGGTGCCCTGTTTCTTTTACATATGAGTCATCTTCCGGAGTATCCTCGTGTCCGGGAGTGTGAGTGTACTTAACAAGCGGAAGTCCGCCACCGTGATGAACCTGAGCGGAAAGCATAAACTCGATCATATCTTTCGCCATATCGGGGCGCAGATGAATCACACCCTGTATATCCTGCACTGTGTCGCGATAGCCGTAGCCGTTTCGCTCGCCGCAGTAGATAAATGAAGCCGCTCTCGACCATATGAAGGTCATGAAGCAGTTATACGCGTGCCAGGTGTTGATCATTGTATCAAACTCTTCTGAAGGAGTCTTGACCTGAAGCGCTGAAAATCTGTCTTCCCAATCATTTTTAAGCGCCGCAACTTCTTTTTCAAAAATGCCCGCATCGCTATATGCTGCAACGATTTTTTCGGCTTCCGAATCATTTTTCTCGCCAAGCAGGTAAACGATCACCTTTTTCTCGCCGGGCGCAAGAGATATTTTTGCAGCCAGAGCGCCACAGCTGTTTGCGTTGTAGTTCGTGACGTTTCCGAGATCTCCGCTTGTTATACCTTCCGGGTCGCTGTATTCATGCCCGTTTCCGAGAAATTTTGCTCTGTCACCACAGTACGAAGCGACTTTTTCGCCCGCCATACCGAAAAATCTTCTCGAAACTTTCTTGTTATCAAGCTCACTTTCCTTTTCAATCACATCCAGGTTTCCGTTTATTTCCTGCAGGATGCGGTTGTCTTTGAATGATGTTCTCGATATAAATTGAGTATACTGGAGGTTGACCATATCCTGAGTGTAGTAGGATTCATTCGTGAACTCTGCATAGCCTGTGACGGTTAATTCTTTTGTCTCTTTGGAGTTGTTCGTGAGAGCCACAGCCCAGACCTCGTAGGTTTTGCCGAGGGGCACGTAGTAGGTAGCTTCTGAAGTGATTTCGTCATAATCGGTAACGAATTTCGTGTAGCCAAGTCCATGATGACACGAAGTCACATATGCGTCTTTCGGGACATTTTTCTCGGATGACTCAGTAAAAGGCTTTCTGACAGGCTTCCATGAAGCGGACCAGTAGTCTTTTGACGAGTTGTTTCTTATATAAATATATCGACCCGGTTGATCTATACTGTTGAAGTTGTATCTTAGGATTCTTCCTTTGGCGCCCGATTTGGCGAAACTGTATCCGCCGGCGTTACCCGAAATCAAAGCTGCGTATTCGGGTGAACCAAGATAATTTGCCCATGGCATCGGTGTGTCAGGCCGGGTGATCACGTATTCGCGATTTTCATTGTCAAAATAGCCGTATTGCATAGCATAACCTCCGTTTCTTCGGCTCGTTTTTGGCCGTAAATCCATTCTAACATATTTAATTATGTATGAAAAGTACTAAAAAATAAAAAAATTTCGTTTTCTTTTGTAAAAAATAACCAAAAATATAAAAAAAAGTGTTGATTTTATGGCAAATATGTGGTAGTATACTAAATGGGTTTCGATGAACGGGACCCGACAAACCATTTAGAACCGACGGCATAGTGCCTTCGGAAATACCAAAATTCATTAATAGGGAGGAATTCACTTATGAAGAGAAAATGGTTGGCAATCGCTCTTTCTATGGTTATGGCTGTAGGAATGCTTAGTGGTTGTGGAAATGACAAACCGGCTGCATCAACAGCTCCTGCAAGCGGCGGCGGAGATGAGCCTGCACCTGCAGAGACAGTTGAGACTATTCCTGATGGTGGCGGTAAAACACTTAACGTATGGTCTTGGGATGCATCACTTCAGGACAGAATGGAGAAATACTATCCTGAACTTAAGGATGGCAAGATCGGTGAAGTTAAGGTTAACTTCGTTATCCAGTCAGACAATGACAAAATCAACTATCAGAAGAAACTTGATGAGGCTATTGAGGCACAGAAGGGTGGAAGCGCTTCTGAGGGAGATATCGTAGACCTCTTCGCTGCAGAGAACGACTTCGTAGGAAAATATGCTATGAAAGCTCGTGACGCTGCTTACACATTTGAGCAGATCGGAATCACTTCTGACGACCTTGCTAACACAGCTCCGAACGCAATTGGACCTGCAACTGACGAGGATGGAAAAGTTCGCGGAATCAACCTTGAGGGTAACGCTTCAGGTTTGATCTTCAAGAAGTCTATCGCTAAAGACGCTCTTGGAACAGACGATCCTGCAGAAGTACAGGCTATGGTTTCATCTTGGGATGGAATGAAAGAAGTAGGTGAGAAGCTTAAGGCTAAAGGTTACTTCCTTCATCAGACACCGGACGATATGCAGCGTCCATTCATCATGTCTGACACAACTGCATTCGGCGAGAATGAGACTCTTGTAGCTACACCTGGTATGAACGACTGGATCACATACGCAAAAGACTGCTGCGACAAAGGTTATGTAGCAGTTCCTGGTGCAACAATGTGGTCTGACGAGTATATGGCAGGATATGGCAAGAAGGGTAAGACATTCTGCTACTCATTCGCTAACTGGTTCAATGGTTGGCCAATGCCTGGTAACGCTGACGATGCTAAGGGCGACTGGTGCATCATTCAGGGACCACAGGCATTCTCTTGGGGTGGTACATTCCTGTTCGCTGCAAACGGAACAGACAACTCTGACCTTTGCAAACAGGTAATTATGGGTCTCGGAATTGACGAGAAAAACCTTGAGACTTGGGCTAAAGATGGTAACTACACATCTAACAAGAATGTAAACGCTAAATTCGCTGGTAAGCCGGCTGAGTCAGGATTCTTCTCAAATGAAGACTTCTTCGGAACACTTGATGAGCTTGCTGCAGCAGATACTACACAGGGTGGACGTTCAGCATACGACAGCCAGTGTGTAGAGAGCGTATGGCCTATCATCGCTGATTACTTCACAGGTAAAGAGACAGATCTCAATGCTTGCATCGGCAAATGGCAGGATGAGGTTATCAAGACTTGGGCTAACCTTTCTAAGGGTTGATTGACCTAA
>JAIKWQ010000110.1 GCA_024684535.1 Eubacterium sp. | reverse complement strand
ATGATTGGCGTCGCAGAAATTTCCAGAGGTTCATCGAAATCACCTCTGTCAAGATAATTGCTTATGGCCACCTGATCATAATCAGGAAAAGATATCGAACCAAGATAAGTTATAACCTCATCTATCGCGAACATCTCTCCGTCATCCTCAGCAGGATGCACCCATATAAACATCTTGTCATCATTATTGATGATTTCGAAATAAGCATTTTTTGACATAAACACCACCCATTAAGATAGTTATTTTCAGAAAAGATTCAAAAGATCCGCTGAGTCTCCTATATGATCTTTTATTTTTCTTAATGCCTTTGTATGAAGTTGTGAAACTCGTGACTCGGACACTTCAAGTATCTCGCTGATTTCTTTTAACGTAAGTTCTTCGTAATAATAAAACGTGATAACCTGCTGCTCTTTTTCTGTCAGATTCTGAAGCGCTTCTGCAAGCATTTTTTTCAGTTCTTCCTGCTCAACCGCAGCCTCAGGTCCGACAAAATGAGAACCGAAAGTTTCTATTCTTCCCTCATTTCCCTGTTCAAGATAGTCATCGAGAGAAATCAGGTTTGTAAGCTCTGCCTCAGACTTCCATCCGTCATACTCATCCGGCGTAAGTCCAAGCTCTGTTGCAATTTCTTCATCTGTTGCGGGACGACCGAAATCTGCTTCCAGTTTTGCCACCGCATTGTCCATTTTTTTCTGTTTCTGTCTGAGTGTTCTCGGCACCCAGTCCATTTTTCTGATCTGATCAAGGATAGAACCGCGTATTCGAAGACTGGCATAGGTCTCGAACTTGACATTTTTCGCCATATCAAACTTGTCAATAGCGTCAATAAGTCCGAAAATACCATAACCAACAAGATCATCATATTCTACGGTATAACCCAAATACATACCCATTCTTCCGGCAACCAGATTTACAACATTGATATACTCAAGTATCAACTGGTCACGAAGCTCAGGCTCTTTGGTTCGCATATACCGATCCCAGATTTTTTGTCTTTCGGCTTCCTTCATTCGCGAATTATCTCCCTGTTGCTTTTATTTAGTCTCCTATGTAGTTTCCGTCTTCGTCAAACGCATCCTCATCAAAGGAATCATCATAATCACCGCTATTCCTTGAGTTTCTTGCTGCCAATCGGTCCTCTGCAAGTTTCTTTCTACGCTCACTCTCCTCCGCAAGCGCAGCTTCTTTTTCCAATTGTATGCGTTCTTCTTCCTCTTCTCTGAGTCGCTGTTCTTCCTCTTCACGCTTTTTCTTTTCGTACTCTTCCATAGCTTTTCGCTCGGATTGTACTCTGCCTATAATCTGTCCTGCTATCTGACCGATTATATAAAACACAACCAATACTATAGCAAGTACAATCAGATTTGTCACAACGGGCCATTTTTCTACCATCCCTATGAGACAAGTGATAAGCCCCGCCAAAAGCATGATAAAAGCGGGGATAAATCGATACTTCATATAACCGACTCCCCTACTCCAACTGTTTTTATATGCAGATCGCAACTTTCCGGATCAAATAATATGGTTCTTCCGTATATATCACCTGTGTCTTCAGCCACAATTCTAATTCTCCATTTTGCCAGCATCTCATGCGCCTTTTCAATGTTCTGATCACCGACGTTGAGAATGCTGTTTTTGGATTTGTGAGCAAACATTTTTGCTCCCCCGGCCACCTTTGCCAAAAGCCTCGATGGCGGTATGGAATATTTTTCCGTAAGCTCTGTGTACATATCCAAAAGACAAGTGTCCATAAATTTGAAACGATTGCTTTTCTGAGCAGGAATATTGTTGCTGTCCGGCAACATAACATGTGCCAGACCGCAAATCCCAGTACTCTTATCGTACAACACAACGCCCAGACAGGAACCCAGTCCAAGCGTTGTTATTTTTTGGGGGGATTGACAAATTTTATAATCTGCCATTCCTACCCTTATGATATCATCCATTCAAAAGTCACACCTTCATCTTTTCCTCAACCACTGCCTGAATATCAAGAAGTGAAATCAAACTCTCTTCTTTTTTGCCGATTCCGGCGAGATACTGTGCTTTTCTTTCATCAAGTTTGAAGTTAGGTACTTCGATTGAATCCTCTTCGATATCGACAACCTCACGAACCTCATCTACGATGAATCCAACCCTTGACTGATCTTCCATACGCACGATGATAATACGTGTCATATTTGTAAACTCGATATCCGGAAGGTCAAATCTGCGACGCAGGCTCATAATCGGCACTACTTCACCACGAAGATTTATGACTCCCACAAAATATCTCTGTGACTTAGCAACACGAGTAATCTGCTGCATACGAACGATATTATCTACATATGCAATATCGATACCGTACTGCTCTCCGCCGATTTTCACGACGATATACTGTATAATTTTGCTCTCTTCTCCGATTAAAATATTCTCTTCCATTTCGGTGCACCTCCTTAAATCAATGTGTTGGTATCAAAGATCAGCGCAACCTCACCATCACCAAGGATTGTCGCACCGCTGAACAGTTTATCATTTGTTATATGTCTTCCGAGAGACTTAATGACTGTTTCCTGCTGTCCGATCAGTCTGTCAACTATCATACCGACTCTCTGATCGCCCTTCTGCATGATAACAACCACATATGCATCAGGCTCTTCAGTAAGATCATCGAGATCGAGTATTCTGTGTGCGCGGATGATAGGAATAACACTTCCGCGGAGGTTGATAACCTCTTTGTTCTGCACGTATCTGATCTCGTTTCTCGGCACATCCTCGATTCCCTGAATGTTGGAAAGCGGAATTGCGTATTTTTCTGTAGCTCCTGACTCTTCGTTGAGAACCTCAACCATAAGAGCCTGGATAATAGCAAGTGTAAGAGGAAGTTGAATAGTAAATGTACTTCCCTCTCCTGCTGTTGTCTTCGCGCTGATGCTACCGCCGAGAGCCTCAATCTTGGTTCTTACTACGTCAAGACCAACTCCACGTCCGGATACATCCGTAATCTTGTCTGCTGTTGAGAAACTTGGCTGGAACAAAAGGTCGATGAAATCTTTTTCAGACATCGTCTCTGCCTGTTTCTCACTGATAACACCCTTCTCAATAGCTTTGTTTCTGACTTTGTCGATATTGATGCCGGCACCGTCATCTCTAACCTCGATAACGACATTGTTTCCATCCTGGAATGCATCAAGGAAAATAGATCCTTCTTCCGGTTTACCAAGCTTAACACGTTCTTCGTTTGACTCAAGACCGTGGTCTGCTGAGTTACGAAGCAAGTGCATCAGAGGATCTCCGATCTCGTCGATAACTGTTCTGTCGAGCTCTGTCTCCTCACCAGTCATATACAGTTCCATCTTCTTGCCGAGCTTGCGGTTCAAGTCTCTGATCATACGTGGGAATCTGTTTACAACACTCTCTATCGGCACCATCCTAACCTTCATAACTGACTCGTGAAGGTTTGTGGTGATTCTCTCCAGATACTCAATCTGGTCATTGAATGCCTGATTATCAGATGCTACAGCATCGCCATTGCTGCTTGCGGAAACAAGACCGTTCTTTGCGATGATAAGCTCGCTGACGAGGTTCATCAGCTCATCGAGCTTGTCTATATCCACACGAACCGAACGGCTTCCAATCTTGCCTTTGCCACCGCCGGAAGATTTTTTCTTGTCATCGCTCTGAGCAGCAGAAGCAGCAGGTGCTTTCGCAGACGCTGAAGAAGCTGCCGCAGCAGGTGCGCTTCCTGAGCTTGCAGCCGGTGCTGAAGTTGCAGTAGGCGCAGCCTCTGTCGGGATATCTCCCAAAGGCTCACCGTCTTCATTCTCTGTCGCTGCCGACGGAATAATGAAATCGTCTATATAAACGCTATCAACTTCCGAAACATTCATAATCATATTTTTGATTTCTTCTTTGCCTTCGGAAGTAACAAGTATCCAACTGAAGTCAAACTCAAATTCTTCATCTTCAATCTGTTCTGTAGTCGGAACTGATTTTACAAGTTCGCCCTTTTCATCAACCGACTTGAACACCAAAAATGCTCTGGCTGATTTAAGCACACAGCTTTCCTGCAAAAATACAGTGATGCCGTATACATTTTTGCCCTCATCCCTGGCTGTTTTCATCGCGTTGATATCTGAATCATTTACGCGGATTTCGCGGAAACGCATCTTGTCAGGATCACCTGATGATGCCGGTGCAGCAGGTTCTGCCACAGGCTCTTCTTTTGCAGGCTCCTCTTCAGCCGGCGCAGCCTCTTCTTTCGGCTCCTCTGCAGGAGCACCTTCTTCGGCTCCACCGCTTTCAAGGAAAGCATTGAGGTCGTTGATGATGTCTTCATTATCCTCTGTTCCTTCATTGCCGTCGGAAAGGATAACATTGAGATATCCTTCAAGAGCATCAAGCCCTCTGAAAAGAACATCAATAAGTTTCGCATTTGCTTTCATCGTACCGTTTCTGATTTCAGAGAATACGTTCTCCAAATCATGAGTAAGTCTCTGCATACGAGCAAATCCCATAGTACCTGCCATACCCTTGAGAGTATGAGCCGCACGGAAAATCTCGTTGACCGTATCGGAATTATCCGGGTCTTTTTCAAGCTCAAGCACGTTTTCATTGAGACTCTGCAAGTGCTCTTTTGTTTCGTCGATGAACAAATCCAGATATTGACTAGTATCCATTTTAACCTCTTTTCTGCAGGTTTACCTGCTTATAATAAACCTAATTTGTGAAGCATCATTCCTGTCACGTCCTCGAGAGGCACGACTTCATCTACGATGCCAAGTTCCACTGCTGCACGCGGCATACCATATACTACGCACGTGTCTTTGTTCTGCGCCACACACTTAACATTGTGAACACTTTTGATGAGCTCTATCCCTTTGCTCCCATCACTACCCATACCTGTGAGCACTCCGCAGATTATTTCTTCATATGAAGCATCTACAAGTGACTCGAGAAAAATATCGGCACAGGGTTTGAGTCCTCCTCGCGGAGGTTTGTCATTCTCAGAAAAGCAATACTGCCCTCCCGGTTTGCAGACAAGTTCGCACTGTTTACCGCCCATAGCTATGTAAACTATTCCGGGCCTCAGAATTTCTCCATCCTCGGCTTCTTTGACTGTGATCTGACTCATCTTGTCAAGTCTTTCAGCAAGCGTAGCGGTGAATCCTACAGGCATATGCTGAACAACCACAACCGGATAAGGAAAGTTCTTCGGGAAAAACGGTATGACAGACTGCAATGCTTTCGGTCCACCCGTCGAAGATGCGATAAAACACAACCTGCTCCCCTTGATAGTGGAGTGCTTCTTCGTAGCAAGTGTCGCTCCGACCTTCGGCATAACCCTCTGCCTGACGCTTTCGGGCTGCTTCGGTGTAATAGCGCTTACGAAGTCTGTTCCCTTCGCAGAAAGTCCGGTTACAACATAGACTTTGTTCAGCAGTTCCGTACGGAAACTTGCGAATTCATCACCGATAGAACTTGTCGGCTTTTTGATAAAATCTATAGCTCCGAGTTCCAGTGCCTCGATAGTCTCGTGTCCACTCTCACTTGCTATGGAGCTCACGATCAGCGACGGAGCAGTATCAAGCCTGAACTTCTTCAACTCCCTCAGAAGTTTGACGCCGTCCATTTTCGGCATCTTTATATCTACCAGGAGAATATCATACTTCTCGCCGCGCCTGATTTGATCAAGTGCCGCTTCACCGTTGTTGGCTGTACCGGCAACGGTTAATTGCTCATCCTGGTTGATTATATCAGAGATGACCCTTCGCATAAGTGCAGAGTCATCGATCACCAGCACTTTTTTCATTTTTAACGGTCCCCTCCTGACATTTTTTTGCGTTGTTGTTCAAATACAAACTTAATTATGACTTCACGTTCCCTGGCCCCCATGGACATGAACTCACATCTTGTATCATATGATTTTGCTACTTTTAGATTCTCAGCGCTTGCAATAACGCGTGAGAAAAACCTTAGGCTTTCGAATCTCACCTGAAGCTGAAGAGGTATTTTCACCTCTATCATTTCTTCTTCTTTGAACTGAACATCTGAATGAAACCTGAGTCCGCCACCACTCAAATCAGTTATTGTAGCGTCGTCCCATACAGGTTCCATAGCAAACAGTTTATCTCTGCACTCCTTTTTTTCAAGAGGCGTGTCAAAGTTATCATTTGCAAGTTTTTCGCGCAATATTCTTTCATCATCAGGTATTCTTCTGTACATGATTCTGAAATTGCACTCCAATCTGAAATACTCTCTTCTCTGATATTTTTTAAAATCAGAAACTATAAGTATATCAACGACGGATATTTTTTTCTCGAGATATCTTTTTTTCACTCTTCCTCTGCAACTGTAGAGACCTGAGTTTGTATATACTATCAAATCATAATCATCACCGACTGCAAGAGGTACCAGATGTCCGTCCTGTATAGGCGCAGAAAGCTTGGCGGTTCTCACACCGTCAAAATCGATAATCCTGCTCGCATACTGCCGTTCGGATATTTTTCCACCGGCCTTGCTGCTTTTCTGGATCAAATCTACTTTGTCGCCAATTTTAAAAACAGGAGTCATCTACTCTTTCCTCCCGAACTTCATACGTATTACGCTTGAGAAAAGGCGCATGATGCCAAAGCCCTGATTGTTTATATCAACCTCTCCGCCAAGTCTTGCTGCAATATCAGTCAATGATCTGGCTGCCGCAGTTGCAGGCGCCGAAAGGACTATCGGATCCTGCTTAAGTATCGCCTTGGACATATTCTCATCATATGGAATAGCGCCCAAAAACTCTATATCGATATTCAAAAATTTATTCACAACCACACCGAGTTTTTCGTGAAGTTCCTCAGCATCATTTTTGTGACGAACCTGGTTTGCTATAAGCTTAACAACCGTTTTTGCTTTGTGATAAGCCGAGTTTCTGTTGAGAGCTTTGAGCAGTGCATAAGCATCCGTAATCGATGTCGGCTCAGGCGTTGCGACGAGCAATACCTCCTCACTCGCAGCCACAAACTCAAGGACTGAGTTGCCGATTCCCGCTCCCGTATCTACTATAACGACATCCGCTATCTGGTCAAGCTCGGCCATTTTTTGAACGAGATCAACAATTTGAGCTTTGTTGAGATTTGCCATCTCGTTGATACCCGAACCACCTGAAATAAACCCGATGTTTTCAGGACCGTAGGTGATGATCTCACGCATACTTTTGCCTCTGAACATCAGATCTGCAAGATTAAACTGCGGTCTGATACCAAGCATTATTTCTATATTCGCAAGTCCGAAATCGGCATCAAGAATGACGACTCTTTTGCCCATTCGACTTAAGTGTATAGCGAGATTTACTGACACACTTGTCTTTCCGACACCACCTTTTCCGGAGGTAACGGTAATAACACGTGCCATTTTAAGTGGCATGTCAGGTTGGTATTGCTGACGTTTGATAATGTTTCTTAGGCGTTCAGCCTGATCCATAACCGTTCCCCCTTTCTGAAGTGAATAAATGTTATGAGCAATTAACTCATCAACTGTTTAGCTAGTGTCTGCGCATCAATCTTTTCGATATCATCCGGGACATTCTGGCCGTTTGTCAGGTATGACAACGGACACTTGGTTGACATTTTCATATTCAACATCACTCCGGCCGAAGACGACTCATCAAGCTTTGTAAAAATAATACTATAGTCGGACATCGACGAGTACACTTTGGCTATTTCCTGCAAATCCCTGTACTTTGTTCCAACACTCAAAACCAGGTAGACCATACGTTTCGATATTGGTACCTGCTCAAGCAGTTTTTTTACATTTTCTATCTGTTCTTTATTCTTGTGAGAACATCCCGCTGTATCGACCAGAACCATATCATACTTGGACAGGTCATCCATCATATCGCCAAGTTCATCCGGGTCGTAAACGACATTTAACGGCACATCTAATATTTCGGCATAAACCTTCAATTGCTCAACCGCCGCAATACGATAAGTATCCGCAGTCACAAGCGCAAGATTGCAATTCTGTTCGAGCTTAAGTCTTGAAGCAAGCTTAGCTATGGTTGTTGTTTTTCCGACTCCTGTCGAGCCGAGCAAAAATACAAACTTAGTTGCTTCATTCGGTTTAAAGTTAATTGTATACGGTTGCCCGATCATAAGAATAATTCTCTGATAAACACTTCCGAGTATCTGATCTACTTTTGCATCTTTGGGAAGCGCTCTTTTTGCCTCATCAAGAATGCTGTCTGCTATCTCAGGATCAACCTCATTCTGAACAAGTTGCTTGTATATAAGCTCTCTGTAAACAGCAGCTTTTTCTTCTTCAGATTCAGGTTTAACTTCTTCATTATCATCAGTCTTTTCAGAATCATTAACTGCTTTCTTTTCTTCTCTTTTTTCTCTCTCTTTTACAGCTTCACGTAACACTGTTTTTTCTGTTTTGATTTCAGGTTTTATTTCTTTTTTAACAACTTCTTTTTCAGGTTCTTTTTTCTGAGTCGAAGCTGTTTTGGCAGCCTTTTCTTCCATCTGTTTTTCGAGCAATGAAAACAGCTGCGACAGCCTCTCTTCATTTGATTGTTTTTCTTCATCACTCTTCTTTGAAGATGATTCTTCAAGCGGTGGAATTTTGTCTATCGGCGGAATCGAAACATCAAAAGCCGAGCCGCTTCCGCTACCTCCTCCGGATGCCGCTCTGAGCGCTGCTTTTTTCTCTCTTGCTTCTCTTCTCGCCGCCTCAGGGTCGTAGGAAGTATTGTCATCAAGCGCAGCGGTAACCTCAACTTTTGAGCGCAAAAATATACGCATGATGCCGTGTGGACGAACTTTTTTAACATTCATCACTATAGCCTGTGCACCAAGCTCTTCCTTCGCCTTTTCGATAGCGTCCTGTTCAGTTTTGGCAAGGTATTTTTTGATTATCATTCAACCGTCACCATCCCAACTGATTGTAATTCTACATCTGCTTCTATTTCATTGTACGAAAGAACGTGCAGATTTCTGAATTGTTCTTCCGTAAGTTTTTTCACATACATTCTCACTATAGGAGATGTAATAAGTATCGGTGTCCTTCCGAGTTCCTCAAGTTTTTGAACTTCGCCTCTAACCGCTTCCATGAGTCTGCTTGTATACTCAGGATCAAGCGCCAGATAGGACCCCTGCTCCGTTTGCTTGACCGATCCCATGATTTCCTGTTCAGCTCTCGGGTCAAGCGTTATGACATTGGTCGGTTCATTGCTGAAGAAATACTGATTTGATATAGCTCTCTTCAGACTCTGCCTCACGTACTCGGTGAGAACATCCGTATCGTGAGTGGTTGTTGCATAGTCCGCCAACGTCTCGAATATGGTAACCAAATCTCTGATAGAAATACCTTCTGCCAGAAGATTTTGCAATACCTTTTGTATCTCACCGACATTAAGAAGCTTCGGTACAAGCTCTGAAATAAGTGTTGTATTTGCCTCCTGAACATTTTCGATGAGGTTTTGCACGTCCTGCCTGGTAAGAAGCTCTGCCAGGTGCGAACGTATAACTTCCGTCAAGTGAGTTGCGATAATCGACGGCGGATCCACAACGGTATACCCCAACGATTCCGCTCTCTCCCTCTGGCTCTCCGTTATCCATATCGCGGGCAAATGATACGAGGGCTCAAATGTCGGTATACCCGATATTTCCTCCTCAACATACCCCGGATTCATCACCATATAGTGATCAAAAAGAATTTCTCCTTCACTGACCGGAACACCTTTTATCTTTATCAGATACTGATTCGGATTCAACTGGATATTGTCTCGCAGACGAATCATCGGAACCACACATCCGAGTTCAAGCGCTATCTGTCGCCTGATCATAACCACACGATCGAGCAAATCTCCGCCCTGGTTCACATCGGCAAGCGGTATGATACCGTATCCGAATTCCAGCTCTATGGAGTCGACCTGCAAAAGCGAATTGACATTCTCCGGCCGTCGTATCTCTTCGGCGGATTCTTCTTCCTCCGCGACGGCTTCCTCTATCTCGGCTTCTTCAAGCGTTCCCGACATCATCCTTGAAACTATCACGAACGCAACACCGTAGCCCACAAAAATGATGATATTAAGCGGTGTAAAAATACCAAGACCAATAAGCGCGCAACCAACTATCATCATAACCTTCGGCAGCGAAAACAGCTGCTTTTGCAAAAGGTTTCCGACATCGGCGTCCTTTGCTCCTTTTGTTACCAGAAGACCGGTAGCAAGCGATATCATAAGTGACGGCATCTGGCTTACCAAACCGTCTCCGATTGTCAGTATTGAGTATTTTTGTATAGCCTGTGATATATCCAGACCATCCATCAGGACACCAAGCGCAATTCCGCCCGCAAAGTTTATGGCGGTAATGATAAGACCTGCAGTAGCATCTCCTTTTACGTACTTCGTAGCACCGTCCATAGCTCCGAAGAACGCCGACTCAGCCTGGATCTTATCTCGTCTGGCTTTGGCTTCCTCATCATCTATAGCTCCCGTATTCAGATCGGCATCTATAGCCATCTGTTTACCGGGCATGGCATCAAGCGTGAACCTCGCTGTTACCTCGGATACACGCTCGGAACCTTTGTTAATAACCATCAACTGCATGATGAGTAAGATAAAAAATACTATCGCGCCGACGATCAGGTTACCTCCGCCGACGAAGTTTCCGAAAGTATCTACGACGTTACCCGCATCTCCTTTGAGAAGGATGTTACGGGTCGAGCTTACGTTCAGTGACAATCTGAAAAGCGTCGTAAGCAACAAAAGTGTCGGGAACGATGACATATCAAGCGCTTCGGTTGAAAACAACGCATTGAAAAGAATTATCATCGCCAGTGATATGTTCAGTGCCAAAAGTACATCAAGCAAAAACAGCGGAACCGGTATGATAAGGCAAAGGATAGGCACAAGTATAAATGCACCCAGCGCTATGTCCTGCTTTTGCATATCGGTTCACCCCCTTTTTCACTAAATCATAATCACTGTATCAACTTGCATCCTTAAGTCCATAAACATAAGCAAGTATCTCAGCAACCATCTGATATAGCTCAGGCGGTATTTCGCTTCCCACATCTACGTTGTGGTACAGCATTCTTGCCAGAGGTTTATTTTCAACAATTTGAACGTTATTATCTCTTGCAATCTCTTTTATTCTTTCAGCCAGGAAATCTGCACCTTTTGCAACTACTATCGGTGCTTCATTGGCATCCTTGTCATACTTGAGTCCGACAGCCAAATGCGTCGGGTTCGTGATAACCACATCCGCCTCGGGTATCGCAGACATCATTCTTCTTCTGGATACCTCTTGCATTTTTCTTCTGATGGCTCCCTTGATTTCAGGATTTCCTTCAGCGTTTTTGTACTCGTCTTTGACCTCCTGCTTGGTCATCTTCATATCTTCTTTGAACTTGCGTTTCTGATAAAACCAGTCTGCTATGGCAAGCACTATAAAGACGATTACAATTCTGAATGCAATATCGGTTACGGTATCTATAATCAGATGAATCGCATTGACAAAATCAAGTTGATAAATATTGGTTATCAGCCCCCATTCGTCCTGCAGATATGAATAAACTACCCAAAACAATATGCCAAGCTTCAATATGGATTTCAAAAGTTCAAAAAGCTTATCTTTTGAAAATAATTTTTTGATTCCCTTGAAAGGATTCAACTTGCTCAGTTTAGGCTTAAGCG
>JAIKWQ010000029.1 GCA_024684535.1 Eubacterium sp. | reverse complement strand
ATGAATCATCTGAGAGAGTTGCGTGAGGACAGACACTTGAGCCAGCAGGCTCTCGCTGACATGGTACATACAACACAACAAAACATCCATAAATACGAAAACGGAATCACTGAACCTGATATACAGATGATAAAAATGTTTGCCACCATCTTTCATACAAGCGTGGATTACATCATAGAATTCGATCCCGAGGAGTATACTGACGTCATCGTATCAGCAGATAACGAAAACACAGAAAGCGAAAACAGGGGTTATGATATAGAGTTTCCGGCTCCCCACGATACAAAGTACATCGGCGGTGACAGACTTCATTTGCTTGCCGCCTACGATAAGTGCAAACCACCGATACGCGAACACCTGCTCTTCATCATAAGCGAGCTCGCAAACCTAAACCGTCCTCTCCCTGATGATGACTGATATATTGTTATCAAAATCCTTTGAGGATTATCCTACTATTATCCAAAGCACAATCACAAAATACCGGCATTTTTGTATTATTTCATCACTGCTTTTCACGGACAAACAAAAGAGTCAGGAATCCGACAAATCGGGAGTCCTGACTCTTTTTCTCAAACAAGTTATTTCATGAACTGATTATCATCCCAAACGCTATCTATTTTCTGTTCCAAGCAACCCTCGGAAGGCGAATCCCGGGACGACGAAGTCTGTGCGGATAAAACATATGTCTGTATCGGAGCAGGCATACAAACGCTGTCGTAAACCATGTAGCGCCTGTTGTGAACCACACGCCCATATAGCCGATGGATGAGATGGATGTGAAAAGCTGTGAGTAACCGATGCGGCAAGCGACCTCGGTAGCTCCGTTAAGGACAGCAAATCTGGCATCCTTGCATCCGTTGAGCACGGCTCTCGGAACATAGATCATGATCAGTCCGAAATAGCAAAGGCAGGTAAGTCTCAGTGCTTTTGTTCCCAAAGCGATAACCTCAGGGTCTTCAACAAATATCGAGCATATCCCCTCTGCTCCCAAAAATACGACCGGAACAATAGCTGCCGTAAAAACAAGTCCTGCAAGCATTGACTGAGCAAAACCTTTTTTTACTCTATCCGGTTTGTTTGCTCCGATGTTTTGTCCCGTATATGTCGTGATCGCAGTACCGAGTGAATTGTACGGCTGAAGCACAAGCTGCTCAACTCTTCCCGTAATGGTGTATGCAGCAACTACTGTTGTTCCAAATGTGTTTACAACTCCCTGAAGCACGATGCACGAGATCGATATAGCCGAGCTCTGGACAGCGAGCGGAAGTCCGAGTCTGAAAGCTTCTTTTATGATCGATCTGTCCGGCTGCATATGCTCTTTTTTTATCTTGAAATACTTAACTTTCGAATGTGCATATACGATGCAGGTTCCTGCCGACACTGCCTGTGCTATGATAGTTGCGAGTGCAACTCCTGCAACTCCTATTCCCATAATCAGGACGAAAAACAGATCGAGAGCGATATTGAGTATAGCTGCCACCGACAGGAAAATAAGCGGTGTTTTTGAATCTCCAAGCGCCTGCAAAATCTGGGCAACCACATTGTATGCGCTTACTGCGAGCATCCCTGCACTTGTTGTACGCAGATAAACCGTTGCATCCGGAAGTATCTCTGCCGGAGTCCTGAGAAGTACAAGGAGCGGTTTTGCGAGCAGCACTCCGACAATGCTCAGTATAACTGCAACTCCTGCCACAACATATACAGAGTTTGCGATGGTCTTGTAAATCTCTTTGTCTTTTTTTGCTCCGAAATACTGAGAGATCATAACTCCTATCCCCACTGCAAGTCCGTAGCAGAGTGAGAAGAAGAAAAAGCTCATAAATCCGCAGCTTCCTACGGCAGCCAGAGCATTTGCTCCGACGTATTTGCCTACGATCACGGCATCAACCATGTTGTAGAGCTGCTGAAAAATGTTCCCAACGACAAGAGGAAGCGCAAATTTCAGTATGTGTTTGATCGGGCTTCCTGTAGTCATATCCGTGATCCTTGTATTCTTTGTGTTAGCCATAGTGCTTCCTCCTTTCCGGTCTCAGAAATATTTTTGATAAATCTGTTTATTGGTTTCACATCTTATGGTGCAATTATAGTATATGCTAATTTATGATTCAACTAACTATTTGTCATAAACTGCCCAAATTTTGCGATAATGATTGACAGCCTCCCCTTTCATGATATATATTAGTAAACATGAAAAACGAGTCAAGCTTCGAGCAAAACAGCTTTGCCGCCGCCATAAATGTCATACCGCAGAGTAACTTTGCTGCGGAGTTTCCGCTGCACTGGCATCAATACGTCGAGATAATCATTTGTCTTAATGATGCCCCGTCGGGAAACGAGCCAAAGATAGCAGTTGATGACGCGACGCACAGTTTGAACCCCGGGGAGATTCTTTTCATCTGGCCCGGACAATTGCACGAGATCATCTCAAATAAATCCGGATGTCTTGCGGGCATACAGTTCTCGACAAAGGTATTTCAGGAAATCCCTGAGTCCGGAAGTATGTTGAAGCATTTTTACGGCTTCAGCAAAATCCCCGTAAACGCTGAACGATTGCAAAAAAACGCTTTCAACATTTTTAAAAAAATAATATCACTAAACAACGACGAATCATTTTTCCGCGATACAAAAATGCGGATCGAGCTGTACAAACTATTTATCATTTTCGGGGAATACATGAGAGCAACTTATCCGGAGCTTTTTACATCTCATACGACCGAGACTGTCACAAGGATCAACGAGACCTGCAGATACATATCAGAAAACTGCGAAAACGAGCTCTCGCTAAACGATACCGCAGAGCATGCCGGATTCAGTCCGTATTATTTTTCAAGAACCTTTAAATCAGTTACGGGATACAGCTTTGTCGAGTACCTGACCGAGCAAAGGATAGCAAAAGCACAAACCCTGCTCGCCGATCAGTCACTCTCCATAACCGATGTCGCATACAGCGCCGGATTTCAGAGCATATCGACATTTAACCGGGCATTTTTGCAGCAGCGTGGGCTGTCTCCGCGAGAGTTCAGAAAATATTATGTAGAAAACGAAAACGGGAGGACACATCATGATCTTGATTAAAAACGGCAGGATGATCGATCCGTCTCAAAATATAGACGAAATATCAGACATCCTTATAGATAACGGAAGGATCACAGACATCCAAAAAGATATCAAAAATGTCCCGGACGGTTGCGAGGTGATCGACGCCACCGGCTGCATTGTTGCGCCCGGATTTATGGACGGACACGTTCACTTCAGAGATCCCGGGTTCACTCACAAAGAGGATATCGAAACAGGAGCCGCCGCCGCAAAAAAAGGCGGATACACAACAGTTGTATGTATGGCAAACACAAAGCCTGTGATCGACAACACCGACACCCTTGACTATGTCATTGAAAAAGGCAAAAAAACCGGGATCCACATCTTCAGCGCCGCAACGGTAACTATCGGAATGCAGGGCAAAGAGCTTGTCGATATGCCCGCTCTTGCAACTAAAGGAGCGGTTGTTTTTACCGATGACGGGCTTCCGATACTCGATGAAACCGTACTTAAAAACGCAATGCTTACGGCAAAGGCTCTTGGCATCCCCATAAGTCTTCACGAGGAGGATCCTTCCTATATCACCTCCCCCGGAGTGAACAAGGGCAAGGTATCCGAAAAGCTTGGATACGGTGGTGCCGACAGACTTGCCGAGGAGGTTATGGTCGAACGAGACTGTAAGCTCGCATACGAAACAGGCGCAAAACTGTGCATCCAGCATATCAGCTCTGCGGGTTCCGTAGACATCGTCAGGTCCTACAAAGCAAAAGGAGCGGATGTACACGCAGAAGCCACTCCGCATCATTTTTCTCTGACAGAGGATGCGGTCTTAACCCACGGAACAAACGCAAAAATGAACCCACCGCTTCGCACGGAAGCCGACAGACAGGCCATAATCAAAGGTCTTGCCGACGGCACTATCGATATGATCGCGACAGACCACGCTCCGCACAGCAAGGATGAAAAAAGCAGGTCTCTTGCCGAGGCTCCAAGCGGTATAATAGGTCTTGAAACCGCGTTTTCACTTGCCGTGCAAAACCTGGTAAAACCCGGTCATATGACCTTAACAGATGTAATCCGTTGTATGACGGTAAATCTCGCCGACTTCTATGGTTTAGAGTTTTGGTCGATCTCTGAGGGAAGCACAGCCGACCTTGTGATATTTGACCCGGATTCCGAGTGGACAGTGACTGATTTCGCTTCAAAAGCTTCAAATTCGCCATTTATCGGACTTACCCTACCGGCGAAGATCAGGTATACGATCGCAAACGGCAACATTGTTTACAAATAAAGCGAAAAGGATACGCCGATCACCCCGGCGTATCCTTATTTTAACTATACCATAATCACTCAGGCAGTCGTGAATTTGTAAACAGTGACTGAATTAAACGCCTCTCCCTTTGCAAGATAGCTTGATGCAAACTCAGGATGGTTTACCGCATCCGGGAAAAACTGTGTCTCGAAGCAAACTCCGTGACGGCGTTTGTACACAACTCCGTTCTTTCCTTTTTCCTCGCCGATCGAATTTCCGGTATACATCTGAAGTCCGGGAAGGTCAGTATATATCTCCATAGTTCTTCCTGAATTCTTCTCAGTTACCTTTCCTGCGAATCCGTAAGCTCTCGGCTCTTTCATCAATGCGAAGTTATGATCATATCCACCGCCGATTTTGATCTGTTCATCGTCTGCGTCGATATCGAGTTTGATCATTTTTTCCTCGCGGAAGTCAAAAGGCGTTCCCTCTACGTTGACAAACTCACCGGTAGGTATCTGATTCTCATCAGTCTTTGTCACACTGTCAGAGTTTATCTGAACTATATGTCCTGTGATATCTCCGCCATCGTGACCGGCAAGATTGAAATAAGAATGATTTGTCGGTGCATATATCGTATCTGCATCTGAGCGCGCAAAATACTCAATCTTGAATTCATTGTCATCGGTAAGCGTGTATGTCAGCTTCACTTCGAGCGCTCCCGGGAATCCCTGTTCTCCACCCGGACTGACTCTTTCGAGAATAACTGAATTGTCCGTATTTTCTGCCTTGTACATCACGCGGCTGAATCCGGGTCTTCCGCTGTGAAGGTTGTTGACGCCGTTATCATTGACTTCAAGCTTGTACTCGGTGCCGTTCAGATCAAATCTGGCACCCGCTGTACGGTTTGCCACACGACCTACAAATGCGCCGAAATTCGGACCATTGTCCTCGTAGTCAGCTACTGTGTCATAACCGAGCACGATATCGTCGAGCTTGCCGTTTTTGTCAGGTACGCACAGGCTCTGTACGATTCCTCCGAAGTCGAGAATCGTGGCTGTCAAGCCGTTTTTGTTGGTTATCGTCAGCGCGGTTACACCGATGCCGTCGCTGGTTGTGCCAAATTGCTTTTTTTCTACACTCATTAATTATTCCTCCTTACAATTATCCAAATAAATTTCACTCATCCTGCTTAACGAGTTCTAAACCAAGCTCCGCAAGTTGGGCGGCTGCCACCGGTCCGGGTGCCTCTGTCATCAGACAGGATGCGTCCTTGACTTTCGGGAATGCGATGACGTCTCTGATTGAGTCAGCGCCGACCATAAGCATTATCATCCTGTCAAGGCCGTATGCCAGTCCGGCATGAGGCGGTACTCCGTACTTAAATGCATCAAGCAGGAATCCGAACTGCTCGTAAGCGCTCTCTTTCGTGAATCCGAGCGCATCAAACATTTTTTCCTGAATATCATCTCTGTGGATACGTATGGATCCTCCACCGAGCTCGGTTCCGTTCAAAACGATATCATAAGCCTGCGCTCTGACTTTGCCGGGATCTGTATCAAGCAACGGTATATCCTCTTCAAAAGGCATAGTGAACGGATGATGCATCGCCTGGTATCTTCCCAGTTCATCATTAAACTCAAGAAGCGGGAATTCAGTTACCCAACAGAATTCAAACTTGCTCTGATCGATAATCTCCATCTGACGAGCCAGTTCAAGTCTTAAGTTTCCGAGCACATCCCATACGACTTTATTCTTGTCTGCGGCAAACACAAGCAAATCTCCGGCTTCTCCGCCCATTGCTTTCACAAGCGCATCAATTTCTTCTTCCGTCATAAATTTTGCAAATGACGATTTATAGGTTCCGTCTTCGTTTATGCACAAATATGCAAGTCCTTTCGCACCGAAATCTTTGGCGAAGTCCACAAGCTTGTCAATCTTTTTGCGCGGCATAGCTCCCTGACCTTTTGCGCAGAGGCCTCTTACGCTTCCGCCCGCTTCGATAGCTCCGGTAAACACACCGAATCCACAGCCTTTCACAACCTCAGTTACATCGATAAGCTTCATATCAAATCTGAGATCCGGTTTATCCGAACCGTAGTTATCCATAGCATCCTGCCAGGTTATCCTGCGGATAGGAAGCTCGACATCCACACCTACCATTGCAAACACGCGCTTCAAAAGCTTTTCATTTACACTTATCACATCATCGACATCGACAACTGAAAGCTCCATATCTATCTGTGTAAACTCAGGCTGTCTGTCGGCACGCAAATCCTCATCGCGAAAACATCTCGCAATCTGGAAATATCTGTCGTATCCCGAGCACATCAGAAGCTGTTTGAAAATCTGCGGACTCTGTGGAAGCGCGTAGAAGCTTCCGGGATGAACACGCGACGGCACCAGATAATCTCTGGCCCCCTCCGGCGTGCTTTTTGTAAGCATCGGAGTCTCTATCTCCAAAAATCCCTCTTCCGTCAGGCAGTTTCTGACTTCCATACATACTTTTGAACGAAGTATCAGGTTTTTCTGTATGTCAGGACGGCGAAGGTCCAAATATCTGTGCTTAAGTCTCAATTCATCCTTAGTTTTCGAGTTCTCCTCAATCGGAAACGGCGGAGTCTCCGACTCGGAAAGCACTCTCAAGTCTTTCGCTATAACCTCTATCTCACCTGTTTTTAAGTTTTTGTTTACTTCACCCGAGCGGTGCACAACCTCACCCGTTACAGCAATCACAAATTCACTTCGAAGTTTTCCAGCACGCTCAAATCCTTCGGCGCCGATCTGCGCTTCTTCAAAAATTATCTGCAGAATTCCGCTTCTGTCGCGCAAATCGGTAAAGCACAAACCTCCTTTGTTTCTGTTTTTCTGAACCCATCCCATAACCGTAACTGTCTTTCCGATATCATCGGTAGTCAGTTCCGCGCATCTGCACGTACGGACAAGTCCTTTCATTGTTTCAGCCATTTTTCTTCTTCCTCCGTTAATTTATTATGTCAATCAGCAAAGATTTCCTCAATATTATCGTATCCCAGCGCCGCAAGCTGCTCCTTCTGGAATTTCTTGTTTTTCTTCAACCTGTCGATAGTCACTGTATTCCCGGCGCTTCTCAACTCATTGGCTTTGCTTATCACCTGCTTGATTTGATCGTCGGTACATTTTTTTTCTATCAAAAATGCATACTTCTTCTCTTCATCCGGTATCTGGTAGCCTCTTTCCATAAGAAGCATCGCTATTCTCTCAAATCCTATCGAGAATCCACAGGCAGGAGTGTCGGTTCCGACAAATCTTCCAATCATAGTGTCGTAGCGTCCTCCGCCTCCGACAGAGCCACCGTACTCATCCATCGCAATCTCAAAAATAGGACCGGTATAGTAACTCATTCCGCGAACCAGCGTAGGATCAAATTCAATCTTAAACTCACACTGCCTCATTGCATCAACCGTCTCAATGATGCTCAAAAGGTTTTCGCTAACGCCATCCTCTAAGCTGTCTCCAAGTTTATCTGCAAGCTTTTTCAGATCATCTGCTCCGATAATTCCCGAGCCTGCCTCATCGCCTGTTTTCGACACATCATTAAAAATGTCAAGACATTTTTCTACAGCTGTATCATTAAATCCTGATTCAATCAATTCCTCTTTGACGCCTTCTATGCCTATTTTGTCAAGTTTATCAAGAATTATGAATACTTCGTCCTGTCTTTCCTTATCAAATCCACAGAAGTCTGCAATTCCTATCAGTATCCTTCTGTCATTGATTCTGATTGTAAACTGTGAAAAGTCAAGTTTTCCGAGGAGTGTTGTCATCGCTGAGATCAGTTCAATCTCTGCTATCTTTGACGCCTCTCCGAGTATGTCTATATCGCACTGCATAAACTGCCTGAATCTGCCTCGCTGCGGTCTGTCCGCGCGCCATACATTTCCCATCTGAAGCGCCTTGAAGGGAGATGACAATTCAGCCTGATGCGCGGCATAAAACCTGCAAAGCGGAACTGTCAAATCAAACCTTAACCCACCGTCAACCAGGTCTTCTTCGGATTTTGCTCTCTCTAAATCGAGTTTTTGTCCTCTCTTCAAAATCTTGAAAATCAGCTTCTCATTTTCCCCGCCATGTCCTCCGGTCAGATTCTCTATATGCTCAACAGCAGGTGTCTCTATCTGCGTAAATCCGTACGTACGATATGTCTTTCTGATCATATCAAGAACGTACTCCCTGATTCTCATCTCCTCCGGAAGTATATCTCTCATTCCGGTTGTGGGTTTCTTTTTCAGTGCCATATTGCTTCCTCCATCCTGTTTTTCCTGTCGGCATCGGCTGCTTTGTTGATTCTTCCCAAAGCATCCAGCTTTCTGCCCTTCATCTCTTCTATTCTCGAGATGTAATCATCAACACTTTTTACGTTTTCTATTCTCTCTATCCTTCCGGTGCCTGCGATATGCTTTTTCGATGAACCGCCACTTCCGAAAGCTATGATATCCTCAAGCTCTTCCATCATCAGGATATTGTAAAGGCATTCTTTTCCGAGTCTCGCGTAAGCTACATTTTCCTGATTCGTGTTTCTGGTGCTGCCCACCGCATTTTTCTGCCTGTACATATAGTACGGCTCATATCCATGCGTCTTTAAGTAGTCGTAACTACCCTTCTGGAGAACCGGTACCAGCGTATCCTCCGGCCTGATATCCCCATAAGACTCTATCTGCTCTCTTCTGAGTCTTGAAGCCCTCTTGATCACAAGCGTGTGAACCGTGATACTGTCAGGTCCCAAATCATACACCTGATTAAGCGTGTTGTAAAAATCAACTTCGTCTTCCTCCGGAAGCCCGACTATGATGTCCATGTTGATATTGTCGATTCCTGCTTCTCTGGCAAGTCCGAACGCTTCTCTGACCTGCGCAACCGAGTGAGTTCTGCCCAGCAGCTTCAATGTCCCCGGAATCATAGACTGCGGATTTATCGAAACTCTCGTAACTCCGCCGTCTTTCAATATTCTCATTTTTTCCCCGGTTATCGTATCGGGCCGTCCTGCTTCCACAGTAAACTCGAGCGATTCATCAAGCGGGAAATTTTTGTGTATCTCATCTATAAGCCTTTTCAACTGCTCATCATTCAGCGATGTCGGGGTTCCTCCCCCCACGTAAAGGCTGTGCAACACTCTCTTTTTCCTCTGAGAATGCACGAAATCGTCCATATACCCGAACTCTTTTGACAGCGCATCCAGATAGTCATCAACCTTGTTTTTGTACTGCTCAAGCGGATATGAAGAAAACGTGCAATACTGGCATATCGACGGACAGAACGGAATACCTACATACACACTGTATCCCGCGTCCAAATCAAGCGATGACGTTGCCATATGCTCATTCGCAGCCACATCAAGCGCAAGCTCAGCCTTTTCCTGATAGACCAGGTAGTCATCCATCAGAACCTCGAAAGCCTCCTGCCTCGAACCGGTCTCAGTCAAAAGGTCGTACGCAATCTTCGCAGGTCTGATTCCCGTGAGAATTCCCCATGGAAGCATCGTTTTGCTTTTCGATGAAAGCGCCCCGTACGCCGCACGCTTAACTATTTCTTTGTCATACGGTGAAAGACTGACGTCAAGGATCATTTTGTCCTTGTAAAAAATGCGCATAGGGTAGTCAATCCTACCCCTCCATCCCTCCACAGTGCGAACTTCACACTTGCGGTTCGGATAGAAGCTAAACGCCAATGTCCTCAAATCATATGAAAACTCTCCGCCCGAATGTTCATCATCGGGTTTGATTTCGATAACAATCATATATGTTCTCCTAAAAATGTCATGGCAGTATGTTAAATCAAAATTTAACGCCCAAAATTACGCGTATGGATTGTTCGCTGTCTCATAAGCTACGTCAGTCACAGGTCCGTGTCCCGGAAGTATTTTTACATCTCCGGGAAGGGAAAGTATTTTTTCTCTGATCGAAGAGATTATCTCCTTCATACTTCCCGTGGGAAGATCCGTTCTTCCTATCGACTCCATAAAAATAGTATCTCCGGCAAACAGAAGCCCTGCACTCTCGATATAGTAGCAGCAACCTCCGGCCGTATGCCCCGGTGTATGTATCACTTTGAAACTGATATCTGCCAATTCAATTGTTTCTCCGTCGTGCAGAAGATTCTTCACTTCCAGATGACTTCCTTTACCCATCAGTCCGAGAGAACCATTTTGACGGGAGTCAGCGATAAGTCCTGCTTCCTCATCAAGTATGTAAACTTCCGCACCTGTATATCCTACGAGTTCATCCACACCCTCGAAATGATCAAAGTGTCCATGTGTGAGCAGTATACCCTCGCACTTCATTTCCTCGGTCTTTATATACATGAAAATCCTGTCACCTTCAGCGCCCGGGTCCACTACCACACATTTGTCAGATCCCTCGCGCCTGATTATATAGCAGTTTGTCTGCACAGGACCGACTACCATCATTTTTACAACTACTTCACCTGTATCAGCCATTGCTGCTCCTTTCTACATCTGTTACGCTCTCTACGCCTTTCAGTTTTTTCATAAGTTCATCCAACTGCGAAACGCTCCGTATCTCGAATCCCACGTTAAATACGGCGGTTTCATTTTTGTTGGTTCTGACATTCATAGACTTGACATCTATTTTGTTTTCTGTGAAAACTCTCGATACATCCATAAGCACACCGCTGCGGTTGTTACAGTAAATCACGATTTCTACCGGATATACGCCTCCGCCGTCACGTGCATTTTCCGACCACTCGGCTTCTATGATTCTGTTTCTCTCGCCCTCTGGAAGATTGATCATATTCACACAGTCGGTTCTGTGGATTGATACGCCTCGTCCCCTGGTCACAAAACCGATAATCTCATCACCCGGCACAGGCGAACAACATTTGGAGAACCTCACAGCAAGGTCGTTTAATCCTTCTACGATGATTCCGCTCTTGCTTTCAAGCGCGCGTCTGGTCACATCAAGTCCGGCGTTTTCCCTGGCCTCTCTGACCTTCTCGATAACTTCTTCAACCTGATCATCGGAAACAATTTTCTTGTGGTTTTTCTCATAGCGGTCAACCAGTTTTCCAACAACCTGACCTTCTTTCAAACCGCCATGTCCCACAGCAGCGCAGATTGAATCCCAATCCTTGAATCCGTATTTTCTGACCACGTATTCAAGGTATTCAGGCTTGTTTATTTTTACCATATCTATGCCATGGGTCTTGCAATAGCTTACTATCAGCTCACGGCCTTTTTCTATGTTTTCTTCTTTGAACTGATGTCTGAACCACTGATTGATCTTATTCCTTGCCTGTGTACTTTTGACAATTTTCAACCAGTCACGACTTGGTCCTTTGCTGTTCTGACTGGTGATAATCTCCACCCGATCACCATTCTGAATCTCATAGTCATTTTTAACAATATTCCCGTTCACTCTTGCGCCGACCATTCTGTTTCCGACCGCAGAATGCACGGAATAAGCGAAGTCTATCGGTGTAGAACCAGTCGGCAAAGTCTTCACATCTCCGCCCGGTGTGAAACAGTAAATTCGATCTGAGAACAAATCCAGATCACTTTTGATGATGCTTAAGAACTCCCTGTTGTCATCCATATCATGCTGCCACTCGAGTATGCGACGAAGCCATGCCATCTTCTCCTGCTCGCTTCTCGAGAACATCTCGCTGCTTCCACCGGTTTCTTTGTATTTCCAGTGAGCCGCGATACCGTATTCGGCGGTTCTGTGCATCTCATAGGTTCTGATCTGAATCTCAAACGGCTGTCCGTCAGGGCCGATAAGTGTCGTGTGTAACGACTGGTAGTTGTTTGGCTTGGGCATAGCTATATAGTCTTTGAAACGCCCCGGAATCGGCTTGTACATCTCATGAATAATTCCGAGCGCAGTATAGCACTCCTGATCGGTATCCACGATAATCCTGATCGCAAAAAGATCATAAATCTGATCAAGAGTTTTGTTCTGCGTGATCATTTTTCTGTATATGGAGAAAAGGTGCTTAACTCGTCCGTCTATTTTGGCTTTCACACCGTTTTTCTCAAGGTGTCCGGAGACTTCATCCATGATATTTTTGACGAAATCACCTTTGGTCCTTTTGATATTTTCAAATTCTTTTTTGAGCTCCCTGAATTCCTCGGGTTCCAGGTATTCCAGCGCCAGGTCATCAAGTTCGACCTTGACTTTTGATATACCGAGCCTGTCGGCTAGGGGCGCGTATATATCCATCGTCTCTCGGGATTTTTCCCTTTGCTTCTCAGGCGGCATAAACTGCATCGTTCTCATGTTGTGCAGTCTGTCGGCAAGCTTGATGATGATAACTCGGATGTCAGCCGCCATCGCAAGGAACATTTTTCTCAGATTCTCTGCCTGAACCTCAACCTTGTCAGCGGAATAGTTCAACTGGGTCAGCTTCGTAACACCGTCAACAAGGATTGCTATTTCCTCTGAAAACATTTCGGTTATATCGTCATATGTATACTTGGTATCCTCTATGACATCGTGAAGAAGCCCACCTATGATTGTTTCTTTGTCCATCTCGAGCTGTGCGAGAATGATAGCAACACAGACCGGGTGAGTCAGATACGGCTCACCGGACCTTCTTTTCTGATTTTTGTGGGCTTTTTTTGCCAGATCATAAGCCTGGCGAATCAACGCCAGATCATCAGACGGATGATATGTTTTGACTGTTTTTTCAAGAATTTTGTACAATGCATCAGGCTCGGTAAAATTGGGCGGAATCAGGCCCATAGAGAGTTCGCCGGTATCAAACTGCGACTCTGGAACTTCTATTTTGCTTGCCCCGGTACCAAATTCCATGCTTTGACTCCTCCATGATACATTTAAAAAAATCAGCACTTGATATAATAACATAGGAAAGGTTTTTTTTCAACAAAAATTATACTTCCATTTTGCGCTTTTATGTGATATAATAATTCAGTAAGAGAAAACTATACCAGAAGGGACTGAAAAATCACTGATTTTCCGCTGACTATCGGTTCCGGAACGGAGGAATTTTATGTTACTTGTAGACAATGAGATCAAAATCCCATCAAAGGTCAATCCGAAGCTCAAACTTCGTGTTCTCAACGGCCACTTCGCCACTATCCACAGCCACATCAACTGCTATGTCGATATGACGATGCTCAAAACACGTCAGAGCGAGGCTATGGAAGTTGCCAAGGCTATGGCTGCGGAATACCAGTACAACAAACCGATAGATACAATCGTCAGCACAGACGGCTGTGAAGTTATCGGAGCTTACCTCGCTGACGAGCTCAAGAAAAACGGCGTTATGTCGCTGAACACTCACGATAGCCTTTATGTGGTTACACCGGAGTTCGGAAACGGCGGTCAGATGATTTTCAGGGACAACTTACAACCTATGATCCGCAACAAGAACATACTTCTTCTTTTGGCATCGGCAACAACGGGAAGGACTATCGCAAGAGGTATTGAATGTATCCAGTATTACGGCGGTGTGATTCAGGGTGTATCAGCTATCTTCTCTGCTTCAGGCGAAATCTTCGGCCACGAGGTTCACAGCATATTCAGCGCTGACGACCTCACCGACTACGAAACCTTCAGTCAGGAAAACTGCCCTTACTGCCAGAAAGGTCAGAAAATCGACGCCATGGTCAACAGCTTCGGTTATTCTGAGCTTTGATATGTAATTGCATATATAGTAATTCAATTTAGTTTTAACACATCATTCAGTAGGTAGTTTAAGTAAATGAAGCATTTAAATCTGGGTTTTATTGGATTCGGTCTGATAGGCGGATCCATTGCAAGAGCGTTAAAAAAACGGGGCGCGAGTATTCGCGTCCTCGTTTACACTCGAAGAGAGAATCCTGAACTTGACAAAGGCGTCAGTGAAGGAGTCATAGATGAGCTTACATACGAAATAGGTGACGCATTTTCATCCTGCGACATCGTTTTTTTGTGCACACCGGTAAAGACTATCGTGTCATTTTTGCCTAAACTTAAAAATGTCCTGAAACCGGATTGTATCATTACAGATGTGGGCAGCGTGAAGGGCGACATCATGAAAGCTGCCAAAGAATCCGGTCTTGAAGATCGTTTTATCGGGGGACACCCCATGGCCGGCTCCGAGAAAACCGGATACGAGAATTCGACTGACATTCTCTTGGAAAACGCCTTTTATATACTTACTCCTACAGAAAAAACTTCAAAGAAAAACATTGACACGTTGCAGGCAGTGGTTATAGCGACGGGCGCGGAGTGCATCATCCTGCCTCCCGACAGACACGATGAGATAACCGCAGCAATCAGCCACGTTCCACACCTGGTTGCAGTCGCGCTTGTAAACCTGGTAAAAACAAACGACGATGAAGATCAGCTTATGAAATACCTTGCAGCCGGTGGTTTCAGAGATATCACGCGTATTGCATCCTCTTCTCCCAAGATGTGGGAAGATATATGTCTGACAAACTCTGAGAGTATCATTGCATTTTTAGACAAATTCGGAAATATTCTCCGCTCGTACAAAGAAGCTATAGAAAAAAAGAGCGGTGATTACATATATGAAGCTTTCGATGAAGCAGGGGAATACAGAGATTCGATACCCTCAAAAAAAGCGGGCGCGCTCCCTGTTCAGTACGATATCTACGTAACGATAGATGACAAAGCCGGAGCTATCGCTTCTCTCGCTTCTATCCTGTCCGCCGAAAGCATCAATATCAGAAACATAGGCATAGTGAATAACCGCGAGTTTATCGACGGCGTCCTGAGACTCGAATTGAACAGCAAAAATGACGCTGACAGAGCCCGCGAACTGCTGAAAAAACACAATTATGAAATTGTAGACAGAAACTGAAAAATGAAAACAAGTGATTTTTATTATGATCTGCCGGAAGAACTGATAGCGCAGGACCCATTGACTGATCGAAGCGCATCAAGGCTTATGGTTCTTAACAGAACTTCAGGTATTATCACCCACAAACACTTCACAGATATAACCGATTACTTGAGACCGGGTGACTGTCTGGTGAGAAACAATACGAAGGTTATCCCCGCCAGACTTTTCGGACACAAAATCCATCCCGAAAAGGACACGCCCGAAGAAAGAATCGGCGCATCAGTCGAAGTATTTCTGCTAAAGAGAAAAAGTGACAATGTCTGGGAAACATTGGTCAGACCGGGGAAAAAGCTGAGAGAAGGCGCAAAAGTATCATTTAGCGATAAGCTTTCCGCGACCATCGAGTCGGTTTTGCCCGACGGTAACCGACTGGTCAAATTCGAGTATGAGGGCATTTTTGAAGAAATACTCGACGAGCTCGGACAGGTTCCTCTCCCGCCCTACATCAAACACGAACTGAAAGATGCGGACAGATACCAGACAGTATACGCAAAGTATGACGGCTCAGCGGCAGCTCCGACAGCAGGACTGCATTTCACAGACGAGCTCCTGGCAAAAATATCCGCGCAGGGCATACAAATAGCCGATGTCACACTGCACGTGGGTTTGGGCACATTCAGACCGGTAAAAGTTGATGATGTCACCAAACACCATATGCATACGGAATTCTACCGCGTGACAGATGAAGCTGCTGATATCATAAACACTGCAAAGCAAAACGGAGGAAGGATAATCTGCGTGGGAACCACCAGTTGCAGAACTATCGAATCCGCTACTGATGATGACGGGATCATACACGCCGGCGAAGGCGATACGGATATTTTTATCTATCCGGGATATAGATTTAAACTTACACAGGGACTTATCACGAATTTTCATCTGCCTGAATCAACACTTCTTATGCTTGTAAGCGCTCTTTCAGACAGGGAAACCATACTGGCGGCCTACGCAGAGGCTGTTCGTGAAAAATACAGATTTTTCAGCTTTGGTGACGCGATGCTGATAATCTAGGGATAAACTTATCAAAGCAACAAAAAGGGAAAAAACTAAAGGGAGCACATAGCTCCGGAATGGACGGTAACATGGCTGGACACATCTATGGTGCAATAAACATAGGCTCTTCCGAGCTGACTTTGAAAATCTTTGAAGTATCAAAAAAGAACGGTATTCAGATGCTAAATCACGTCAGGCGCAAATTCTCTATCGGCGCCGAGACGTATTCTACCGGTTTTATTTCCTATCGAACGACAAATGAAATCTGTCAGACTCTCATCGACTTTGACCGTATCATGGAAGAATTTGGTGTTGATGCCAGTGATATCTACGGCACCAGCGGAGTTCGTGAGGCTGAAAATATGCTGATGCTGATCGATCAGATCAAAATCCAGACAGGCTTCACCGCAAGAATCCTCACCAACAGCGAGGCGCGTTTCCTGAACTACAAAGCTCTCGCCTGCAATGAACCACGTTTCGAAACTCTCATCGATGAGGGATCGGTTGTTGTAGATATCGGAGCAGGAAGCGTACAGCTCTCTGTATTTGACAAAGGCGAACTTCACGTAACGCAGAACCTAAAACTCGGAGCATCCCGTATACAGGAGCTTCTTCAGGTTATGGAGGACGAAGCCTACGACTATACGGAGCTTATCGACGAGTATATTGAAAAAGACGTCGAAGGCTTCTTCAAAAAGAATCTGGAAGACACTGAGATAAACCACATCATAGCTATCGGCGGAATGGTCCCTGATGCGTACTACTATATGAAAGAACAAAAAAATGAATTTGACGGTTTGCTTCACTCAAAGTACGTAACAAAGGCAAAAATTCCACCGGGCATCCCTAAGCACAGTGCAAAACTGCTTATTCCAACCATGCTTATCTTGAGAAAAATATCCCGATACACAGGATGCGAGAACTTCATACTCTCTCCCATCGACCTGTGTGACAGTATGGCTGCGGAGTTTGCGGAAAAGCGCCTGAAACTGAGCTCAACTCACGACTTCACCAAAGACATCCTCACTGCGGCAAGGTCTCTGGCAAAGAAATATCAGGTAGATATGGAACACGTCGAGACAGTGGAATCTCTCGCTCTTGACATTTTTGATAAGATCAAAAAACTTCACGGACTCGGGAAACGCGAAAGACTGTTGCTGCAGATCGGAGTTATACTGCACAGCGTAGGGGCATTCATAAGTGACACGAACTCGCGCGAAAACAGCTACCATATAGTGATGACGACGGAAATCATCGGAATATCCGACAGGGAAAGGCGTATGGTTGCGAATCTGATCAGGTACAATGACAACCGCTTCCCCGACTATCTGGAGCTGAGCGACGACTTCACCAGAGATCAATACATCACAGTCGTCAAGCTCAACGCGATATTGAAAACCGCCAACGTGCTTGACAAGAGTAACCGTCACAAGATAAAAAAAGTCGGTGTAACGCTTGAAGACGGAGTCCTGACGGTAACAGCCGACACAATGGCAGATATAACCCTTGAAAAAGGACTGTTCCACAGCAAAGCAGACGTCTTCGAAGAGATACTCGGTATCAGACCGAAACTTGTACAGAAAAAAAGCGGAAGGAGGTAAGAAATATGAACGCACAAAACTATATCAACAGAGAGTTAAGCTGGCTTGATTTCAATGACAGAATATTATCCGAAGCAAAAGATACTTCCATCCCGCTTTTAGAGAGGTTGAAATTCTTAAGCATTACCTCATCAAACCTTGATGAGTTTTTCATGGTTCGAGTCGCCTCACTGAAGGACCAGGTAAATGCAGGCTACAAAGGACACGATATCGCAGGAATGACGGCCGGTGAACAGATTGACGCAATTCTGGAATACACCCACGACTTTGTGAACAGGCAGTATTCCACTTACAACAGATCACTCGTGCCTGCACTCAGGTCAAACGGATTAAAAATAATCTCGCACCACGAGGATCTGAATGAAGAACAGTCTGAGTACGTAGACAGATATTTCCAAAACGATGTCTTTCCCGTACTTACACCAATGGCTGTGGATTCATCAAGACCGTTTCCTCTAATCAGGAATAAATACTTAAACATCGGCGCGCTTTTGCAGGACAAGAAAAAGAAAAACACCATAGATTTTGCGACAGTGCAGGTACCATCGGGACTCCCGCGAGTTGTTATGGTCCCGACCGATGAGGACAACTGCACAACCGTAATCCTTCTGGAGCAGATAATAGAAAAAAATATCAGCAAACTTTTCCTGAACTACAAAGTCATCTGCGCAACGCCATATCGAGTGATGAGAAATGCCGATCTTCCATTTGATGAAGACGAAGCCGCAGATCTCCTTGTAGAGATAGAAAAACAGCTGAAACGAAGACAATGGGGCGAACCTATCAGACTTGAAGTCGAGTCCGGAGTTGACAAACAGCTCCTCAAACTTTTGAAGCGTGAGCTTCCCATAAACGATGACTCGGTATTTCGGATCAAAGGGCCTCTTGACTTCACATTTTTAATGAAAGCGTACGGAGCAGACGGATTTGACCACCTGAAGGACAAACCATTCTCCCCTCAGGTTCCGAAGTACATCGATCCCGAATGGGATCTGTTCGAACAGATACAGGATCACGATATACTACTGCACCACCCGTACGAGAGCTTCGACCCTGTGGTAAACTTCATACGAAAGGCATCACTTGACCCACAGGTACTGGCTATCAAACAGACACTGTACCGCGTCAGCTCAAACTCTCCCATCATCGCCTCATTGGCGGCGGCCGCGGAGAACGGGAAACAGGTATCTGTACTTGTAGAGCTGAAAGCAAGATTTGATGAAGAAAATAACATAGTTTGGGCAAAGAAATTGGAGGAAGCAGGATGCCACGTAATTTACGGACTTGTGGGATTAAAAACTCACTCAAAAATCACATTGGTTGTACGACGAGAAGAAGACGGAATCAGGCGTTATGTGCACCTGGGAACCGGAAACTACAACGATTCAACGGCAAAACTCTATACGGATATGGGTCTTTTCACCTGCAAGAGAGCTTACGGAGAAGATGCTACTGCCGTTTTCAACATGCTCTCGGGTTACTCGGAGCCCCTGGCCTGGAACAGGCTCTCTCTCGCACCACAATGGTTAAGAGATAAATTCCTGTTCCTGATCAACAGGGAGCGAACAAACGCAGTCAAAGGCAGACCCGCGCACATCATAGCAAAAATGAACTCGCTTTGCGACAAAGAAATCATCGATGCGCTGTACACTGCATCCGCTGCGGGCGTAAAAATAGAGCTCATAATCCGGGGCATATGCTGCCTTCGCGCACAGGTACCCGGTTTAAGTGAGAACATCCACGTGCGCTCTATCGTGGGAACCTACTTAGAGCACGCGAGAATATTCTACTTTGAGAATAACAACGCTCCCGAAATCTATATGGGAAGCGCAGACTGGATGCCCAGAAACCTCGACAAACGAGTGGAAATACTCTTCCCTGTCGAAGATGAAAAACTGAAAAATGAAGTAATACAGATTCTTGATATACAGCTTGCCGACACCAAAAAGGCACATATCATGAATTCAGATGGCAAATACGCGAAAGCTGATCTCCGCGGAAAGAAAGCCATAGGCGCGCAGGAGACATTTGTCAAACGCGCTCTGGAAAACGCACACTCAAAACACTGAAACAAAGGAGATCTCAGAACATGAGACGATCAATATTTTTTAAAATAGCACTTTCACTGATACTTGCAGTTTTGTCGGTAATTTTCATACAAATGGCAGATATGCAGGCAGCAACTCTGTCCAGGAAAAATGTTCCGAACACCAAATCAATTGTCAAGACAAAAGATAAAATGTCAATCAGGTTTTCGGGTGCATATGCGCCGAAAGCATCTGATCTCACAGATGATAAGATTGAGTCCTATGAAATACTTTACAAAGACAAAGAAGTACTGGATGTTAAATACTTATCTTCCAATCCTGTGGGCAGTAACGGCTATTTCCAGGCGGAATTCGCCCTGCCGGGAACGAAAAAAATGGTGTTTTTGACAGGACTTACCTCTGATAATGTCCAAAAAACTCAGGACGCTCTGATAAACAGTTATTCTTCGAAAACAGATTTTGATCTGGAAGACCTTGATTTTATTGATGCTGAAAAAATCGGTGAAAAAGGTGTGGATTCTGATTTGTGTTGGGCCGGTCAGGCTTCCGATATGCTCGAATATGCGGGATGGATAAAAAAAGCAGGTTTCACTGACGAAGATGACGCTTTCGACCTTTTCAGTGACCACTTCAACGACAAAGCAGGAAATGCATTTGAGGCAATCCACTGGTTTTTCAACGGTACAAGCGACGGACATGATGTGAAAAATTTCAAGCCCGGAGCATTTTTACCTCAATATCCGAGTGACAAACTTGTAAAGCTTCAATCCATAAGTGTATATGACACAACTCCCGGAAAGGATTCCACTGATTCACTTCTGGATATGACTGACTCATTGAGAGCAGGAAACGCAATCGGTTTGGACGTGAAATGGCTTTCAGACGGCGAAGTGGACGATGGCGAAGGGCACGCAATCTGTCTCTACGGATATATATACAACACTTCCTATGATTACCATTCACTGAAATACTATGATGCGATGATCATAGCCGATCCGGATTCAGACAAAAATATGTATGCAGATAGACGGGATGCGCCAAATAAGCTGCATATTTACCATACAAAACCGTTTAACAAATCTGATAGACATACCCTGCTGCTTGAAAACTACAGCGCAGGCGCAGTTATCAATCAGTTCACTTCACTGACCCCTTATTCAGATGATCTCCCATACGAAAAAGATCCAAAGGCAACAAAAAACTGTCATACATCGCCGGACCTTAGTCTGAGTGATATTATGCTGTCAACATCTCCTTATTCATCAGAGTCTGACAGTCCCACTATCGCTTCAGACAAGGATGTATATGTGTCATTTTCGTTAGCAAACTTAGGAGAAGTATTATACAACAACAAGCTCTCTTACAACATACAAATCACTGATGAAACCGGCAAAAAAATCGATTCTTACTCCGAAAAATCCTCTATCAGAGTGGAGCAAAATGAATATAACACGATGACTTTAGGAAAAGCCTTTTCCGCGCTTTCGGAGGGGATATACACAATAACTGTAACCCTTGATTCCGATAGTTCAGTCAGAGAATCCTATTATTTGAACAACACATTAACCCAATCATTTGAAGTCAAAAAAACAAATGTCGATACTTCCAAATTATCCATTACTCTTTCGGTTGATGAATTCAAAAACAACTACTCAGCTGAGGGAAAAATAACCTACACAAACAAAGATTATATATATGACAACAACTTTGAGCAGACACTGTCCTTATCATACCTCAGGGACGGAAAATGGTCTCAGTGGTTTGATATGTACGACTCAAAAGTTGATACAACCGTATACGGAAGCACAGGTAATTCCCACAAAAAACTTGCGAACAAAACAAAAAACGAACTTCCGGACACCATAGATATAGACAGAGACGGAACGAAAGTAATGTTGAGACTTAAACTGTATTCCGCTGACGGCTCACCTGCGTACATTTTTTCAGAGCCTGTGGATTTGAAATATCTGTCAATGACTGTAGAAGACCTAAACCTGGACAAGACTTTCTCAAAGCTTCCAACAGGCGCGACATCTTTGGTTAATTCTGAGTCTATAGACTTTAAGATCATAAATAACTCAACTTACGACGGTGGCGCTCTTACAGCCTCATACTACATCGTCGCAGCGAATTATGCTTTGGATACAAGCAAAACCATCGTACCCGAGACAAGCATAACTCTCGGTTACGGAAAAGATTCCGGAAGAAGAAGCATCACAGGCTGGGACAAAAACATTCCCCTCGAGGGCAAAAACGAAATATATCTGATGCTCAAAAACCCCGTCACAAAGTCTGAGGAGCAATTCTATCTCTGCACTTTGGAGGCGCGCGAAACTCCTTCATCAACTGTCACTTTGATTAGTGATACGACCGATAACTATGACGGTCGCGTGACTTTGAGGGAAGCCATATCATATATTGAAAACGGTGAAACTCCGAACAAAACCATCACGTTTGACAAAGATTTCCAACTGCAAGATCTGCATCTTGATAATTCAATCGAGATAAACGGAGATATAAAAATAGACGGACTCTACAAAAAGCATGGCTATCGCTACGCTACATATATTGAGTGTCCCACAGACAGCATCTTCGTGACAAATCCCGGATCCCGCCTCACTATAAACGGGCTCAAACTGTCTTCAATTGACGCTTTCACGGGCGGATCCATACGAGCTGAGGGAAGCACTGTAAACGTCTCAAATTGCAGCTTTGCGAACTCCTATGCTCAGGATTTCGGCGGCGCAATATATGCGAAAAAAAGCACCGTACTTATCAAAAACTCGCAATTCATCTTCTGTTCAGCAGATAACGGAAGCGCAGTTTACTCAACAGACAACTCAAACTGTCAGATACTTAACTGCCTGTTCTTCAAGAACTCCGGCACGTCATACAGTATAGTAGAAAATGACAATTCTTCTCTTGACATAGTTTCTTCGACATTTGTTGAAAACGATGCCTTCGAGGAAGGAAGCGCAACAGTAAAAAACAATTCATCATCAAAAACAACCATCCTTAATTCCATCCTCACAGGCAACACAGTATCCTATGAAGCTGACGGAAATATAAATATACTCACAAGCAACATAAGCAAAAAAATCGGAACAGATGTTACAGTAGATGATGCTTCCACAAACCTCTCACTGAAAAAACTCTACAAAACCGAGTACGGAGAAATATGTAATGATGACCTGGCCGATCCGCTTCAGCCCGAAGAAACTACAGACTACGCATTGTTCAAAAAACTCCATACAAAAAAAATGACCGGCTCGATAATCAAATCCGGAGAAAACACTGTTATGTACTCTGAGAAAGGAACAAATTATATCGACTCTTCAATTCCTGTTTTGTTTGATGCAGCAGACTATGCAAAAGACATGTACGGTGATACCAGAGGCGCAGTATACGGATGCGACACCACCGAATACAAAGAGCCTGCCGTAGGCTATACTCCTGTCGCATTGAATAACAAACAGAGCAAAGGCAAACCTGCAGAGATTGCTATGGGAAAAGCGGTCAGTGACGCATTTTTACTTCTGACAAAGGCAGATATGTCATTTGTGATGACCGGTTCAGTCAAAGCCGCTCTGAAAAAAGGAGATGTCACCAGAACAATGTTAAACAAAGTGATACCTCCCGACACTTTGATTTACATCAAAACGCTGAAAGGAAAAGAAATCAAAAAAGCTCTGGAGATATCCATAGACTATATGGTTAAGGCGGCAAAGAACAAGAAGAATAACACAAAAACCCTTCAGATAGGCGGAGCTGTCATCACTTACAAAGCTTCTGCGAAAAAAGGAAAGAGAATCAAAAGCATCAAGATAAACGGCAAAAAAATAAAGGATACAAAGAAATACAAAGTAGCTATGGACTACTATACTGCTGAAAGCAAACAATACAAAAAATTCGGGAAAACTCCTAGTCATTTTGACAGCTACTTCTGGGACTCTGCACTCATCAAGTACCTGAACAAGTCAAAATCATACATAAAAAAGAGTGTTAAAAAAGCAAGATATGTAGTCAGGAAATAATCGTATAATATTACAAAAATAAAACGCTGACATATCTATCAGCGTTTTATTATTTATGCTTTTTCAGCTATTTTCTGTCCTTGTAAAACTTTTGTTTCCAGATCATTTTTTGTATTGGCTATCAGGTCTTCTCTCGGGTTTACGGCTCCCGGTTCAGTGAGGACTATGATAGTCGATCCTCCATACTCAAAATATCCTTTTTCCTCACCTCTTCGGGCGAGACATTTTTCTTTGTGATTTTTTATACGACCGACAAGAAGCGCTCCCACCTCCATCTGAAGCACATCAGCAAACTCTTTTGTGTGGATGAGCGTGTATTCTCGGGTGTTTTCTTTGTATATCGGCAGATAATCATTGGCAAGCGGATCAACCGTATGAAGACTTCCCTCTATACGATAATTCTTTGTCTGTTTACCCGAAGCAGCATATATGTATCTGTGATAATCAGACACCGTAAGTCTCAGCAGAAACAGATACCCACCCTTGAACCTGTCAGCAAGCTTCTGACTGCGTAGCAGGGACTT
>JAIKWQ010000008.1 GCA_024684535.1 Eubacterium sp. | reverse complement strand
TGGAAGTTCAGACTGAATTAAAAGAAGAAAAAAAGATTTTATACCAGAGATATTTACTTGATAATTTATCCGAGTTTTTGGATGAATGTATAGCGAAAAAAGATATAAGTATAATAATGGAAATGGGCAGGCAGGGACTGCTTGACAGTGAGCGTATAGGTTTGGTGATCAGAAAAATGACGCAGGCCGGATGGGTTGAAGGAACCAGGGCGATAATCACCGGGAGGAGTACAGGGTGGCAGGAGTAACGTATGATAAATCCGAAACAGTTTGGCAGGAAGGGATGGGAGAAAAAATCCTGAAATTCACTTCCGATGAACTGATGACGGAATTCAGATTTTTGAGTTTTTCGCTGAATGCTTTTGCCTATAAGCCTGACAAAAGGCTTGTGACTTCTGCTACGGACGGCGAGTATTTATTCTACAATTCCGAAAAGCAGATAGAATTATTTAAGTCAAACCCCTCTTTTTTGTCGAGATTATATCTTCACAGCATGCTTCATTGTTTGTTTTCTCATCTCTGGACTCGAGGTGGCAGAGATGAATTTTTGTGGGGGATAGCTTCTGATATAGCTGTCGAGTATGTGATTGACAACCTGAAAAATGACAGGATCAAAAGGCCGCTTTCGCTTATCAGAAAACAGGTGTATGAGGAGTTTGAAAGTGAAAACAGAGCACTTTCTGCGGCAACGGTATATCGGTATCTGTTGAGCGTGACATCTGAAAAATCAGACCTTATTCGTGCGGAGTATTTTGTGGACGACCATGTGTTTTGGCCGAAAGAAGAAAAGCTTGATGACAGGCAGCTGATGCTGAAAAATAAATGGCAAAACATAGCGTCTCAGACACAGAAGAAAAAGTCTGCTTCGGGAGATGATGCAGACGATGAAGCCGGAGCGCTGAGTATGCAGATTCAGGCCGGAAAATCAAAGAGAAGTTATACGAAGTTTCTGAAAGAATTTATGGTCGTGCACGAGGAGCTGATGACGGATCCGGACGAGTTTGACTTAGGGTTTTATATGTACGGTCTTTCGATATACAAAAATATGCCGCTTATAGAACCGGTCGAGACGAAAGAAACAAAAAGGATTCAGGATTTTGCTGTGGTTGTTGATACAAGTTATTCCACAAGCGGAGAGCTTGTCAGAGCATTTTTGCGAGAGACTTTTCAGATACTTAATAATCAGGACAGCTTTTTCAGGAAAGGCAGAGTTCACCTGATACAGGCGGATGACAGAGTGCAGTCGGATGTGGTTATAGATGATGAATCGCAGATAGAAAGACTGGTGGAATCATTCGAACTGAAAGGTGGCGGAAACACTGATTTCAGACCGGCCTTTGAATATGTCGGCAAGCTTGTGGGAGACGGCGCGTTTGAGAATCTATGCGGGCTTTTGTATTTCACAGACGGAAGGGGTATATATCCGAAAAAAGAACCTCCGTTTAAGACAGCATTTGTATATATGGAACCCTATGATGAGTCGCAGGTTCCGGTGTGGGCGATGCAGATATTTTTGGATGAGAATGAATTGGGAGTAAAAAAATGAATATAAAAGAAGCTAAACAGGAAATTAAAAATACAGTAAAAGCGTATTTAAAAAAAGATAAAAATAATACCTATGTAATTCCCGAAATCCGACAGAGACCGATACTTATGATGGGACCTCCGGGGGTCGGAAAAACGCAGATCATATCACAGATTGTCGAAGAGTGTCAGATAGGACTTGTGTCGTATACCATAACTCATCATACGAGGCAGACTGCAGTAGGACTTCCATTCATACAGGAAAAAACATATGACGGGAAAAAGTATTCCATAACAGAGTACACTATGAGTGAGATAATCGCAAGCATACACGATGAGATGGAGCGTTCGGGGAAAAGAGAGGGGATTCTGTTCATAGATGAGATCAACTGTGTCTCGGAGACTCTGGCGCCGACTATGCTGCAATTTTTGCAGTGCAAAACTTTCGGTAATCAGAAAATTCCTGCGGGTTGGATCATAGTTTCAGCAGGAAATCCGCCCGAGTACAACCGCTCTGTGAGAGAGTTTGATGTTGTGACGCTTGACAGAGTCAGACAGATAGATGTCGAAGCGGACTACGATGTTTGGAGAGAATACGCTGCTGATGCCGACATACATCGCGCTATCAGGGCGTATCTGGATATACATCCTGAGAATTTTTATCGAATGGAGACTGATACTGACGGAAGGCATTTCGTGACTGCCAGAGGTTGGGAGGATTTAAGTAATCTGATATCTGTTTACAGAGATGAAAAAATACCCGTAACCGAAGCAGTTATCTATGAGTATTTGTATCACAAAGAAGTGGCGGAGGATTTTGCAACTTATCTTGAACTGTTTTTCAAGTATGAGGAGGACTATCCGATTGACAGAATCTTGAGCAGTGACGTGCCGTCTGTGATCTACGAGAGGCTTTTGAAAGCGGGATTTGATGAGAGAGTAACGGTAGTTGAGCTTGTGACGAAAGCGCTTTTGAACAAGATAGGAGTATACCTGTCTGCCGCTGAAAGCGGCGCTTCGGAGGCGGATGCTTTAAAGACTGATGCTGCGGCAGCGGTTTCGGCTGCATTTAGTTTTATGGAAGATGCGTTCGGGGAGGGACAGGAGATGATTCTCTTTGTCACTGAGCTTACTATCACTATGGAAAGTGCGATATTCCTGGCAGAGGTTCCGAATGAAAAATACATACACTACAGCGAGGAGCTGATGATGGGAACCAAGCGGGGTAAGCTTTTGGCGGAGCTTGACAGGTAGGGCTTATTTTTGTATCATAGTGTATGGCTTTGAGGTGAAAAAAGGATGGATAATCAGGTATTTGCCATAGATGTTAGTGAATTAAGCGACAAAACAGTTTTTGACTCTTATTATGTCAAACAGAGAAAAGACCGTCGCGAGCGGGTTGACAGGATGAAGTTTGACTCGGGAAAAAGGCTGTGTTTGGGTGGCGGAATAGTTATGGAAAAAGCGCTTGAAACAGCCGGGTGTTCTGCTGAAGAGATTCAGGTCACAAAAGAGGGTAAACCGTATGTGAATGGATGTTTTTTCAACATATCTCATGCGGGAGAAATAGCTGTCAGCGCGGTTTCCGACAAACAGGTTGGTGTAGACGTGGAAAAACCGAGAGAGTTTGGCGAGTCGCTGATAAAAAAAGCTTTTACGCAGGCTGAGATTAACTATGTCGAGGCCCGGAATTCTGATTTATCACAGTCACTGTATACAAAACTGTGGACTGTAAAAGAAAGTGTTATGAAGTGGCTTGGAACGGGTATAAGTTTGATGCCTGAGTTTATAGAAGTAGATTTAACTGATAAAATCAGTGTAAAAATAATAGATGATCCTGACAAAAATAAACAGGTGGAAAATCTGAAGTTTACAACATTTGAGCATAATGATTATCACATAACTGTGTGCTCTGAATATGATAATTTCTGTAAAAAAATAGAGTGGATTTAAGCAAGTTCAGTTTGGGAGGAATGACAGTATGTCGAAAGTAGTTCTTGCATCGATAATATTTATGACCCTTTCTCTGCTGACGTATTCAGGTGGAGTTTTCTGGGAGAGAAAAGAGGGTGAAGTCTGGCCGAGACACACCATTTTATTTGGTGTCGGAATTGCGTTCAACATAGTCGGTGTTACGATTATAACAGTTTACACTTCATTAAAATCAGGTGAAGCTATAACAGATACCCTGTTTTCAAATATCAATATTATTTCAGGGGCTGTAGGAGTGCTCTTGCTTGCGGTGCATTTTGTGTGGGCTATAGGTGTTGTGAGAGAGGGTACGGATAAGCAGTTGGAAATCTTTCACAAACTCAGCATCATCATATGGGTGTTGTGGCTGATAACATATTTTATGAGCTTGCGAGCAGGAATCACAGCAGGTCGATTTTGGGGAGAAACAAATGAATAAAAGTGACAAGAAAATAATAACCGATATAATCGGTGACATGATAAAAGAAGAACACGTGCAGCAGATGAAAGAGTATATCCAGCACGGAAATATTACCACATATAAGCATTGTATAAATGTGGTTAAGCTTTGTTATATTCTTGATAAAAAATTTGATTTAAATGCTGATCCGTATGTGCTGCTAAACGGAGCGTTACTTCATGATTTTTATTTGTATGACTGGCATAAGGAAGGATTAAAACATGGCCTGCATGGTTATACGCATCCGGATACTGCGGCTGACAAAGCGATAGAAATTTTTGATGTAGATGAGAAAACAGAGAGTATCATCAGATCGCATATGTGGCCGCTGACATTGTTTCATCCGCCTAAATCAAAAGAGGGATGGATACTGTGTGTCGCTGATAAATTGTCATCTATGGCAGAGACCCTGTGGATGAGAAAATGATGAATTTATATATGATAAAAAGTGAAATTGGAGTTTTGTTATTATGTTTTTTTTGTTGATTGTAGGCGCTTTTATTATTTCGGCTCTTGCGAGTATGTATTATCTGGCGACCAGATTCAGAAAGTTTTTGCCGGAAAAAACAAGAGAAAAACTTGGAAAAAAGAAATCGCTTCTGATAGGTGCGATACCTGATGTCGGACTGATAGTTTACTGTGTATTTGATTTGGTAAACGGAGTTATAGTGACGGTCAACGTTGCGGTTATTTTTATCATTTTTGAGCTTGTAGGTAAATTAATAAAACTTATTATAAATAAGATCAAAAAGAAATCTGTTGATGAAAATGCATCAGAAGAAATAAAACCGTTTTACGAAAAAATATATCTTACCGGCATCTGTGCGATTATTTTTTCTGCGGTTTACTTAAGTATAGGCTGGTATCTGGCTCACAATGTTTGGGAAACTGATTACAGTATTCAGACTACGAAAGATATCGGTATGGACAGACTTCGCATAGCGCAGATTTCCGACTCGCATATAGGCGCGACTTTTGACGGTGACGGGTTTGCGAAGCATATGGAGACGATACAGAAAACCAATCCCGATGTTGTCGTTGTGACGGGCGATTTTGTTGATGATTCTTCAAAGAAGGAAGATTTTGTCAAAAGCGTCGAGGCGCTGGGGAGGATGAAAACGACATACGGAGTTTATTTCATATACGGAAACCACGACAAGGGCTTCTACAACACCAGAGATTTTGATGACAAAGATATACGGGAGACTCTGGCGAAGAATAATGTCAAGCTTTTGGAAGACAGTTACGAAATGCTCGGGAACAATGTCTATCTGATCGGACGCAAAGATAAGTCCGACTCCAAGCGTGGTGATACCAGACTTGAGATGGACGAGTTGACGAAAGATCTGGATGACAGCAAATATCAGATAGTGCTTGATCACCAACCGAATGACTATGATGCGCAGGAAGCGGCCGGCGTTGATCTGGTGCTCTCAGGTCATACGCATGGCGGTCAGATGATACCCGTAGGGGGACTCGGAGTACTCACGGGAGTTAATGACAAAACGTATGGTCTTGAAAGAAGAGGAAATACTGATTTTATCGTCAATTCGGGAATTTCAGACTGGGCTATAGGATTCAAAACCGGTACCAAGTCAGAATTCGGAATCATAGATATCACGTCAGTTAAGTAGGTTAAGCGAATACTCGGACCAGGACATTTTTCGCAATCCACTGCACCAGAAGAACTGCGACTCCGATGTAGACGAAGATCATACGAAACTTCGGGAAGCCTTTTTTTCTGATCAGGCAGACTGTGTAGATGATGAAATCCACAAGCGCGCAGGCAACGCAGTATATCACGAATGGATGGTCGACGAAGCTTCTGAAGAGGTGTCCTCTGGCGAGCTCTATCACAGCGTGTGTTCCGCCGCAACCCGGACAGAAAAATCCGGTGGCTGCGAGAAAACCGCATTCAAAAGGAGCGTCGGTAAGTACGATTCCGCCGACGTTTTGCATAATGACGATCGCGCCGAATCCGACAAGGATAATGATAGATATTATGTAAAAAACTCTTGCCTCAGTTGACATTTTTTTCATATATTTATGTTTTCCTTTTTGTTTTTTTCGGGAAACAGCTTCAAGTGCCATTATAATATAAAACGGGTATATACGCAAGAAAAAAATGTATTGATATCCGATTCAAGAAGTTGTTGCTTTATGTGAGGGTATATGTTAATATAGTAGTCGAAAAATTTATATCATTTTTTACAGGAGGACGATATGGCAGCACAGTCGATGAGAGGAATAATGACTCCCGTCAACGATATCAGAAAAAAGGTTTACGCGGAGGTTGCGAGACTTTCTTATGAATACGAAGAGGGTTCACTCGCGGAGATGGAGCAGATTCCATACAGAATCATACCGGGAGAGATTTCCAAGTACAGGGATTCGGTCTTTCTTGAGAGAGCGATAGTTAAAGAGCGTATGAGACTGGCTATGGGACTTCCGCTTCGTGATACTTCGGAGCATGCGCCTGTTTCTACAGGAGCTGAGGAGTGCGTGAAGCCTGAAAAATATTATCAGCCGCCACTTATCAATATTATTAAATTTGCGTGCAACGCCTGCCCGGATAATGAGGTTCAGGTTACAGAAGGATGTCAGGGATGTTTGGCGCACCCCTGCCAGGAGGTATGTCCGAGAAAAGCGATTAAGTTTAAGCATGGAAGATCGTATATAGATCAGAGCAAGTGTATCAAGTGCGGCAAGTGTATCAATGTTTGTCCGTACGAGGCTATTATCCGTTTGAAGAGACCTTGTTCGGAGGCTTGCGGTATGAAAGCCATATCATCAGATGAACTCGGACGTGCGGAGATAAACCAGGATAACTGCGTATCCTGCGGACAGTGTATGGCAAACTGCCCGTTTGGAGCGATTTCAGATAAGGCACAGATTTTCCAGACAATACAGGCTATCAGAAGTGACGAGCCGGTTTATGCGGCTATAGCGCCTGCGGTTGCGGGACAGTTCGGTGACAAGCTCACACCCGAGAAGATTCGTGTGGCATTCAAAGAGCTTGGTTTCGAGGATGCGGTCGAGGTAGCTATCGGTGCTGACTTGTGTACGATAGAAGAAGCCGAGATGTATCTGAAGGAAGTGCCGACAGAGATTCCTTTTATGGCTACATCATGTTGTCCTGCCTGGTCTGCGATGGCAAAGAGAGTTTTCCCTGATGAGGCGAAGTGCATTTCGATGGCGCTTACTCCGATGGTTTTGACTGGAAGACTTCTCAAAAAACAGCATCCCGGATGCAAGGTTGCGTTTATCGGACCATGTTCAGCAAAAAAACTTGAAGCGAGCCGCAGAAGCGTGCGAAGCGATATAGATTTCGTCCTCACATTTGAGGAAGTTATGGGTATGTTCGAAGCGAAAAATGTCGACTTCGAGAAACTTGAAGAGTTCGATGCGATGCATGGCGCATCCGCAGACGGTAGAGGATTTGCTGTCAGCGGTGGTGTTGCTCAGGCGGTTGCGAACTATATCAAGGAGAACCACCCTGAAGTCGGTGACGTGAAAATGCATGTTGCCGAGAATCTCGAAGAATGCCGCAAGATGATGATGCTTGCGAAGCGCGGACAGTATGACGGCTACCTGCTTGAGGGTATGGCGTGTCCGGGCGGATGTATCGCAGGTGTTGGAACCGTACAGCCACTCGCTAAATCAGTTGCTGCCGTAAATCTTCACAAGAAGGTTTCCACGAACCAGAGAGCTCATCAGAGTGATTATCAGGATATGTTGGATGAACTTGAGGAAGATCTGTTTGAGGTTAAGGATTGATAAAAACCGATTTCAGGCGAAAAAAATAACAAAAAACCTTGACAAACAGGGCTGCGGTATGGTATCATACCACTCGTATCAAGCAGAGTTATCCACTCTCACCCCGTCGTATAGCAGGATTTGCTATCACACGACTGTGGTCAACATAGTATTTTTGCATTGATTTATTTGTTATGCATATGCATGGATAGCTTGCCGATACAGGAGCTATCCATTTTTTTGTATACAAAGGAGGGAAACACCATCAGCGATTTAATGATTAATGATCAAATCCGCGACAAGGAAGTCCGCGTAATCGGACCGGACGGAGAACAGTTGGGGATTATGTCATCAAAAGAAGCGTATTTCAAAGCGAAGGATTCGGGACTTGATCTCGTGAAGATTGCACCGACAGCGAAGCCACCGGTTTGCAAGATCATAGACTACGGTAAATACCGCTATGAACAGTCCAGAAAGGCAAAGGAAGCCAAGAAAAAACAGAGGACTGTTGAGACAAAGGAGATACGCATATCACCGAATATCGACGTCAATGACCTGAACACAAAAGCAAATCAAGCGAGAAAGTTCCTTGCAAAAGGCGACAAACTCAAGGTTTCACTGAGATTTCGCGGACGTGAGATGGCGCACAAGGATGTCGGAAGACAGATGATGGACCAGTTCGTCGAGAGACTTGGTGATGATTGTGTTGTAGATAAGCCACCCAAGATGGAAGGAAGAAGTATGGTTATGTTCCTTTCGCCCGGGTCAGCTTCAAAGTAAATAAATATCATATAGCAAAGGAGTTAATTATCATGGCAAAGTTAAAAATGAAAACAAAAAGAGCCGCTGCAAAGCGCTTTAAGACTACCGGAACAGGTAAGCTCAAAAGGAATAAGGCAAATCACAGCCACATCCTGACAAAAAAGACAACCAAGAGAAAAAGAGGTCTTCGTCAGTCAACTATGATGGACAAGACAAATGAGAAAGTTATGAAGAAAGTTCTTCCATATCGCTAATCGGAAGAAGAATATTATAGAAATCGGAGGATAATACAATGGCTAGGATTAAAGGCGGATTAAACGCAAAGAAAAAGCATAAGAGAGTTTTGAAGCTGGCAAAGGGATATCGTGGTGCCAGAAGTAAACAGTATAGAGTAGCAAAGCAGTCTGTAATGCGCGCTCTTGAGGAGAGCTACACAGGACGTAAGCAGAAGAAACGTCAGTACAGACAGCTCTGGATTGCACGTATCAACGCTGCTGCAAGAATCAACGGTCTTTCATATTCTAAGTTTATGTATGGACTTAAGCTTGCAGAGGTAAACATCAACAGAAAAATGCTCGCTGAGATGGCAGTATCTGATCCGGACGGATTTGCTGAGCTTGTTGAGACAGCAAAAGGTAAACTTTCAGCATAAATGGCAGACTTGAACAAAACCCCTTCGGGGATGCGTACAAGCATAGGTTTTTTCGGGAAGACCAACAGTGGGAAGTCTTCCGTCATCAATGCGCTCGTCGGACAGGACGTATCCATAGTTTCTGAAAAACCGGGAACGACAACTGACCCTGTGTATAAGGCTATGGAGATTGCACCGATAGGACCATGTCTTCTTATAGATACGGCAGGGCTCGAGGATGAGACTGCGCTTGGTGAAAAAAGAATTTCAAAGACAAAAAATGTGGCAGCGGCCTGTGATGTGGCCGTTGTCATTTTTTATGGGGAGAATTTCGATACAGAAAAGAGGATTGTGACATTTTTTAAAGAGAAAAATGTCCCGGTTATCGCTGTTGCAGGTCATGCGGATACTTGGAAGTCTGATGAGGTATTACCTGATGTTCTGCGAGTAAGTCCTGTGACAGGTGAGGGGATGGATGAGCTTCTGGAAGAGATTAAACGTGCCGCAAAAAACCTGCCGGAGCCGACGATACTTGGGAAACTGGTCGGCGAGGGTGACCTGGTGTTGCTTGTTATGCCGCAGGATAAGCAGGCACCGAAAGGGAGGCTGATACTTCCGCAGGTTACAACGCTTCGTGAGCTTTTAGATAAGCACGCGAGGACGATGTGTGTGGCGCCTGAGGAGTTGGAGACGGCGCTGTCAGAGCTGAAGAATCCACCGAAGCTTATCATCACAGATTCTCAGGTGTTTGATTTCGTTTATGAGAGGAAGCCGGAGGCGAGTATGCTCACTTCTTTTTCTGTTTTGTATGCAGCACTGAAAGGCGATGTTGATATTTTTATCGCGGGGGCGAAGTCAATAGAGAATTTGAGACCCGGAGCGAAAGTGCTTGTTGCCGAGAGTTGTTCTCACGCCCCGCTGGAGGAAGATATAGGTCGCGAGAAGATACCGAATCTTCTGAGAAAAAAAGTTGGCGGTGAGATAAGTGTTGATATCGTAGCAGGGAAAGATTTTCCGGAAGATTTGAATGGATATGATCTGATTTTGCAGTGCGGAGGATGCATGGTAAATCGCAGGCAGATAATGAGTAGGGTTGAGGCGGCGATTGCGCAGGGCGTGCCAATAACCAACTACGGTATAGCGATAGCTTATCTGAAAGGGATACTCGATAAGATAAGGACAAGCTGATGCATAGTGGTATCACACATTAAGATAAGAACATTTTTCGTAAGTTCTGTTTGATTTCATCTGTGGTGAAAGCCGCATCGACTGAGTTCAGCAAAATGGTTTTCTGCAGTTCGTCAGCTATGTTGTATTGATTTTTCACGTATTCGAATTCATTTTTGATAGTCGTACCCTCGATAGCGGGATCATCAGTGTTCAACGTCACCGGGATTTTTGCATCGAGATATTTTTTTATAGGATAGTTTGACATATCTTCAACCGCGTGAGTCTGACGGTTGCTGGTAGGGCACATCTCGAGAGGGATGTGTTTTTTTGTGAGAAGCTCAATGAGCTCAGGATCCTCGTAAGCACGCACTCCATGACCGATTCTTGATGCTCCGAATTCGAGTGCTTTTTTTATGCTATCTGCTCCGTCAGCTTCGCCGGCATGTATGGTGAATGGTATATTTTTGTTCTTTGCTTCCGCAAAAATGTCGCGATAATCCGCTGTAGGGAAAAGAGCTTCAGCGCCTGCCAAGTCTATAGCAACTACGCCACCCGTCGGAACGATGTATTTTTCCGCAAGTTTTACGGTTTCTCTGTTTTTGGCATCATTGGCTCCGCGCATACAGCAGAGGATGAGGTTGGCATAAAATGGCGTACTTGCGGCCGGCTCGGAAGTATTATATGCCGTCAGGTATCTGTTCAGACCGTCCAGAGCTGCTTTGACCGCGTCCTCCTGCGTCATATCTTTTTTGGTGTGAAGCTGTGGTGCGTAGCGAAGTTCACAGTAGATGACACCATTTTTCTGTTGCTCCTCGAGAACCAGAAATACGGCCTCAGAGAGACCCTCCGGTGTTTGAAGGAGAGTTAAAGGTAACTCAAAACATTTCAAAAAGTCGTTCAGATCTGTGCAGTCAGCAGGAACTGTGAGCAGTTTTTCAAGCTTTTCATCTGTTGACGCCGGAAGCGATATATCCTGCAGTTTTGCGAGCTTTTTTGCGATGTCGACGGTTATCGCGCCGTCGAGATGCAGGTGTAAATCTATGTAGTTCATATAAACCCTCCCATACTGTGATTGAAACGCCATTATTTGCTATTCTTATAAGAAATTATAATCCATGTATTAAAAAATATCAATAAACAAAAATATTCCTTGACAAAAGAGGGTATTTCTGATATTATATCACTTGCTGACGAAAAGTCAGAGGATGCGGAAGTGTCGGAATTGGCAGACGAGCAAGACTAAGGATCTTGTG
>JAIKWQ010000164.1 GCA_024684535.1 Eubacterium sp. | reverse complement strand
GTAGTATTTCGCACAATCATGCAGAAGCCCCGCCATATATGCCTTTTCTTCGAGTTTGGCATCTACTGATTGTTCTCCATATATCCTGCCAAGCTCTTTTGCAGTTTCCGCAACTCCAAGTGTATGAACATACCTTTTATTGTCAAGCGTAGCCTTTAATGCTTTTTTCAATTCGTCTTGATTTATATTTTCAAAAATAAGCGGTTCGCAACCGTATAATCCATGCAGTCGGATATAAAGCAGAACTTTTTTTGGGATTTGTTTTGCTGCTTCCCCGGAAATAATTGCATCACGTATATCAGTTGAAGAAATCTCGGCATATTTTTTATCAAATCTGAGATAATGATACTTTCCGCCAATTTCTTTTTTGGTTAATTTAATCAGTTCTTTTATTGTATTTTTGTCTGATTCCCCTCTTGGTGCCACAAGTATTGTCGCAATTTCAGCAATTCTTTTGGGATTTTTCCAAGTAGAAAAATACTCCAGCGAATCAGCGCCCATTATAAAAAACAACTGGTCCTTCGGATATATTTTTTTCAATTCCTCAAGTGTTTTATATGTATATGAAAGCTCATCTTTTACAAGTTCTATATCACTGAACTCAAAGTTTTTGTATTTATCCGATGAGATCATTTTTTTGACCATGCGTGTTCTGTGTTCATCGGAGACAAATTCTTCTTCTGACTTATGAGGCGGATGATGATTCGGAATAAAAAGCACTTTATCAAGGCCGTACTGCTCATAGGCGGCTACAGCAAGTTTGATATGCGCTTTGTGGGGCGGGTTAAAACTGCCACCCAGAATTCCGATTCGACTCATAGTTGTTCCTCTCTTAATCAAAATACTCAAATTGCCAGCCATATAAGCGGACAGTATCTCCCTCTTCGAGACCGAGTTCTTTTAATTCATCAATGATGCCATTTTTCACCATGAAGTCCTGGAAGAATTTGAAGCCTTTTTCTGACTCAAGGTTTGTATAACCAAGCATTCTCTCAATACGCGGGCCTTCTACCACATACATTTCTTCATCTTCATCGTAATACGCAGTATAAGGTTCGTCAGCAAGGTTCGGTTCGGCAACCTCATACTCTTTTTCATAAACAACCTTGTCTTCTTTGGTTTCAGATAAAAGCTTTTTGACTGCATAGAGGAGTTCATCGACTCCTTCGCCGGTCGCCGCTGAAATAGCATATACCTTTGTATCGAGTTCTTCCTCAAGTTTTTTTATAGCTTCTTCTTTCTGTTCACCAAAAAGACAGTCCATCTTGTTAGCTGCGATAAGCTGTGGCCTGGAAGCTAACACTTCATTGTATGTTTTCAGTTCATTGTTGATCGCATCTATGTCTTCCGCCGGATTTCTTCCTTCTGTCCCTGCGCCATCAACTACATGAACTATAACACGGGTTCTTTCAATATGCCTGAGGAAATCATGACCTAATCCGACTCCGTCAGCAGCTCCCTCAATAAGTCCGGGGATATCCGCCATCACGAATCCGCCGCCTTCCATATCAACCACACCCAGAATCGGACTGAGCGTAGTAAAATGATAGTTCGCAATCTTCGGTCTGGCTGCACTGACTCTTGAAAGAAGTGTTGATTTGCCGACGTTCGGGAAACCTACCAGCCCCACATCAGCAATCATTTTCAGTTCCAGTATTACTTCAAGCTCTATGCCGGGCTTTCCGGGTTTCGCATACTTCGGAGCTTGCATAGTTGGTGTGGCGAAATTCATATTGCCTTTTCCACCACGTCCGCCCTTCAGAACAATTTCACGTGTATTCTCATACGACATATCGGTGATAACCTTGCCGCTTTCGGCTTCTCTGATGATTGTTCCCGCAGGAACTTTCACTACCAGGTCTTCACCATCCGCTCCATGACAGCGTCTTTTTCCGCCGGGTTCACCGTTGCCGGCAAAAAACTTCTGCTTATACCTGAAATCACTGAGAGTATTGATTCCCTCATCAACTTCAAAAATAAGGTCGCCGCCGTCGCCGCCATCTCCGCCATCAGGACCGCCGTTAGCAACATATTTTTCACGACGAAAACTCACATGTCCGTCACCGCCGTCGCCCGAACGTATTCGTATAGTAACCTTATCTGAAAAAGCCATAGCTTTGCACTCCATTTCACATAGAAAAAGGCTGACAAAACTTATTTGCTTTGTCAGCCTTAAGTAGTATCAGTGTTTCATCAATCCTCTACAGGATATACGCTGGCAACTTTTTTATCTCTGCCTTTGCGCTCAAAACGAAGGATTCCGTCAACCTTTGCATAAAGAGTATCATCTCCACCCTTTCCTACGTTAGTTCCCGGATGAATTCTGGTTCCACGCTGACGATACAGAATATTTCCTGCAAGGACAAACTGACCGTCTGCACGCTTCGCACCAAGTCTTTTGGATTCTGAATCACGACCGTTCTTCGTAGAACCCATTCCTTTTTTATGAGCGAATAACTGAAGGTTTATCTTAAGCATTGTTATCCTCTTTTCTGCGCTTACGCGTCTGTAAACTTTAAATCAACAAATTCTTTTCCGTATTCTTCAATCACACCTTGAATTCCGAGAATCATCGAATCAACAAGCACTTTCGTCCTGTCGGAATATTTTCCCTGAAGTTCCACATCGATATGTCCGTCAGCATCTGATACGCTGATTTCATCATCAGTTAGTGCTTCTATGGAATTTACGGTGTTGATTGCCAGAATCGATATCGCCGAACAAACGATATCCTCACCCTTTTTCGCATAACCCGAATGACCGTCTATGCTGAATCCGGTGATTCTGTTATCCGACCTTCTTATCTGAACATTAATCATGCGATAATCTGGTCGATCTTAATCTGAGTAAACGGCTGTCTGTGACCGTTCTTTTTGTGGTAACCTGTCTTTGGCTTGTATCTGTAGACAACGACTTTCTTTGCTTTGCCCTGAGATACAACAGTAGCCTTAACCGAAGCTCCGTCAACGGTTGGAGAACCAATCTTGACTTTTTTGTCTCCGATCATAAGTACCTGGTCAAATGTTACTTCTTCACCATTCTGAGCGCTGATCTTCTCGATTTTGATTACATCGCCCTCTTCGACCTTGTACTGCTTACCACCAGTTGAAATGATCGCGTACATTCTTACACCTCCTGTCTATGACGGAAAACCCATCATATGAGATACTCGCCGGCTACGGTGCCGATTTCTCGAACAAAACCTCGCCGAGCGGTTGACGGCTAAACGCCGCAGTTACGTATGTTTCAGACGCTAAAACTGTTCGTCCAAAACGCACACTCGAGTATTATAGCATTACATGGCGGTTATGTCAAGGAAAATATCATAAAAATTCGGAGGCACCGCTAATCAGTGCCTCCAATTAATAGTATTAATCCGGAAGAGTCGCATCAACAACATTTACCTTGACTGTTTTTGTGACCTTGTTTGAGCCATTTACATTTGCTTTCATTTTAAAGGTTATTGTCACTTCTGTCTCGCCAAATCCAAATGCTCTGATTACGAAAAAGCTTTCTTTATCCCCATCCTCATAGTAATCATATACGTCAGCAATCTTTTCGTCCTTTGATTTGATAGAAACGCTTGAAACATCATTCATCTTTGAAATATGAATTGTCTTGTGCGGAGCACCATAATCATCATCTTCATGATTATCCTCGAAAAACTCAATTTCCCTCTCGATAGCATCACTTTCATCTTCATCTTCATATATTTCCAGCGGAAGTTCACTCTCCTTTGCATTGATTGTTGCTTCTGATTTATCAATGGTTGGAATAGTTACGTCTTTCACCGTGACTTTAATCTTCAATTTAACTGTTTTGTTTTTAACTTTTTTTGTTTTTCCTTTACCATATAAATTATATGTTGTCTCAGTATGCCCTGTGATTTTTGCAGTAATAGTCGTTTTTCCGACTTTAAGGCCTTTTACATAAATTGCTGCTCCTCCATAGTTTTTATCTATGGATTTTTTTGTAACTTTGGCAACAGATTTATTAGTATTTCCGGTAATACTAATCTTTGTATTCATATAATATCTTATATCAGGGTTCTTGTCTTTGTCAAAGTCACCTTCAAGTGGACGAACGAAATAAGAGGCAGATTTTGTTTTTCCAGCAAACATGCTGATACTCGTTGTTTTTGATTTCGCATCGGCTTTGTCGGGTTGATTAGGTACAACCGTAACCCCCATAATAATCATAGCATACATCAAAACTACTGATAAAACTCTTTTTTTCATGGTTTACATCCTTTCTGAAGTTATTTCATCTTCATTCATCATTTCTTCTTTGTTGCATTTATAGTGATTTCCTTAACCACATTGCCGCAAGTTAATCTCAACACACCTTTGCCTGTCTTTTTGATTCTGATCCAAACAGTGTTTCTAAGTCCCCTCGCATTATATGTTTTATAGTCTTTATCTCCATATGACACATTATCTGCTTTAATTTTATACTCGTTTGATTTAACTTCTTTAGCGTCATATTCTCCATTATAATCATCGCTATCTCTGTCTTTCAACAGCACAACTGAGTTTCCACTGATAATCTCTGCTTTTAAGTCGCCTGAATACTCTGCAGGGTTCTGGAAAACTGAAAGTGAAAAATCATCCACATCATCTAAGTATTCATCGTCTTCTTTTCTGGTTTT
>JAIKWQ010000139.1 GCA_024684535.1 Eubacterium sp. | reverse complement strand
CAAGCTATGCAATACTGCTTATCTCTCTGCGGCTCAAAAAACTTGGATATACGGCCGTCATGCATCATATAAAGAGAACCTGTTGGGTTATTTGATGTGAAATATACATAGATATCCTCTTCTGTTCCTGTTTCGGTTTTGTCAACAACTACCGGAGGACATTTAATCTCGCTCCCCTTCTCGCCCTGAGCATCGCAAATCACGCTCAAATCGGCTGCGGAACGCACACACAAATATCCATACCCGTCCGCAAAACAGCCCATATAGAGCTTACCGGCATAAACAGTCGGTGTCGATGTCGCGCTTATACTTTTTGCGGATTCTATGAGTCTCACTGATTTCTGTTTTGATATTTTTCCTGATGTATCAACAGAAAACTTGTAGAGAATACCTTTTTTTGAAACAGTAAAAATGCTTCCGCCGGTCATATCCTGACAGAGCCCGCATCTGATCTGTTCACCATCTGTGAGCTCGTACGTGTCATATATTTTTTCATCAGTCAATCCGTGTACGATTACTCTGCCGCCCTCAGATATGAAGCATAGCTTGTCACCGCAGACTACGGCGCTGTTCCAGTAAAACCCGGATGATGACCCATCCTGTCCGTATTTCCAAACAACGCGTCCGTCTGACGCATCCAAACAGTAACAATATCCCGATGACACTGCTTTCGTATCAATCTGACCACCGGATTTTGCAGCCCAAACACCCGAGTAAATATACCCGTTGTGATACAAAACCGGACATAGCGACTGAAAGCTGTTTTTTTCATCATCACAGGTACAAACGCTGAAAACAACACTGAAATCAGACGTATCAACGCACTCAACACGTGCATTCATCAACGGAATATAGAGTTTACCGTACGCCAAAACCGGATGACAGGTCGAATTCATCCTTGCATCAAGCGTCAATTTGCGCTCTATACCACCATTCATATTCAATTCATACAGGATATCACGATTCACGACATAGATATTCTTCTCCGTAACGATAGGCGACGACGTCATGGATGTACCCATGAAATAATTATCAGAAAACTTTCGATACCAGAGCGCCCCTGTTTTTTCAGAAACAGTCGGCACATCATAACTGCAGACATTCGGCACGGCAAGCTCAATCTCGTTCCTATACGAGTTCCAGCCAACCAGGACAAACACAATACAGATAAGTACGAGCGCAGTTTTTTTGATTCTCATAGTTGTTTCCTTTCAAGTTAACAAATTGCAAAGTGTGGCGTAAAACAAAAAATAATCCATAAACAGTCATTTTTATTTAAACCGCACGATAAAATCCACTGCTTACGAAGACTTAGAGTGTGAGTTATGAACAAATCATGCTGTGAATAACTCACGCTCTTAGTCGAAGTTAGCAGTTAGTTTATCGTAAAGCGGTTTAACATGACTGCGTTGGATATTTATTGTTTACGCCACAATATATTTTTTTAGTATCAGACAATCAAATAAACGGCGCGAGCACTTCGCCTATGGAGTCATGGATAACGAGATCTGCCACCGAATCCCTCGCCGTCTTGTCACGATTAATCAGCACCAACTTGTTGACCTTGTAATAATCAATCAATCCGGCAGCGGGATAAACAACCAGCGAAGTTCCACCGATGATAAGCATATCCGCATTCTGCAGATGCTGCAATGACCTGGACATAATCGAGTTATCAAGCCCTTCCTCATACAAAACAACATCCGGCTTGATTATTTTTCCACATTTTTCACAGTAAGGAACTTTCTCAGCTCTGATTTTATCTATCACACTGTCAAGATCATAGGATTCCCCACAACCCATACAGTAGTTTCTGAGCACCGACCCGTGCAGCTCCAAAACCTCTTTGCTTCCGGCTTTCTGGTGAAGTCCGTCAATGTTCTGCGTTATTACTGCTTTAAGCTTTCCTTTTGCTTCAAGCGAAGCCAATGCCTTGTGCGCATTGTTTGGCTCGGCATCAGGAGCTAAAACCTTGTTCTCATAAAATCTGAAAAACTCTTCAGGCTCTCTCATGAAAAATGAATGAGACAGCATCGTTTCAGGGGGATATTTGTACTGCTGGTTGTAGAGACCGTCAACACTTCTGAAGTCGGGAATACCGCTTTCAGTTGACACACCTGCTCCACCGAAAAACACGATATAGTTGCTCTCTTCGATCCACTGCGCAAGCTGTTCTCTGTCTTCCATAGTTCATCCCTCCGTCTTAATCATTATTTTTCTTTGGTTTTTCATCCGTTTTTTTCTTTTTGTTATCGTCGGTTTTTTTCTTTTGTTCTGTCTTTGGCTTTTCTGTCTTTTTCTTTTCCTCTGTGCTGGCAACTATGGTGTTCTGTGTGTCATATACAACAACGGGCGTGCCCACACTTACCAGATCATAAATCTTGGCAACCTTAGCCGGTGGCAGGTTTACACAACCATGTGATCCATTCGAAACAAAAATTCTACCTCCGAACGCAGCACGCCAAGGTGCGTCATGAAGCCCCTCTCCGCCATGGAACGGCATGAAATAATCAACATGAGTATGATATCCCTGGACAGCCATCGTACCCAACCATCTGTCCTTCTGTTTAGCATATATCTTGTATACGCCCGGATGAGTCATTCTTTCTTTGTTCGGAACACCGGTTACACAGTCTGTTTCAAGAACCATTTTTCCTTTTTTGTAAACCCATACGTGCTGTCTGTTGATAGACACCTCCACATAGGTATCTCCGATGTCATTATTTTTACCGAATGCTGCGCCTTTATTTATATAAGCCATCTTCATTTTCGATGACTTCATTTTTTTCAGTGCTTTTTGAAGCCTGTCTAATGACTCGCTCTGATTTATCTGCCATCCGATATTACCCGGCGGAACAAGGATGTTTCCGTCTTTTGTTGATTTGAATTTACGTTTTTTGCCGTAAGTATCATATCTGTTAGCAAGCTCTTTGATATATTTTTCATCCCAATCTTTCTTGAATTTAAGCTTGCCTTTTTTCATAACAAGCTGACTGCAAATATTTTCACTGGTCAAAACTTCCTTGTGCCCGCATGTCATGTCGATTGTGACGGTCATAGACTTGTATTTTTTAACCTTTTTAAGCGTTTTCTGCATATTTTCATCAGAAGCCTTCACTTTCGGATGATGATAGAAATCAGCCGCGTTATATTCCATCTCAGCACCCTTTGCGATATCTGATTTAACTCTTTCCATAAACTTATCGAAGTCTATGTCGTCTCCCTGAACCTCTCCGATCAGGTTCCAATCACTGTCAAAATAAGCGTCCGTTGTGCTGTATTTACTGTCAGGAAGTGCCCTTTCTATCGTTTCAGTCAGGTCTTTGACATTAATCTCAACGCTTTTCGGGGTAACTGCCTTGGAAACCTTCGTATGAAAAAGGTATGAGAAAAATGAAATGTCACTCTTTGCTTCACTGACCTGTTCCGAGTCAAACTGTCTTTTCACTGAATTGGATATATCTACAGTATACGCAACATCATCCTTCGTTACTGTCATATGAAGCCCTTCCGCAGCATTCATTGATGCCAATGCTTCATCTACAGTCTTATCTGAAACGTCGGTGTTTTCAACAACAGTAGTCTGCTCAGGGAACTTCCCTTTGAAAAAGTTCTCGGCAAACACATATACTGTCACACCCAAAGCAATCAATGTGACTGAACCAAGGATAATCAATACTTTTGCTTTTGCGCTCATTATCAAGCCTCCGGTTACTATAAAAAACAAAAAATGTATCTTCGAAAAACAAAAAACGGAGACGGTGGGATTCGAACCCACGTGCCCGTTAAGGCAACTCGATTTCGAGTCGAGCTCGTTATGACCACTTCGATACGTCTCCGTAGCGCACACGCCAAACTACATTAAAACACTATTTTCGTGATTTGTCAATGCTTTAATCAAAAACATTTCGACAGCGACCTGCTCATCCAGGTCACTTGTCTTGATCAGTTGATCGATTTCAGCCCTGTATTCAAGTATATTTTCAAGCGTTTTTACGTCATATCGCCTTGAAACTGAGCGAATAAATCCCATTTTAAAATGCTTCGTGCCTATTTTTGCTGCTATATCATAATCATTTCCGGTAAGCCCCTGCATAGTTTTAAATCTGTACAGGCTCACATACTGCCTTCCGAGAAGTGTAAGTATACCAAGAGGTTTTTCTTTGTTTACAACCAGATCTCTATACAAGCTTAATGCTCTGTTTTCGTCTCCCTTGCTCACAGCGTCAATCATTTCAAAGACTTTTGATACAACCACTCCCGAGCCGACAGCTTCTATATCACTGTCTTTGACCGCTTCTTCATCGCCTACATATCCAATGATTTTGTCCATCTCAGAAGAAAGCATAGTCATATCATTTCCAATGCGCTCAAGCAAAAGTTGTGTGGCGCTTTTGGTTATCTTTTTCCCTCTTTTAGCCATATAACCTGCTATAAACTGCCCAAGCTTCCTGTCATCAAGCTTCTCGCACTCAGTTATCAGGGCGAGGTTATTTTTTTGTTTTTTCTGAAACCACTTGTACATGGAGACATTTTTGCTGATATTTTTTTCAACAAAAATCAAAAATGTCGTCTCCGGCAGATCGTCAATTACTTTTTTCAGTTCAGCTTTTTCGCCTGCTGTAGAGAAAAACCCACTGTCTTCGACAACTATAAGACGACTTGGCGCCATAAAAGGCGCCAAGTTCCCGAAGTCTGCTATCGCAACTTCATCTGCTTCTTTTCCGGACAGGATAAGCTTGTTCATATCATCATCCGGATTTGAAAGAGCATTAATCAGGCGTTTTTTGTACGAACGCATCATATAATACTCTTCACCGCAGATCAGATGAAGCTTTGAAAACTTATTCAACTCAAGTTCTTTGTCAATCAGTAACATTTTTCTCCGTATCTCATCACTTAACAATAATCATTAAGAAATCTTTGTGTTTAGACGATTTATATGTGCTTGTTCCTGCTGATTTGATGATGAAAACAAGCTCGTATTCACCCTTTTTCAAACCTTTTTTAATCGTCAGATTACCTGTTTTTTTGTTCAGCTTGAAGTATTTTTTGAACTTCTTTTTGTAAACACTGTCAAGACTGTACGTAAGTTTTCCTTTGGCTTTTGTTTTTTTGATAATCTTCGACCTCTTCAATGTCTGATTTTTCTTCTTGAGTTTTGAAGCCTTGATTTCCACAGATTTTCCAAGTGTTGTATGCTTATTCTTTT
>JAIKWQ010000129.1 GCA_024684535.1 Eubacterium sp. | reverse complement strand
TATCTCCTCCGTAATCTGATAGATACGAGGAAGCAGACGTGAATACAATTCAAGCGGCCATTTTTCAAGCGCTTCTGACATGATGGTGTGGTTTGTGTATGCGCAGCTTCTTGTAGTGATATCCCACGCATCATCCCACTCAAGGTTGTACTCATCAAGAAGAATTCTCATAAGCTCCGGTACGGTAACCGTCGGATGAGTATCATTCAACTGGAAGCATACCTTGTCAGGAAGCCCTCTGATATCATCATGTTTTTCCATGTATTTAAGGATTGCTCTCTGAACGCTTGCAGATACGAAGAAGTACTGCTGTTTCAGGCGGAGCTCTTTTCCTGCATAGTGGTTATCGTTCGGATAGAGAACCTCGCATATAGTACGGGCAAGGTTCTGCTGCTCAACCGCTTTCTGGTATTCACCCTTGTCGAAGTGGTCAAGATCAAATGTGTCTATAGCTTCGGCATCCCAGATACGAAGCGTATTTACGATTCCGTTTCCGTATCCGACTACAGGAAGGTCATACGGTACGGCAAGCACTGACTGATAGTCCTCCTGTACGAATTTATCTCTACCTGTTTTCTCGTCTTTGCGTACAGCAACATATCCGCCGAAACGTACCTCAGCGCTGTACTCAGGTCTTTTGATTTCAAACGGATTGCGGTCTTTGAGCCAGTCATCCGGTGCCTCAATCTGAAATCCGTCTCTGATCTTCTGCTTGAACATACCATATTTATATCTGATACCACATCCGTAAGCAGGATATCCAAGTGTAGAAAGTGAGTCAAGGAAGCAGGCAGCAAGGCGACCAAGTCCTCCGTTTCCGAGAGCTGCATCCGGCTCCTCATCCTCTATGGCATCGAGATCAAATCCCATTTCATCGAGAACTTCCCGAACAATTTTGTCTTCTTTCAGGTTGATGATGATATTTCCGAGTGCACGTCCCATCAGAAACTCCATAGAAAGATAATAAACCGTTTTCACATCTTTCTTGTCGTATTCTCTGTGAGTAGCCATCCAGTCATCCACAACGTCATCTTTCATAGCAAAAGCAACCGCCTGGAAAAGCTGTGCTGTATCTATCTCATCTACTGATTTACGGAAAAGCATCTTAGCATAGTATTCTATTTCGCTCTTCAGCTTCTCCTTGCGCTCAGCTACGCTTGCAAGTTTTTTCTTTGATTCCATAAAACCCGTCCTTTCCGCAATTTAATGCTGTTTCACAGCGTCTCTGTTCCAAGTATAACAGATTCGCCGTTAATTTTCCACTCTTTTATTGTTCCGCCCTGTGAATCGTAGGCAATCTCATTCGCAAGTACCTCATTTTTAATGGTTTCTTCGTTGTCTGTAAAAATCTTACGAATTTTGTCGTTTCCATCCACATAAACTCGGATATGATCCATAACTTCGTAATCAGCTTCCTTACGCATAGTCTGAATCTTTGATATAAGCTCTCTCACAAAACCTTCCTCTATAAGTTCATCAGAAAGTCTCGTGTCGATAACGACAGTCACACCTCGATCATTCTCGCTGACGAAATCCTCCATCTGCTTGGTCTCTATCACGAGGTCATCTTTTTCGATAATCTCATCAAGGCCCTCAAGCGTGATTTTGACAGCGCCTTTTTCATTTATCTGCGCCATTGCTTCATTACCATTGAGACCGGCAAGTATATCTTTGACCTGGTTTATTTTTCCGCCAAAACGTTTTCCGAGTGTTTTGAAGTTCGGCTTGATAGAGTAGTCGGTAAACTCCGAAGTATCATCGGTAAACTCGACGTTTTTGACATTCAGCTCATCTGCGATGATGCTTGTATAGTAGTCAGACAACTCTCCTTCGGCATTTACATAAATCTTTCCGATCGGCTGTCTATTCTTGATGTTTGCGGTATTTCTTGCCGCACGTCCGAGTACGACAATTTGCAACAACTCATCCATTTTTGCTTCGAGTTCGGTATCTATGTACTCCTCTTTGACTTCCGGGAAATCACACAGATGTATGGACTCCGGAGTATTTTTATCTACCTCTCTGACGAGGTTCTGGTAGATGCTCTCAGTCATAAACGGTATCATCGGCGCCGCTGCCTTGCTGATAGTCACAAGCGCAGTATACAGCGTCATATAAGCATTTATCTTGTCCTGCTCCATACCTTTCGCCCAGAAGCGGTCACGACAACGTCTGACATACCAGTTACTCATCTCATCAACAAATGACTGGAGTGCCTTCGCCGTCTCGGGTATGCAGTAATTTCCAAGCTCCTCATCCACAGTTTTTACTGTAGAATTGAGCTTTGACAGGAGCCATTTGTCCATAAGAGGAAGTGCATCATAATCAAGCTCGTACTTGGTCGGATCGAAATTATCTATCTCGGCATAGAGTACGAAAAATGCATACGTGTTCCAAAGAGTTCCCATAAACTTCCTCTGTCCTTCTGTAACCGCTTTCTCATGGAAACGGTTTGGAAGCCATGGAGCTGAGTTAATATAAAAATACCAACGAATCGCGTCAGCGCCGAACTCTGTGAGAGCCTCCATCGGATCAACAGCATTTCCTTTGGACTTACTCATTTTCTGTCCATCTTTATCCTGGACATGTCCGAGTACGATTACATTTTCATAAGGCGCTTTGTCAAAAAGCAACGTCGACTCGGCAAGAAGCGAGTAGAACCAACCTCTCGTCTGGTCAACAGCCTCAGATATGAACTGAGCAGGGAACTGTGCCTCAAATAAATCTTTGTTCTCAAAAGGATAGTGATGCTGTGCAAAAGGCATCGCTCCCGAATCAAACCAGCAGTCGATAACCTCAGGCACACGTTTCATAACGCCTGAACATTTCGGGCAGGTACACTTCACTTCATCTATATACGGTCTGTGAAGCTCAACCTCTGCCGCTTTCGGATCACCAGATTTTTCGGCAAGCTCTGCGCGACTTCCTATGGAAATCTGCTCACCGCAATCCTCGCACTCCCAGATATTAAGCGGGGTACCCCAGTAGCGGTTACGTGATACGGCCCAATCCTGGATATTCTCAAGCCAGTCACCAAACCTACCGGAACCTATGGATTCAGGTATCCAATTGATTGTGTTGTTATTTTTGATAAGGTTATCTCTAACCTTGGTCATTTCGATATACCATGACTCTCTCGCATAGTAGATAAGCGGTGTGTCGCATCTCCAGCAGAACGGATAGTCATGCTCAAACTTCGGAGCATCAAAAAGCAGCCCTGCAGACTCAAGATCTTTCAGAACCATCAAATCAGCATCCTTGACAAATACTCCGGCATACGGAGTCTCTTCAGTCAGATTACCTTTGTCATCCACAAACTGAACAAACGGAAGGTCGTACTTTCTTCCTACTCTGGCATCGTCCTCACCAAATGCAGGCGCCAGGTGAACTATACCTGTACCGTCTGTCATCGTTACATATGAGTCAACACAAATGAAATGTGCTTTTTTATGCTGTTTTTCACAAACCGGTTTAACAAAATCGAAAAGTGGTTCGTATTCTTTGTGCTCCAAATCCTGTCCTGTGTATGTCTCCAGAATCTCGTACGCAGCAGAACCTGTTTCCTCTGCAAGTTTGCCAAGCACGGTATCGAGAAGCGCCTGAGCCATTATGTATGTATAGCCGTCGGCTGCTTTCACTTTGCAGTAGGTCTCGTCCGGATTCACGCAGAGAGCCACGTTACTCGGGAGAGTCCACGGAGTTGTCGTCCAAGCGAGGAAATATGCATCCTCTCCAACTATCTTGAATCTGACAATCGCAGATCTTTCCTTGACAGCTTTGTAGCCCTGTGCCACCTCGTGTGAAGAAAGAGGCGTTCCGCAGCGAGGGCAATACGGAACAATTTTGAAGCCTTTGTACAAAAGCCCTTTGTCCCAAATTTCTTTGAGCGCCCACCACTCAGACTCTATGAAATCATCGTGATAGGTTACATATGGGTTATCCATGTCAGCCCAAAAACCAACGACATCGGAGAATTCCTCCCACATGCCCTTGTATTTCCAGACGGATTCTTTACATTTATCGATGAAAGGATCAAGACCGTATTTTTCTATCTGCTCTTTGCCGTCAAGACCAAGCGCCTTCTCGACCTCAAGTTCTACCGGGAGTCCATGCGTATCCCATCCGGCTTTTCTCGGAACCTTGTAACCTTTCATAGTCTTGTAACGCGGAATCATATCCTTGATTACGCGGGTAAGCACATGACCTATATGCGGCTTGCCGTTTGCCGTCGGCGGGCCGTCATAAAACATATATGTAGGTGCATTTTCACGAAGCTCTATGCTCTTTTTGAAAATATCATTGTCGCGCCAGAACTTCTCAACTTCTTTTTCTCTCTCAACGAAATTCATATCCGTTGTGACTTTTCTGTACATTTTTATCCTCCATCCAATGTTAAAACTTTTTACATAAACAGACTAAACTATTTTAAGCGAAAAACCGACTTCTGTCAAGGTTGTATACACATTTTCCCTCTTTACTTTATATAAGAAATACTGTATACTGTAAAAAAAACCGAAGGAGGATGTTCATGAACACCATTAAACCATCTGTTGAGATAATCGATATGGAGGATTATGACAAGATTCTTCACAAAATAGAGCGCATCGGAAGAGTATGCTACAAAAGCGAGGACAACATATCTGATGGATCAGCCGAGAGATTTATCGGAAACATATTGAGACGCGGTCACGAATCTGTAATCGAGCACGAAAGCATAACAGTCAGATTCACCTGTGACAGGGGAGTAACTCACGAGATAGTTCGTCACAGAATTGCAAGCTACTCACAGGAGAGCACCAGATATTGCAACTACACGAGTGACAAATTCGGCAATGAAATCACCGTAATAGATATCGCAAGCGGATTCAATTATGATCTGAACAATGAAAACGACAGAAAAAAATATGACATCTGGATGGAGTCGATGAATGCAAGCGAAAAAGCTTATTTTGATATGCTTGAAGCAGGCGCCACACCACAGGAAGCCAGATCTGTGCTTCCAAACAGCTTAAAAACCGAAATTGTGGCAACTATGAATTTGCGCGGATGGAGAAACTTCTTCAGACTTCGTTCCGACAGAGCGGCTCATCCGCAGATGAAAGAATTATCGGACATGGCACTCGCTCTTTTCAAAGAGAAGTTGCCACTGTTTTTCGAGGATATTAATCCTTCTTCCTGATTTTCTTTCTGTAGAATATAAATCCGCCACCACCGGCAGCTGCAGCGGCTGACACACCACCCAAAAGCCACCAAAGCAGTCCGCCTGATGACGATGAATTATTATTGGTTCCTGTGAGCGCCTCCTCCGGCGTCGCAGGAACTGTTTTGTATACGGGTTTAATATATGTGTTTGATGCATTTGAATCATTGACGTTTACAACAAACTCTTTTTCATGAGAGAGTTCTTTGCCGTTCTCATCAACCCACTTGACAAATTCTTTTTCATCATCTGTATCATCCGGAGAAAAAGTTATACTGTAGTTTCCTTCTCCGACTCCGATTTGCCTCTCTGTGTTCTCCGAAGGAATTGTATAGAATTCACTTGTTCCGTCTTTTTTCAGCTTTTCCTTTTTATCGGTGGTACATACAACTTCCACGTCTTCATCCGTTGACAAATACATTTTTCCGTTTCTGATCTCCGATACATTTTTTCCGTCTTTTTTCACTGTTGCATCGACATAAGACGCCTCAGCAATCTTCACATAAGCGTGATTTGTTTCTGCGGGAAGCACCTCAAATTCATCTTCATAAAAATCATCCCTGCAACGCATATTTGCAAGGTACAATTCCGCTGAATGGTTTTTGCCGACAAGCGCCAAATTTTTCATAAGAGTTCCGATGGTAACCAGTCCCTTGTCTTCACTGTGAGTATAATCAAAATGAGCAAGCTCCATAAAAATATATACAAGGCTTCTCCAAATTTTATTCAGATTGTTATACTCCTCAGTACTTAATACTTTTTTCAGATGGGGTTCAAGGATAATCTTCAAAAACTCACACATTTCATTTTTTCTGTTTTCATCGAGGTTTTTGTAACCGTCATGAACCGCATCGATAACATCATTCAGGCCAATAGATATGCCCGCAAGCTGAAGTCCCGTCTTGTCTGATTTAATTCTGCTTAATTCTTCTGTAAGAGCTTTCTTTTTTTCATCGGAAATTGTCATTAAAAATCGAATGAGAGTAGACAAGACATCCTCAACAGTAGTATTATCATAAATCACTTTTTCCGTGAGATCAACGCGGTCCAAAACAAGCGAACCGGCTATCATAGTTAAAACCCTGTTTATAAGCTCATCCTGCTTAATTGTAACAGCATTTGTGGGCTCTATTTCATAACCGTCAGGGAAATCTATAATCCCGAGTATTGATGCAGCATATGTGGCTCTCAAAACAGCAGTTACAAACTCTCCTTCCGACAAAGAATGCGCCAACAACGCATCAAGATGTTTAAATCGTGTGTCCGCAGGAATCGTATCACCTGATTTTTCCGGGACATATTTTTCCTCGCCATAATGCCCGAATCCGAGGTACTCCGGAACGACATACGGAACCATATCAAGTGGATTAAGTATGCAATGACTGTTTATATATTTTTTCTTAGATTCATATGCTGCTCTCGGAGTAGCAAAGGAATACCCGTAAACTCTTGTTCCGTCGGAATCATATTCATCAGTGAGTTTTTTTGTCAGAATATCCGTCACCGCTGCCGCTCTGGAAAAACCGGATATCCAAAACTTCGCAGATGATGTATTTATATTATTCTTTTCCACATATGCTTTTACAAAAGCAAATACTTTTTCCGCAGCTTCAGATAACCCCTTCGCATCGCCTTCGCTCCCGATTTCCATATTTGAAATCCATTCTTTTTCATATCCCGCGCCCCTGACTCCGATAGGAATCAGCGTAAACTCTTTCCCGTCAATAACAATCTCCTTTTTTGCAATCGCAACACCCATGGATTTCTCAGTAGGTTTCGAAACAAAATCAGCATTAACCGAAATATCATCGAATCCCAACTCGTCAAATAATCCTCTGATATTTACTGATTTATTGTAATAATCATCGCTCTTTCCTTCTGAGGAATTCATGGCAGACATGGCCATACAAAGAGACATAGTTGCCAGATGCTCATCATAATCCGTAGCACTGGTTGAAAAATACCCGTCCGAATAATAAAACACTGCTCTTTTGTCATTGTATGAAATTGAAGAAAGATAACCGAAATCACCTTTTATGACAGGTTGGTCTTTGTAATTTGATATATCTGCAGCAAAAGAAACAGGTGCACATAGTATGATCGACAACATCACCATCATCATCGCACCTGCCAGAGGTTTTTTTATCATATAAATCACTCTGATCAACTTCATATTCACCTCTGAATATTATTACATAAGTCTCCATCCGGAATGGTATTTATTTTTGATATTACTGCGATTTTTCTTCCCCCAACCGAGAGGATACCCGTCTACACAAATCAAAACAATTCCGTCGTTTATTTTTTCTGCTTCAGACTCTTCAAGCACTATTGTTTCGCCTTTCAGATATCTGGTTACACGATCATCTGAAACAGGCATACTGAAAGCATTTGCATACTCTTCACTTCTGAGTGCCATCGCAAGAGCCTGGCTCGGCTCAAACCGTCCTTTTTTGCATTCACCGAGATACAAACCGTCCCTGATAAATTTAAGTCCATTTAACGTAGGCATATCAAATTCTTTGTAGTACAACTTGCCTGCATGGTCTTCTATATATTCTGATTTGTATTCTTTTTTTATTCTGTTTGAAAACTCCTCCCAAACTTCTTTGTCTTCTTTTGATATTCTTTTATTTTGCTTGTTCTTTTTCACTGTTGCAGGTCTGTCATTGCCTGATTTTATTTTGTGAAACAGTGCCAAAAAATGTCCCTCGCCATCCATCTTGTGAGGAAAGATTCTTATACATTTTTTCAGCGATTCATCATCGCTTCCAACAACTTCCGGTTTACCGTGTTCAAACCCCTCGTACCACTCGGGTTCAACTATTTCCAAACTGCTGTCCGCTTCAAGTAGTTTCAACACTGTTCCCTCATCCTCTACAGGAGAAAAAGTACAGGTTGAGTAGAGCATATATCCGTCATCTGCGAGCATTTTTACTGCCGCCTTGACAATCCCCTCCTGGATTGATGCGTACTCATCGGGACTATCGGCCGTCCAAGCTTTGATCATCGCAGGATCTTTTCTGAACATCCCCTCACCGGAACAAGGCGCATCGATAAGTATTTTGTCAAAGTACCCCTCAAAATATTCACATAATTTTTCAGGGTATTCTGTGGTGATGCACATCTCTCCAACACCGAAAAGCTCAAGATTTTTTTGAAGTGCTTTGGCTCTTTTGGGACTGATATCATTTGCAACAAGCACGCCCTCACCCGCAAGTTTTGCGGCAAGCTCAGTTGATTTTCCACCCGGCGCAGCACACAAATCAAGCACTCTGTCTCCCGGACTCACAGGAAGTCTTGACGCCGGAGTCATCGCGCTCGGGTCCTGCAAATAATACAATCCGGCAAAGTAATAAGGATGCTTTGCCGGAATATACTCATCACCATCATAAAAAAATCCGTTATGAATATATGGAATTTTTGTAATCGGAAACGG
>JAIKWQ010000051.1 GCA_024684535.1 Eubacterium sp. | reverse complement strand
TACAGCTTATCTGATGTGTCATAGTCAGTTGATACTGTCTCAGGGTTACAGTTTACTATGATTGTCTCGAAGCCGAGTTTTTTGAGCGCCATAGCTGCGTGTACACAACAGTAATCGAACTCGATACCCTGTCCGATACGGTTCGGACCTCCGCCTAGAATCATTATCTTTTTCTTGTCTGTATTTACAGGGTTTTTGTCCTCTGAATTGTATGTTGAATAATAATAAGCGCTGTCTTCGGTTCCGCTTACATGCACTCCCTCCCAAGCTTCCTCGACGCCGAGTGATATACGTTTGTTTCTGATATCTTCCTCTGATATCTCAAGTATCTGACTTAAATATTTATCAGAGAATCCGTCTTTTTTCGCCTGTATGAGTTTATCATCTGCAGGTATACTTCCTTTGCCTGCCATCAATGCTTCCTCTTCCTCAACAAGCTCTTTCATCTGCTCGATGAAGTATTTTTTCACTTTTGTCAAATCGTGAATCTCATCTACGGTAGCACCCTTTCTGAGCGCTTCGTACATCACGAAGTGTCTCTCGCTTGACGGTGTGATCAGCTTTTTGAGAAGTTCATCTTTTGAAAGAGTATCAAAATCTTTCGCGTGACCAAGTCCGTAACGACCTGTCTCAAGCGATCTGATAGCCTTTTGGAATGCTTCTTTGTAATTTTTTCCGATACTCATAACCTCACCTACGGCGCGCATCTGAGTACCGAGTTTGTCCTCGATTCCTTTGAATTTTTCAAACGCCCATCTCGCAAACTTGATTACAACATAGTCTCCGTCCGGATAATACTTATCAAGAGTTCCGTACTTGCCGCATGGGATATCTTTGAGTGTCAATCCTGTAGCAAGCATAGCAGATACAAGCGCAATCGGGAAGCCTGTAGCTTTTGACGCAAGCGCTGATGATCTGGATGTACGCGGGTTAATCTCTATAACTATAATTCTGTCTGATACAGGGTCATGCGCAAACTGAACATTGGTTCCGCCGATAACCTGAACGGCATCAACAATTTTGTAAGCCTGCTCCTGGAGTTTTTTCTGAGTTTCTTCAGATATGGTAAGCATAGGAGCCGAGCAGAATGAATCTCCCGTATGAACTCCCATCGGGTCGATGTTTTCGATGAAGCATACTGTGATCTTATTTCCTTCTGAGTCACGAACCACCTCAAGCTCAAGCTCTTCCCAACCGAGAATTGATTCTTCCACGAGAACCTGTCCGACAAGTGATGCCTGAAGTCCTCTGGCGCAGACAACCTGCAACTCTTCTTTGTTGTAAACAAGTCCGCCACCGGCGCCCCCCATAGTATATGCAGGACGAAGCACTACCGGATATCCGAGAGAATCAGCGATTTTTAACGCCTCATCAACACTGTAGGCAACCTCACTTCTTGCCATCTCGATTCCAAGTGAATCCATAGTGTGCTTGAACTCGATACGGTCCTCACCACGCTCGATAGCATCTACCTGCACACCGATAACCTCAACACTGTATTTCTCAAGGATGCCTTTTTGATTTAATTCCGAACACAGATTGAGTCCCGACTGTCCTCCCAGATTCGGAAGCAGTGCATCAGGTCTCTCCTTCGCAATTATTTTTTCCAGACGATCTACGTTGAGTGGCTCGATGTAAGTTACATCTGCTATCTCAGGATCTGTCATGATAGTTGCCGGGTTAGAGTTTACCAGCACTATCTCGTACCCGAGTTTTCTGAGTGCCTTGCACGCCTGTGTCCCCGAGTAGTCAAACTCGCAGGCCTGTCCGATAACTATCGGTCCCGACCCAATGATAAGTACTTTTTTGAAATCTGTTCTTTTTGCCATGACTTCATAATCTCCTATATATATTCTGATTTTGATAGTTTTTCAAATAATCCTATGACATTATACTCACTTTCTCACATTGTTGCAAGTATTTTTTCGGCACTGACGATGCGCACGCAGATAGTGAAAAGTTCCGCTGCCATACGCAGGTCCTCAAGCGTAGGATATGTCGGTGCCACGCGTATATTTGTGTCTTTGGGATCGTTGTGATAAGGCCAGGTCGCGCCCGCTTCGGTCATTTTTACTCCGGCTTTTTTTGCCATATGCACAACTTCCTTTGCACAACCTTCCATAGTTTCAAAACTGATGAAGTATCCTCCCATCGGTCTGGTCCACTCGCCTATGCCAAGTCCTAGTAGATTTCTGTCGAAACAGTCAAGTACTGCTTCGAATTTCGGACGGATGACATCCGCGTGCTTTCTCATATGCTCTACCATACCTGATATGTCCCCGAAAAATCTCACGTGACGAAGCTGATTCACTTTGTCGTGACCGATAGTCTGACGTGAAAGCTGCTTAAGTATATCCTCAAGGTTGTTCGGAGAAGTAGCAAGTGAAGCTATACCGCTTCCCGGAAATGTTATTTTTGAAGTGGACGCAAACTTGTATACCAGATCAGGATTTCCTGCTTTTTTACACTCGGCAAGAATCTCGGGGATGAACGCTCTGTCGTGGTCGTACAAATGATGAATTCCGTAAGCGTTGTCCCAGAAGATACGGAAATCCGCTGCCGCAGGTTTCAAGTGTGCAAATCTGTACACAGTTTCCTCTGAATACGAATACCCCTGCGGATTCGAGTATTTCGGCACACACCAGATTCCCTTGATTGCTTCATCCTTTGAAACCAGTTCCTCGACCATATCCATATCCGGTCCGTCTTCTGTCATCGGAACAGGAATCATCTCTATACCGAAATATTCTGTTATCGCAAAATGTCTGTCATATCCCGGTGACGGGCACAAAAATTTCACTTTGTCAAGTTTGCACCATGGAGTGTTTCCGAGAATTCCATGTGTCATAGCTCTTGACACAGCATCATACATCACATTGAGCGATGAGTTTCCATATATTATGATATTGTCAGGACTGTTCTCCATCATATCACCGATAAGCACCTTTGCTTCCTCGATACCGTCGATGACACCATAGTTACGGCAGTCCGTACCGTCTTCACAGCTCAAATCAACGCTCGAATTCAGTGCATCCATCATCCCCATAGACAGATCAAGCTGCTCTTTGCACGGCTTACCTCTGCTCATATCCAGATGAAGATCCATCAATCGGAATCTCTCGTATTCTTCCCTGACATCGGCAAGCTCCTTTTCAAGTTCTTCTTTTGTCATCTCGGTGTATGCTTTCATCTGCATTTACCTCCCCTTAAAAATCAATACTTTTCCAAACTATGGCTCCGTTCGTGCCAATTTTTACTCTTATCTTTCCTTCATCAGACCTTGCTGATTCAAGTCTTAAGGTATAACCGTAATTATCCGTATACATCATACGAACCATATTCTGTCCGTCTTTTACCCCTACTCTCCAGGCATCAAGCTCTATCTCTCTTTCCTGGCCTTCAACCTGAACCGCTACAATCACACTCTCTTTGTCATTATATCTTCCGTACGCGATAAGTCCGGGTTCGCTGAGCAGATATATGACTGTTCCCGTTTTGAATACTTCATAATCCTTGTGAATGCGGATCATCTCACGATGGAAATCAAGCATTTCTTTGTCCTCGCGTCCCCAAGGATATGTTCTTCTGTTATCGGGATCCGTCCATCCGCAAAGTCCTGCCTCATCACCGTAGTATACTGTCGGTGCTCCCCTCCAGGTCATCTGGATGGTTACGGCCTGTCTCATGATAGCCGGTTTAACATTGAACTCGGCAGCATTCGGTCCGGCAAACGCTGTCCTTCCGGGCGTGAAGTTCGTCCTGGTCAAAAACCTCGAATGATCGTGGTTTGAAAGCTCATTCATAGCAACCTGGAGCGACTGTATCGGCATCCTTGCATTGAAATTGGTCATTGCCGCGAAAAATGCATTGTTATCACCGCGAAGCTCCGGCTTATGAACATCACTGTGCTTATCCATACCTGTCAAAAACCAGGATACAGGCTCCATAAATGCGTCATAATTCATGACCGAATCCCACTGGTCTCCTCCAAGCCACCTGGACGCATCACCATAGTGCTCCGCAAGTATCAAAGCATCCGGATTGATCCCTTTTACGGTTTTTCTGAAATCCTGCCAGAATTTATGATTGAATTCCTCTGTGTGTCCGAGATCCGCTGCCACATCAAGTCTCCAACCGTCAACATTGTACGGCGGAGAAAGCCATTTGGACGCAATTCTCAATATATAATGATAGAGTTTTTCCGAGTCTTCGTAATTAAGCTTCGGAAGCGTATCATTGCCCCACCATGCATCATAGCAGTTGTTATCAGGCCATTCACCCTTGCTCTGGAATTTGAAAAATGTCTTGTACGGGCTGTTTTCGCTTATATACGCTCCATCCTCGTACTCGCCTTCCGATTTATATATTTTTTCTCTGTCCATCCACTTGTTAAATGATCCGCAATGATTGAAAACTCCGTCAAGGATAACTTTCATTCCCCTGCGGTGAACCTCCTCGACAAATCTGGCGAAGTATTCATTGCTTTTTTCGAGGTTATTGGGGTCCGCAACTCTTTTTATGTACTTGGTCGCTTTTGAATTATCCAACTCATCCTCTGCAAGCGGCTCCCCTCCGTCGTTACTGATCAGCGTGAAGTGCGGATCCACGTGGTCGTAGTCCTGGATATCGTATTTGTGATTTGAGGGTGATACAAAAATAGGATTGAGGTACAAAACCTCAACTCCCAATTCTGCGAGATAATCAAGTTTTTTTATAACTCCGTTCAGGTCACCGCCATAGAAATTGCGAACATCCATAGATGACGGGTACTGATACCAATCCTCTATATGCTTCACATGTTCTCCGATATAAGAATACTCCCTGTCAACTACGTCGTTTGATGCACTTCCGTTACAGAATCTGTCGACAAAAATCTGGTACATCACAGCACCCTTTGCCCATTTCGGAGTATAAAATCCCGGAAAAATAGTATGATTGAAATAACTGTCTACTACGTCAACATCACCTTGTCTGTTGAAATAAACAGTCTCGCTACCTTTTGAAATCTCAAAAAAGTATGATACCATACTTTTGTCAACCGAAAAGCTGGTTTCATAGAAGTCAAAATACTTGGTCGCAAGCGGAACATTTTTGCTCATCGGATACGGCTTGCCGTCGACAATTGCCGTCACCGTATCAACGTCTTCTCTTCCGACTCTGATTCTGATTTTGACTGTAGAGAAAATATCCGGTTCGGGTGGAAATACATAGTTCGGAGAGCCGTCAGAAAAGATGGCCGGCCTGTTGATAGGGGTTCTGTTTTCAACCAGACCGCTTCCCGAAACGGAATTACTCAAAGACACAGTTTGCGAAAAATTTTCTCTCACTGTGTCTTTTCCTGATAGATTTTTTTCTGCTCTAAGACTACTCTCAGTTAGCATATTTCCCCCAACTCAGTTGTATTTTCAGCTTTCAGCAGCCTGTGCTTCATCAAAAAGAGCTTCAAATTCGTCTCTGCCGATACGTTCCTTCTCGATAAGCAGGTCCGCAATCTTGTGAAGAAGATCTATATTCTCTTTGAGTATTTTTGTTGCCTTCGCGTAGCACTCGTCAATAATTCTTTTGACCTCTCTATCGATAATCTCCGATGTGCCCTCGCTGAAGTTTTTCGTATGTCCTATCTCACGTCCGATAAATACTTCATCATCAGATGTTGAGTAGTTGATCATTCCAAGTTCATCTGAAAATCCGTACTTGGTAACCATATCTCTGGCGGCTTCCGTCGCCTGTCTGATATCCTGAGATGCACCCGTAGTCACATCTTCAAGAATAAGTCCCTCTGCTATACGACCTCCAAGAGAAACGATGATGTTCTGGAGCATTCTGCCCTTCGTCATATACATCTCGTCTTTTTCAGGAAGCGGCATCGTATATCCGCCGGCACCCTGTCCTGTCGGTATCACTGACACTGCGTACACAGGACCGACATCCGGAAGAACGTGAAAAAGAATAGCGTGTCCGGCCTCGTGGAAGGCAGTGATCCTTTTGTCCTTGTCCGAAATAATCTTGCTCTTTTTCTCTGTTCCGATGCCGACCTTGATAAATGACTTTTTGATATCTTCGTCATTTACAAATGCTCTGTTGTCTCTTGCTGCGCTGATAGCAGATTCATTCAGGAGGTTTTCGAGATCTGCTCCCGCAAATCCTGCCGTCGTTCTGGCTATCTCGCCGAGGTCAACATTGTCAGCAAGCGGTTTATTTTTCGCGTGAACTCTCAGTATCTCTTCACGCGCTCTAACGTCAGGCGCACCGACATAGATTCTTCTGTCAAATCTTCCCGGTCTCAGGATAGCAGGGTCAAGTATGTCAACCCTGTTTGTCGCTGCCATGATGATAATTCCTTCGTTCTCGCCGAATCCGTCCATCTCCACGAGAAGCTGGTTGAGTGTCTGCTCACGTTCGTCGTGTCCGCCACCGAGTCCCGAACCGCGTCGTCTGGCAACCGCGTCAATCTCGTCTATGAACACGATACAGGGTGAATGCTTCTTTGCTTCTTCAAAAAGGTCTCTGACACGTGATGCACCCACGCCGACAAACATCTCGACGAAGTCTGAACCCGATATCGAGAAAAATGGCACGCCGGCTTCTCCTGCAACTGATTTTGCAAGAAGGGTTTTTCCTGTTCCCGGCGGTCCCACAAGTATGATACCTTTTGGGATACGCGCGCCGAGTTTGGTATATTTTTCAGGATCTGCAAGGAAATCCACAACTTCTCCGAGCTGTTCTTTTTCCTCGTAGAGTCCTGCTACATCCTCAAATGTTTTCTTTTTTTCATCCGGTGATGTCATCTTGGCGCGACTTTTGCCGAAGTTCATCATGGCGCCACCACCGCCGCCTCCTGCCGCGCTCTGTCCGCTCATCAGACTGAACAAAAGCAGTATCAGAATAAACCCGAATACATACGGAAGTATCTGAAGATACCACGGCGTGCGCTCCACATCTTCGATGCTTATGGATGTAACTCCGTTGTTTTTCAGATCTTTTATCGCTTCGTTTACATCCGGTACATACAGTCCCTGTTCAACTCCTTTGTTTGTATGTACGATAATCTGACCCGTAGGAACTTCAGAATTCTGCGTTACCGTAACCGATGTAATGTTTTTTGCTTTCAAATCCTGTTGATATTTGGTATACGTATAACTATCCTTATCAAGTCTTCCACTGTACAACGAGGTTCCGATAAGAATCGCTATCACTGCGATGATCAGAATCAGAAACCCGTATCCTCTTGAACCCATTTTTTAAGCTTCCTCCTTAAATTGCAACTCTCCAATGTATGGCAAATTGCGGTATTTCTGGGCATAATCAAGCCCGTATCCGACCGCGAAATAGTCTTCAATCTCAAATCCGACATAGCGGATTTCCACATCCGTCACCCTCCTTGAAACCTTGTCAAGCAGAGTGCAGACATTGAATGTCTTCGGCTCTCTCTTCAGAAGCATATTCTCTACATACTGAAGAGTTTTTCCGGTATCTATGATATCCTCAACAAGCAGGACATTTTTCCCTGCGATGTTTTGTGTGAGATCGTGATTGAGTGTGATAACCCCCTGGCTTGTGAGTCCGTCTCCATAACTGGAAAGGCTCAAAAAATCAATAGTAAGCGGCATCGTAAGATGTCTGGAAAGCTCACAGGCAAAGTACACGCCACCTTTCAGCACGCATGCAAGATGGAGATTTTTGTCCTTGTAGTCCTCGTTGATCATGTCTGCAAGTTCTTTTACTCTTTTGTGAATCTCTTCTTCCTCAATCTTTTTGATTATGATCTCTTCCATAAGCCACCTCTTCCACTGTCCATTTGATTTCCAAAATTTGTTTAGTGTCGTCATCCACCCTGAATGCATCGTTTAATCTGTCCGGGAAAGCACATATAACTTGTTTTCCTGCAGCGAGCACCAGTTTGTGCGGTCTGTCCTCGCGGGGAACTTTCGAATCTATGTAGTACCTTGACAGAAGCTTTTTCTCTTCCTTCGGGCCTATCAGAAGAAAATCTCCCTCCCTCGGATTTCTGAGGACCACACTTCCATCTATTCTATCATATTTTATGTGTTTCGTATAGTCTTTTTCTTCAAATTTTAGATTTTTTGTGTCGAATTCATCATTTTTCATAATCTTTGTTGTAAAAATGACCCTTTCGCCGCGATTTTCAACAACTGTTTCTCCGGGAATATTCAAAATCTGCTCCGGCATTTCGGACAAGCACTGTTCATCTTTTTTGATTACGAGTTCATCATACGATCTTACCGCAGATATATGGCCGGGAAGCGATATTCTTTTTCCGGCAGCGCGTTTATCACTGATAAGACTGTCTATTTCAGCATAGTGTTTCCTGGAAACGTCCTTAGTTCCCGGGATCACAGTCTCTATCGCCTGTTTCAAAAGCTCATGTTTTATATCGCCATCTTGCTTTAAGTACTCTGGGATTACGATTTTGTTCCCATGTGAGATATCTTTTGCCTTTTTTTCTGACAATGTTCTATACCCAAGCATATCCTCTGCCAGAGATGCTATGTGCTTTCCTGCGCCCGGATACAGTTCCTCTGCAAGGGGCATAATCTCATTTCTGATTCTGTTTCTCGTGTGTTCAGTGCAAGCGTTTGTTGAATCTTCAACGTGATCAATTCCTGCAGCTGATAAATATTCCAAAATCTCTTTTTTTGTCGCAAACAGCAAGGGGCGGATCCTGTTTTCGGACTTGGGTCTGATCCCTGCAAGCCCTGCGGGCCCTGTGCCTCTGAAGATATTCATCAATACGGTTTCCGCCTGATCATCCATATGATGCGCCAGCGCGATCAACTCAGCTTTTTTCTCCGATAAAACCTCATCAAACGATTTGTACCTGAGTATTCTGGCCGCCTCCTCAAGCGTGAGCCCGTTTTCTTTTGCATAGCCTGGGGCGTCACATCGCTTACAAACATATTCGATATTCATTTTTTTTGCAATATCTTCCGAAAAAATTTCATCTCTGTCTGCTTCGTCACCACGTATACCATGATGAACATGCACAGCAACGATGCTTAATTCAAACTTGTCTCTGATTTTGGCAAGCATCGTCAGGAGTGCCACAGAGTCAGCCCCTCCGGACAGCCCGACAATAACTCTTTCTCCGCCGGTCAGCAATCCGTGAGCTTTTATATATTGTATAAAATCTCTCTCAAATCTGTTCTGATTCATCTACGTATACTCACCTTCCCTGTGACATAAAAGAGCAGCGGACTTATTCGCTGTCCGCTGCCTTGAATATTATTTCGTCTTTGTATGCCAAACCAAGCTTTTCTCTCGCTACATCTTCGATATATTGGTCCGTCTTCATATACTCTGCTTTTTCTTGTATTTCGGCTTTTTGTTCTTCCAAATCTCTTTTCTTGGCCTCAAGCTCTGCCTGCTCCGCCTGAAGTCTGTCGCAGTTAGACGACAATGCGTATCCCTGTATAGCCAGACTTGCTACGAAGATTCCCACCAGCAAAACCACCAGATAAAGCCCTGTGTGGCGTCTGCGCTTACTATTTGGTTTTTTCAAAAACGCCACCTCCATGTCGCTTAAAAATAATCCTACAGACTAATTATATGAAGTTTTAACAAAAATGTCAAGTAAAAAATGTCCGATTTTTCATTTTTATAAAGCTTTATACATATCAGATGCTTCTTCTTTTCTCACTGTCTCCTCAACACGAATAACTTCCACCTTGGTTTTTCTGTCTCCGAAGGTGATTTCTATGACATCTCCGGGCTTTACATCGTATGAAGCTCTGGCAACTTTGTCATTCACGGAAACTCGCCCCGCATCACAGGCTTCATTTGCAACGGTTCTTCTTTTGATCAACCTGGAGACTTTCAGGTATTTGTCAAGTCGCATGGTTACCCTCCACAACTACAGCGTGAAACCCCTTCCGTCAAAAAAGCCCATCCGCGTGCAAGCACGCGATGGGCTTTTATTAACTACAGTCTCACTCTTTTATGCGCACATTATTTCTTGTTAACAGCCTCTTTAAGTGCTTTACCAGCCTTAAACTTAGGTGCTTTTGAAGCAGCGATCTTCATAGGCTGCTTTGTAAGCGGGTTAACACCCTCTCTAGCTGCACGTTTAACAACCTCGAATGTACCAAAGCCAACAAGCTGAACTTTTCCGCCCTTCTTAAGCTCTTTAGTAACTGAATCGATAAATGCCTTCAGTGCTCCCTCTGCGTCCTTTTTGCTCAATCCTGCCTGATCGGCGATTGCTGCAACTAACTCTGTCTTGTTCATGGATATAGTCCTCCTCGACATATAATGTGATATTTTTTTCGCCCGCCCCATAATTATTACACAGATATTACAGAACGAACTGACTTACAGATATATTTATACGCCATTTTTCGTTATTTGTCAAGGTTTTTACAGAATTATTTGCATTTTTTTTCAACATGTAATAAAATATTACCATGTTTCTTAAAAAAAAAACATGACTTATGTCTGTATCAGGAGGTTATATAATGAGCGAAACACTTAAACCAATCGCCGAAGGAAAGGTTCGTGAGATATACGACGGAGGCGAAACACTTATAATGGTATGTACCGATCGCATCAGCTGCTTTGATGTGATTCTCGGAAATGAAATCGTAAACAAGGGACGCGTTCTGACTATGATGTCAAAGTTCTGGTTTGACTATACGAAAGATCTCTGCCCTAATCATATGATATCTGTAGATACAGAAGATATGCCGGAGTTTTTCCATGATGAAAATTTCAAAGGTCGCGCAATGATGTGCAAAAAGCTGAAGATGCTTCCTATAGAATGCATCGTTCGCGGATATATCACAGGAAGCGGCTGGGCAAGCTACCAAAAAACCGGAAAAGTCTGCGGAATCACGCTTCCGGAGGGACTTATCGAATCAGACAAGCTTCCCGAACCTATTTACACACCTTCAACAAAAGCTGAAATCGGTGAGCATGACGAAAATATTTCATTTGAACAGAGCATAGATCATCTCGAGGCATCATTCCCGGGAAAAGGCAGGGAATACGCAGAGAAACTTCGCGACCTCACCATAGAGTTATACAAAAAATGCGCTGATTATGCTTACACCAAAGGAATAATCATCGCCGATACAAAATTCGAGTTCGGACTTGATGACGACGGAAACATCGTTCTTGCAGATGAGATGCTTACGCCTGATTCATCACGTTTCTGGCCACTTGACGGATATGAGGCAGGTCATTCACAGCCTTCCTTTGACAAACAGCTCGCAAGAGACTGGCTCAAAGCCAATGAAGGAAAACATGACTGGTCACTCCCCGAAGATGTTGCGAAAAAGACCATAGAGATTTATCTTGACGGTTACAAACGCATCACCGGAAAGGACCTTTTATAGGAGGAAACCTATGAGCACAAAAAAAATGCAGTCAACGTTGAAAGGATATTTTTTGTGGCCTTTCGTACTGGGTCTGCTGCTGATTGTACTAAACATACATGTTTACACACTGAACACCACAGTCGGGCTATACGTGTCCG
>JAIKWQ010000045.1 GCA_024684535.1 Eubacterium sp. | reverse complement strand
TAAGGAAGCTGATAAACTGAGTATATCGACAAAATGATGATATAAGGGTTTGAAATAGTATAGACTATAGCAGAGGATTGAAATGATGGAATGGATTATGAACAATATAGGAACGATCGTGATAACTATGTTACTCATTGTGGTCGTGGCTCTGATAGTGCATTCTATGCTCAAAGATAAAAAACAAGGTAAATCCTCCTGCGGAGGGAATTGCGCACATTGCAAAATGTGCGCGTCCTGCCGTAGTATGAAACGATAGGATAACTAAAAAGTCATACAAAAAAGTCTTGTGGAAACAAGGCTTTTTTTGACGAATATGATAAGAAATGTGCATTGACACTTATCCGTCAAAATGTTATCATTTGAATAATGAAGGGAGGAGTACGCATGGATAGCCATTTTTTTTCAAGTATATCACATGATTTGCGCACCCCGTTAAACTCGATAATCGGGTTTTCAAAGCTTGCCGAACAGGAGCTGGATAACAAACAGAATCTGAAAGAATACATAGATAAGATTGTTTCGTCAAGTGAGCTGCTTTTGGAGCTTGTCAACGATATTGTCGATTTTGCGAGAATGGAAAACGGAGAGGTGAAGCTGTCTCCGTCTCCTGCGATTCTGAAAAATCTCGTTTTAGATTGCACTGACGCTATACACCCCAAAATGAATGAAAAACAGGTCTACTTCGAAGTGGATGTAGAGGATATGGAAGAGGATGTGGTTGAATGCGACAGGAGTAGATTCAGGCAAATCCTGACGAATCTTCTTTCAAATGCGTATAAATACACTCCTCAGAGGGGGAAGGTTTCCCTGAAAGGAGAACTGACCGAAAAAGGAGACCGACTTACTTATCAGATAACTATCAGAGATACCGGAATCGGAATGTCTGAGGAATTCTTAAGCCACATCTGGGAACCGTATCCAAAAGAGGATATGGTTATGGTGAGCGAAGGCAAGGGAACAAGTCTCGGATTGTCTCTGGTACACAGCCTGGTTGAAATGATGGAGGGAACCGTAGAAGTTTCCAGCCGGTCAGGAGTCGGAACGGAGTTTGTCATAAAACTTCCGATGAGTCCGTCTGATTCCAAGCTGCCTGAAGATGTCGACGACCACAGTGTTGCAAGTGCTACAGCTGTAGACTACAGTGATGTCACTGTTTTGGTGGTTGATGACACGGTGGCGAATCTTCATGTATCTGACAAGATGCTTCGCAAACTCGGATTCAATGTAAAAATAATCACAAGCGGAAGCGCTGCGGTACAGCTTATCAAAAACTCAAGGCCCGGTGACATCGATATCATCCTGATGGATATACAGATGCCTGTGATGGATGGTCTCGAGGCAACTACGCAGATAAGGGCTATAGATAACCCGCTTCTTTCGTCTATTCCAATCATAGCGATGACTGCAAATACGTTCAATGAAGACGTAAAAAGTGCTTTAGAGGCCGGAATGAACGCGCACGTGGCAAAACCGATCAATGTAGAGGATTTGCTTGAGAAGATAAATGCGTGTCTTTGCTCGCAGAAAGCATAGAAAATCCGGAAGAGCAGACGGTTTATCTTGACAAAGCACACCAAACCGAATATAATTGGGAATGGTTCTCAAATTATGAGTGGAGGAGTGCAATGGCGTCAAGGACAAAATATCGTACTAAGCAACGGGATATTCTTGTGGAGTTTCTTAAAACCAGTCCCGGGGTTCATTTAACTGCGAATGATATATGCGAGCATATGAAATCATGTGGGGAATCGATTGGTCAGTCTACCATATACCGCAGACTTGAAGAACTGGTGGATGAGGGTATCCTTAGCAAGTATTCTATTGATGCTAATACTCCTGCGTGTTTTGAGTATATCGGAAAAGACAGTCATAGTGATGGTGGGACATGTTTTCATTGTAAATGTGAAAAATGCGGAAGTCTTATCCACATGCACTGTGACGAGATGGAAGGTATTTCTGAACATCTGATGGGCCATCATGGGTTTCGATTAAACTCCATGAGAACTGTGTTTTACGGAATATGCAAGGATTGTATGCAGGAGGATGAATCCCGTGTTTAGCTACCCGGATAAGCGAAAAACAAAACTGATATCCTGTTTTGTATGCGTGCTGTTGATCACTGTCACGCTTTTTTCGCATTTTTATCTGGCAGTCGAGGCGGGTCATGATTGTGAGGGTGAGGACTGCCCGATTTGTTCCTGTATGGAGATATGCGAGGGAGTGCTCCATCAGGTGAGCGGAGCATCTCCGCTTTTTGTAGCATTTGTTTTGTTTTTGGGCATTTTTCTCGTGCTCATCTTACCATCTGTAAAAATCTATGTTTCAGACAGATCACTGATCAGTCAAAAGGTTCGTTTGGATATCTGAAACTCCAAAAGCTATACCGGAGACGCCATTGGCGTTTTTGATGTAAAAAAATGAGGGAGAGTGCCCTCTCTTGTTTTGGTGCAAAAATATAACTTTGGAGGAAAAAGTATTATGAAAAGAATAGTATCTATTATCATAGCGGCTGTATATATGATTGTCGCTCTAACTGCCTGCGGTTCGACTCAGGCCAAAAATGATTCAAGTAAAACATCATCTTCAAGCGAAAAAACTTCATTAAAAATCGTAACGACTATCTTCCCGGAGTATGACTGGGTAAAAAAAGTGTTGGGAGACAGAGCAAATGATGCGGATATCACCATGCTTTTAGATAGCGGCGTCGATCTTCACAGTTATCAGCCGACAACCGATGATATCATGAAGATAGCTGATTGTGATCTGTTTATATATGTTGGAGGAGAGTCTGACGGATGGGTAGAGGACGCGCTTTCAGAAGCTACCAACAAGGATATGCAGGTTATCAACCTTCTTGAAACTCTCGGTGACAGTGTCAAGGCAGAGGAAGTGGTGGAAGGTATGGAACATGAGCATGATCACGACCATGAACATGAGGAAGCCGGTGAAGAAGAGCATGACCACGACCATGAGGAAGCCGGTGAAGAAGAGCATGACCACGAGCACGAGGAAGCCGGTGAAGAGGATCATGATCACGAGCATGAGGACGAGGAAGAGGAGGAGATGGATGAGCATGTGTGGCTGTCTCTGAAAAATACGCAGACAATTGTTGATTCCATCGCATCCGCACTTGGAAAACTTGATTCCGGAAATGCATCCATGTATCAGGCTAATGCCGAGGCATATAAGTCGAAACTTTCTTCCCTTGATAAAGAATACGAGGCGGCGGTTTCGGGTGCCCGTGTAAAAACACTCCTTTTTGGGGACAGATTCCCATTCCGATATCTGGTGGATGATTACGGACTTTCGTACTTTGCGGCATTTGTCGGATGCTCGGCTGAGACGGAGGCGAGCTTCGAGACGATCATTTTTCTCGCAAAAAAGGTCGATGAACTTGGACTGAAATCGATTATGACCATCGAGGGAAAGGATCACAAGATCGCTGAGACAATCCGTGATAATACGGAGAAAAAAGACCAGCAGATACTGACTATGGATTCCATGCAGGCAACAACCTCTCAGGATGTAAAGGATGGAAAAACATATCTTTCAATCATGCAGGATAATCTGTCCGTATTGAAGGAAGCACTGAAATAGGAGGCGGACATGGCTTTGATTACCGTTCAGGATCTGTCACTCGGGTATGACTCACGGGTTATCGTGGAAGGCTTAAGTTTTTCCGTGAATAATGGCGATTATCTGTGCATCGTCGGCGAAAACGGATCCGGTAAGACAACACTTATGAAAACACTTCTGCATTTGCAGGAGCCTGTTAAGGGACAGATTCTGTTCGGTGACGGGTTAATGAAAAACGAGATAGGATACCTACCTCAGCAAACCGTCGTCCAGAAGGATTTTCCGGCATCCGTGAGAGAAATTGTACTTTCCGGGTGCCAGGGACGTCTGGGGAGAAGGTTCTTTTACAGTAGGCATGAAAAGGCGATTGCGTATGGAAACCTTGAGAGAATGGGTGTTTCCGATCTCGCCTCAAGGTGCTACAGAGAGCTTTCAGGTGGACAACAACAACGTGTTTTGCTTGCGAGAGCTCTGTGTGCAACGCAGAAAATACTGCTACTCGATGAGCCGGTATCGGGACTCGATCCTATAGTGACTGCGGAGCTTTATGAATTGATCCGTAAACTGAATGATGATGGCATCACGATCATTATGATCAGTCATGACATCCATGCGGCTGTTCGCTATGCGGATCATATTCTTCATATCGGTGAGAGGTGCTTTTTCGGTACGAAGGATGAATATCTGAAAAAGGATATCAGCAGTTTTTATCGTGAAAGTGCTCAGACGGTTGAGAATGGGGGTGGTACGGATGCTTGAAAAGCTTGTGATGTATCTTCAGCATCCTCTGGTGATACACGCGCTGATCGTCGGTGTGCTGATTGCACTGTGTTCCTCTCTTTTGGGGGTGACACTGGTTCTGAAACGGTATTCCTTCATCGGAGACGGATTATCACATGTTGCATTCGGAGTGATGTGTGTAGCTACGGTATTAAACCTGACAAATAATATGGTGATCGTTTTGCCCGGGACGATCCTGTGCGCAATCCTGCTCTTACGTACGGGACAGAACGCAAAAATTCAGGGGGATGCGGCGATTGCCATGGTCTCTGTAGGTTCATTGGCTTTCGGATACCTTTTGGTGAATATCTTTTCCACATCATCAAATCTTACCGGGGATGTCTGCAGTACATTATTTGGATCCATGTCCATTCTGACGTTGACGGACAGTGAAGTATGGTTGTGTACCGCGCTTTCTCTGGTGGTTGTTATTCTGTTTGTTTTGTTGTATAACAGGATCTTTGCCGTGACCTTTGACGAGGCATTTGCAAAGGCTGTCGGAACAAAAACAAGTTTGTACAATCTACTGATAGCCGTTATCATAGCTGTTATCATAGTTTTGGCCATGAATCTGGTGGGCTCGCTTCTCATATCGGCTCTTGTTGTTTTTCCGGCCTTGTCAGCAATGCGAATCTATAAGAGTTTTAAGTCCGTCACGGTATGTTCGGCAATACTATCAGTGTTAAGTGCATTCCTGGGAATTCTGATAGCAACCCTTGCCGGGACACCGGTCGGATCGACGATTGTTGCAGTTGATGTCGGGGTATTTTTACTATGTTACGGCATGGGAGCGCTGAAAGGAGGAGTTCGAGGATGAAGAATAGATGGTTTTTGTCTGTTTTGGTTTCAATCATGTTGATGCTGGCCGGTTGCGGATCTGAGAACAAATCCCTTCCACAGGATTCCGGGCAGAATAAACCTGAGTCCGGGGAAATTACTTCTGAGTCCGCGAACGGTGTTGTTGAAGAAAATGATGATCTGACATTGCCTTCATCAACGCCCGTACCCGAAGAATCGGGAACTGATTACTTGAAAGAAGGCGGTGAAGGAGTGGATGTTGATCTGACCTTATTATCGTCCACGATGGTTTTCTCCGAGGTATATAATATGATGGTTTCTCCTGAAGATTATATGGGAAAGATCATCCGGATGGAAGGTCAGTATGTTCCGTATCATGATGATAAAACAGGAAAAGACTATTTTGCATGTATCATTCAGGATGCGACTGCCTGCTGTTCACAGGGGATTGAGTTTGATTTGACAAAGGATTATTCCTATCCGAAGGATTACCCCAAGGAGGGAGATGACATCTGCGTTACCGGGAGATTTAACACATATAAAGAAGGTGATTCAATCTATAGTGTTCTCGAGAATGCGACCTATAGTCCCGCCTAGCGATCTGCGAGAAACGATGAAATTAGGACAGTCTGAAAGGACTGTCCTTTTCGCTTATCCATTTCTTTCTTGATTATTGTGACTTGATAGGGTATAATCAGAAGCTGGTTGGTTGAATACAAATGTATCAGGAAGGGGAAAGCACAGATGAATGAAAGAAAAATACGTTTTTCTCCGGTTAAGCTTATACCATTGAGCTTTCTGATCGTCATATTGATTGGGATGTTTTTGCTGATGTTCCCGGTAGCGACTGTACAGGGAAAATCTGCAGGAGCCCTGACGGCGCTTTTTACATCGACCACATCGGTTTGCGTAACGGGGCTCACTGTCGTGGATACATGTACTTACTGGAGCGAGTTCGGGCAGGCGGTCATACTTGTGTTAGTCCAGATAGGAGGGCTCGGAGTGGTAGCCGTCGCTTCCATGATCATGATGATGACCAGAAAAAAGTTCTCACTCGGTGAAAGGCTGCTGCTGAAGGACTCTCTTAATATCGACAAGAATAAAGAGATACTCTTTTTCCTCAAGCGTATTTTTAAGGGAGTGTTTATCACCGAGGGTATCGGAGCGATGCTTTTTTCCATACATTTTATCCCGGTGCTCGGTGTGGCTAAGGGTATCTGGGCATCCGTGTTTCAGTCGGTATCGGCTTTTTGTAATGCGGGTATGGATATCGCGGGATCAAACAGTATGATAGGCTATCGTGACTCATCGCTTGTTATGACAGTCACCATGATACTTATAATTCTGGGAGGGCTGGGCTTCGTGGTCTGGTTTGATATCGCAGACAAATTGATCGTCGGGATCCGTCAGAGGTATAGTCCTACTCAGATAATATCTCATTTATCGGAGCACAGTAAGCTGGTTTTGGTAGCGACTGTGTTTTTGATACTGTTTGGAGCAGTGACATTTTTTGCTATCGAGTATGACAA
>JAIKWQ010000043.1 GCA_024684535.1 Eubacterium sp. | reverse complement strand
AACAGTACCCATTGTCGTGGGCTTTTCACCGACATTGTTGTCAGTATACTTTGCTGCGTGACCGCCTCTTGCAACCAAAAGTCCGCGAAGCGTTCCGACATCGGTCCTCTGAGTTGAATTGTATTCTATTGAATCATTTGCGAAGAAATCTCCGCCATTCTCCCACTTGACCTTCAAAAGCATGGAGCCGGGATTTCTGTTGTCGGGAGAATCAACAGGATACAGCTGTCCGTTCTGGTCGTATTTTCCTATAGCCACAGTTGTCAGCCTGTACTGATTTGTGGTATCAAGCAAAAACTGTCCCTGCGCAAAAATGGTTATGGTGCCGTCTCTCTCCTCGTGAGTCTCAAAATCAATGATTTTACTCAAGTCATCGAGAAGTTTATTTCTCTGGTCACGATAGTCGTTTGCCGACTCACCGGTGGCTTCGTATTTTTGTATTTTTTTGTTCAAATCCTTGATGGTATGAACTATATCATTTATCTGGTCTACCTCCTGCTTGATTTCGGTATCAAGCGAGGTCTGATAGTCATTTAACTCATCCTGAAGAACTTTGGCTCTCTCGAGAAACTGTGCTGCCATCGAGACAACCTGGTCTTTGTATACGATGTTACTCGGATCTGTTGCAAGCGATGATATAGCTTCCTTGAGTTCCGTAACAGCCGTCTGGAACTGCTCTCCATGCATCTCACCGAGCATATCCTCTATTTCGATGGCTGTCTCTTTATTTTTATCATAGAATCCGAGTCTTCCGTTCTGCAAACGGTACTGGTAATCAAGAAATTCGTTTCTGATCTGGCGAGTCTGCTGGATGACAGTTCCTTTTCCTGTCATCATTACGTTGTCGTGCATTCCCATCGACTTAACGTAAAAAGCATCCGAAAGCAACACCTGCTGTCTGACATAACCTTTCGTCTGTGTATTTGCGAGGTTATGCGACGTCGTGTTCAGCGACGCCTGAGCTGAGTGCAATCCGGATACTCCTGTATAAAAACTCGTCATCAGATTGGCCATAATATACCCCTATCTATTGTGTAGCGTCAAATCGCGGTCGGGTCGGTGCCATACCGTCTACCTCAGAAGCGTTGCTTCCATAGTTGGAACTTCCCGATGTCATCTGAGCGCTTCTCATAACATTCATATTGAACTCTACCATGTTCATCGATTCCTGCAAAAGCTCTTTGTTCATTTCGTTGACATCTTTCAGTCTGTTTACAGTCTTTTTCAGGGAATCGTGGATCTTTTGGAGCTTGTCTCTGTCTTTGGGCTGTTTTTTCAACGACTCCTCGATTTCATCAAGAGTTATCGTTTTTGGATTCTTGCCCAGAACTGTAGCGATGTTTAAAGTAATCTCTTCCCGCTTAGCCTCAAGAGCCGTCGTTTTGTCTACCATTTCGCGTTCAGACTCTGTGATAACCTGCATACGCTCAAGATTGCTCTCAACGATAGCTCTCGTCTTGTCTTCTTCTATTGGAATCAGCTCCGAATAGAGCTTTTCTTCCTCAACAAGCGTCGCCATCAGTTCTTCCATCAAACTGGCCACGAGACATCCTCCTCATCAATCCTGGTCTTTCGCCTCCCGGCTATCAGTCAAAAATATCCTGCAATTATATTTTTCAATCTGATCAGCCGAGAAGCTGTGATGCCATTTTCTCTGCAACAGCACTAAGTGGTACATTGTAGGTTCCGTTCTCAAGCTGCTGCTTGATCTCTGCTACCTTATCCTCACGTACCGGTGAACCTCCTTTGGCTGCCTGCTTAGCTACCTGATAAGCATTACCAAAGTCTGATATCTCAAGCGCGTCAGTTGTCTGACCTGCCTGTGCTGCATACGGAGACCTTCTGGTTTTGTTCGGTCCATAGACCTGATTCACTGACATGTACGAATCAATTCTCATATTCCTCAACCTCCGTTCGTTTGGCGAAACGCCGATTTTTCGGGCTTTCCGCGTCGTTTCTCTGGTAAACATGGACATGGGTGTCCGATGTTTTCACTATATTTATCGGTTAATCCCGGCTGAAGTTAACCCCTTTTTACAACTTTTTTATAAAAGTTTTTTATAAATCTAAGCAGTTATCAAAATCTTCGGAATCAAAAGCTCAACTTCTGCTGCTCACTGGCGTTTAACTTCAGGTCGGCATTCTGACCTTTGGCGCCACGTCGACGGTTTCTGACACGTCTTGCTGACAATTCCTTGCCCTTGTACGTGAACGTCTCCGCCATCTGATCGACCGCCGTACCAAACTCTACGCTGTCGTCTATAGCCATAGTTATCGCCTTGACACCACGACTGGTCTTTTTAAACTCATTGACCTCCCCCACAGGGAAACCGAGCGACAGCCCCTTCTCAGTGAGAAGTATAACCTTTTTCGTACCTGCCAGAACTTCCGAGCCTGTAAGAGTCTCAACCGCAACTATTTTGTCATCATCTCCGTCAAGCTTCGTCGCGGCTATTTTTGTCCTTCCGGTCTCGAATTCAGCTCCCGAAACCAGTTTGATGTATCCGCTCTTCGTGATAAACATCAGCATCGACTCAAACAATTCCTCAAATCCTATATACAGAATTCCGTTTTCATCATTATCCATGTTGCACAGGTTGTGTATGAGCGTTCCTTTGTCCTTCGGCTTGCAACGCGGGATTTTTTCCATTTTTACCTGATACATATTGCCCATATCCGTAAAAATGCATATCTTGTCAGTATTCTGAACGTGCAATGTTCTAACATATTCCTCAAGCTGCTCAGGCGTCTGTCTCGAATACGCGCCGGCATCTATACACTTGGTATAACCGAATCTGTCGAAAAGCACATAGAGGTCCTCTATCACGACCTTCTCCACATATGCATCGGCCTGAGTATCCGTAAGCTCTGTGCGTCTTTCTGTAGCATACGTTTTTTTGTACTCGCGAAGTCTGCCCTTGATAACCTTGAAAAGCTCTTTTTCATCTTCGAGTATATGCTTGTACTCAGATATTTTCTGATTCAAATCATCGTTTTCGTCACGAAGTTTCTGTATCTCAAGCCCTATCAATCTCGAAAGAGGCATAGCAAGGATAGCTGTCGCCTGCGCCTCTGTGAAAAATAACGTCTTTGCCTGTTCCTCAGAACCCGGATTTTTGAAACGTATCTCATCCGTCACTCCGTCGATCAAGCACGCCTTCGCCTGCTTAACAGAACTTGATCCTCTGAGTATCTCAATGATGAGATCGATCACGTCAACCGCGCGAATAAGTCCCTCTACAACCTCAAGTCTTTTGATCGCCTTATCAAGCAAAAATGTAAACTCTCTGGTGTAGAGCTGCTGCTGAAACGAAACAAAAGCCTCTATCATAGACTTCAGGTTGAAGACCTCAGGCTGTCCGCCCTCTCCGTCTGCTCCCGGTCGTATCGCAAGGAGGTTTACTCCGTACGTATCCTCGAGCTGTGACTTTTTGTAAAGGCCGTTTAAGAGGTTGTCAACATCTCTGTCTTTTTTAACTTCTATAACTATCCTGATTCCTTCTTTTGATGACTCATCGCGAACATCAGCGATTTCATCGAAGGTTTTATTTTTCATCAAATCGGCTATGGAAGCCACGAGTTTTTCTTTGTTTCCTGAGATTGTATACGGAATCTCGGTTACGACTATGTTTGTCTTGCCGTACTCGCCTTTTTCAATCTCTGTTTTTGCACGAACTCGTATTTTTCCTTCGCCTGTTCTGTATATATCCGGAAGTTCGGATGAGTTTATGATGATTCCGCCCGTAGGGAAATCAGGTCCCGGACATATCTCGATAAGCTTATCTACAGATATTCCCGGTCTGTCGATAACAGCAATTACGGCATCTATAACCTCTCCGATATTATGCGGGGGTATGTTTGTCGCCATTCCGACTGCGATACCCGTAGTTCCGTTTATGAGAAGATTCGGGAGCTGCGCCGGCAAAACAGTAGGCTCAGATTCTGTGTCGTCGAAGTTCGGCATGAAGTCAACCAGGCCTTTTTCGAGGTTACCGAGCATAGACATAGCCGCAGGTGAGAGCTTTGCCTCTGTGTACCTCATAGCCGCTGCCGAGTCACCGTCTATAGAACCGAAGTTTCCATGACCGTCTACTAACGGCGCATTGAGCGTGTAGTCCTCTGTCATATGCACGAGAGCATCGTAAATTGAACTGTCTCCATGCGGATGGTACTTACCCATCGTATCACCGACTATACGCGCACTCTTTCGATACGGAGAATCCGGAGTCAGTCCCAACTGATTCATAGCGTAGAGTATACGTCTTTGAACCGGCTTAAGCCCGTCTCTCACATCAGGAAGCGCGCGGGCAACTATGACGCTCACCGCGTAATCCCTGTAACTCGACTTCATCTCCTCAGCGAAATCGAGCTGGATGATATTATCTTCAACTTTTTTTGCCATGATTCCTCCTAAATATCAACCGTAGCGTACTTAGCTTCTTCCATTATAAACTCACGTCTCGGCGGGACATTGGAACCCATCAGAACGTCCGTAATCTCATCTGCCTCAACAGTATCGGATATCGATACCTGCGCGAGAATCCTCTGCTCAGGGTCAAGAGTCGTCTCCCACAACTGTTCATCGTCCATCTCTCCGAGACCTTTGTAACGCTGAAGCTCTGCTATTTTGATACCCTTTTTTCTGAACTTCTCAAGTTCAAAATCGTTGAAAAGGTATTCGTTTACGCGTTTATTTTTCTTTTTTGTCGGATCGTCATAGGATACGCGGTAGAGCGGCGGCAAACCTCTGTAGACCTTGCCCTGATATATAAGCTCCGGCATAAACCTGTAGAAAAATGTCAAGAGCAACGTGCTGATATGCGCGCCGTCGACATCCGCATCGGTTAGGATTATGATTTTGTCATACTTAAGTTTTGATATATCAAACTCGTCTCCGATACCGCATCCAAATGCCGATATCATCGTCTTTATCTCGTTATTGACCAATATTTTCTCAAGTGGAGCTTTTTCAACATTGAGGATTTTTCCTCGAAGCGGCAGTACCGCCTGTGTCCTTCTGTTTCGGGCAGTCTTCACCGTACCGCCGGCTGAATCTCCCTCGACTATATAAATCTCGCACTCCTCTGCTTTTTTTGATGAGCAGGCTGCAAGTTTGCTTTTTGTATCAGCGTCATTTAACTGCTTGAGGATGTTTCTTCTTGCCTTGTCACCGGCTGTTCTCGCTTTGAATGATTTGTGGACATTTTCAAGTATGCGACGGAGTACCTCGACATTTTTGTCAAAATACAACTGCGCCTCTACATCCATAACTTCCTCGACAGCGGTTTTCGCGTCGGTGTTTCCGAGTTTATTTTTCGTCTGTGACTCAAACTGCGGATCCGGATGCTTGATAGACACGATAGCAACTATTCCGTTTCGGATGTCCTTGCCGTCGAAGTTGTCATCCTTGCCTTTCAGAAATCCGAGTTCCCTCGCGTAATTGTTCATAATCTTCGTGAGAGCGGTTTTGAATCCGGTCACGAGCGTTCCACCGTCAGCCAGGTTGATACGGTTACAATACGAATTTATCTGCTCGCTGTACTCTGAGGTATACTGAAATGCAACCTCAACTTCGATATCGCCTGACTTTCCCTCTATATATATGACGTCCTGATGAAGCTTCGGCACATCGCGGTTTATATACTTGATATAGCTTACGATTCCCTCTTCTTCGTAGAACTCTGTTGTCTGACCTATGCGTTCGTCCTTGAATGTGATCTTCAGACCTTTGTTCAAATACGCAATTTCTTTCAGCTTTTTCACGATCAAATCTGTTTTGAAATCAACCGTCTCAAATATTTCATCATCCGGGAAAAATGTCACCTTCGTCCCGGTTTTATTTTTCGCGCAATTCCCGATTTCCGGAAGCTGATTGCCTTTGCCGAGCTTTGTTATCGGTTTTCCACCATCTTTGTACTCGTCTTTATATATTTTTCCGTCACGTTTCACTTCAACTGTGAGACTTTTTGACAGGGCGTTTACGACCGAGGCACCGACACCATGAAGACCTCCGGATACCTTGTAGACATTGCTCTGGAATTTACCTCCCGCGTGAAGCACTGTGTATACGACTCTGACCGTAGGGATTTTCTGCGTCGGATGAAGATCAACCGGCACACCTCGACCGTTGTCCTCTATCGTGACTCCGCCGTCTTTTCTGACGGTAACCCACAACTGGTCACAGAATCCCGCCAGATGCTCATCGATGCCGTTGTCGAGAATCTCCCATATCATATGATGAAGTCCGCGCCTGCCGGTGCTTCCTATATACATACCCGGTCTTTTGCGAACCGCTTCAAGTCCTTCAAGTACGACTATATCTTTGCCGCTATAGCTCATGATGAAACCTCCCCATATATTGTGTGAAAGAAAAATGCACACACATCATCTATTCTAAATCATAACTATCTTTTCGTCAAGATGCTTTTTCATTTGACAAAAAGCCCCCATAACTGTTATAATCTCGTATTGCAGTGAGCCATGCGCTCATTTTTCACTAAACGAAGTATAGCACACGAACAAATGTTCGTCAAGTATTTATGGGAGAAAAGAGTAAAAATGATCAAACAGCCATTTATAACAAGAGAAAAAGCTATGGAGATAGAGAAGGAGTTTCCGACTCCCTTCCATCTGTATGATGAAAAAGGGATTCGTGAAAATGCCCGCGCGATGATGAAGGCATTTTCCTGGAACAAAGGTTTTCGCGAGTATTTCGCGGTGAAAGCCACTCCGAATCCTTTTATTATGAATATTCTCAAAGAGGAAGGTTGCGGTGTTGACTGCTCCTCATATACGGAGCTTATGCTCTCAGAAGCAGTCGGTTTCAAAGGCGAGGATATCATGTTCTCATCAAACGTAACACCTGAAAAGGATTACAAAAAAGCTTTTGAGCTTGGCGCATACATAAATCTCGATGATCTGACACACGTTGAGTTTTTGAATAATCTGACAGGCATTCCCGAGACTATCTGCTGTCGATTCAATCCCGGCGGAAAGTTTGAGCTCGGTACCCACGTTATGGATAACCCGGGTGATGCGAAATACGGTATGTCAAAAGACCAGATGATAGAGGCATTCAAAAAGCTGAAAGGAATGGGCGCAAAAAAATTCGGAATCCATTCATTTTTGGCAAGTAACACGGTAAGTAATGACTACTATCCTACTCTTGCGGGAATTCTTTTTGAACTTGCGATAGAACTTCGAGACGCAACCGGCGTTGAAATCGAATTCATCAACCTCTCCGGCGGTGTGGGAATCGCATACAATCCGGAGCAGACACCGAACGACATCGCTGTTATCGGCGAGGGTGTTCATAAAAAGTTTGATGAAATAATGGTTCCTGCCGGACTCGGCGATGTGAAGATCTTCACTGAGCTTGGAAGATTTATGCTTGGTCCGTACGGACAGCTTATAACCAAATGTATCCACCAGAAGCACATCTACAAAGAGTACATCGGTTGCGATGCCTGTGCTGTTGACCTGATGCGTCCCGCTATGTATGGCGCTTATCATCATATCGAGGTTCTCGGCAAGGAAAATGCTCCGAAAGATCACGTATACGATGTAACAGGTTCTCTTTGTGAGAATAATGACAAGTTTGCGATCGACAGAAACCTGCCTGAGATCGAGGTAGGTGACTATATCTGCATCTTTGACACAGGTGCGCATGGCTACTCTATGGGATACAACTATAACGGAAGACTTAAATCAGCGGAGCTCCTCCTGCGCGAAGACGGCTCAGTTGAGATGATCAGGAGAGCCGAGACGCCGGAGGACTACTTCGCTACGCTTGATTTTTCAAGATATCATGACAAAATTAAATTCGATAAATAATCAATCCACTCGCTCAGTCCCTGTGAGGTTTTGGCTGAAATTGGGATGACCGGGATGCCGGGGTGGCGCAGGGCGACGTTTTCTTTGAATTTTTCCATATCGAAATCAAAGTATGGAAGGACATCAATTTTGTTGACGAGGACTACATCGGCAACCTGGAACATAAGCGGGTACTTGAGCGGCTTATCATCGCCCTCAGGTACCGAGACTATGCAGGCATTTTTCGTAGCTCCGGTGTCAAACTCAGCAGGACACACAAGATTTCCGACATTCTCCAAAACAACCAGATCGAGATCATCTATGCCCAAAGCATCAAGTCCCTGCTCGGTCATCGTTGCATCCAGATGACACATACCTCCGGTGTGAAGCTGGATTGATTTCGCGCCTGTCTCGGCTATTTTTATCGCGTCGACATCAGAATCTATATCAGCCTCCATAACACCTATCGACATTTTATCTTTCAAAAGTTCTATGGTTTTCACCAGCGTAGTTGTCTTTCCGGCTCCCGGAGAGCTCATCAGATTCAGCAAAAATACCCCCTTCGCCTTCAGCTTCTCTCTGGTCTTATTCGCCATTTCGTCGTTATCATCCAGTACATTTTGTTTTAAATCTACGATTTCTATCCTACTCATACTGTTCCTCCCTTTTAAATACTAAATGTTTACTATTTATAAAACTATACTACGTTCACCCTAGGGCAATATGCATGGTTGCTGACTGATTACCTATTTAATTGAAAGTGTTCAATTGACTATAATCAGTCAGCAACCTCCATTTCGACGCTGTCAAGCGTAACCTCACGCCCCGCCACAACGCGCCCGATTCCATCGCCGCAATACGGGCACAAATACCGATTCTCCCGCGTTGGCCTGTAAACCTTGCCGCACCCGCCACACTCAGTCGAAACCGGAATCATAGTAACCTTCAGCTCCGATCCCTCCAGTATGGTACCTCCTACGACCTTCGGATAATACCGATACAGGTATTCAGGCAGAACACCTGTCATCTCGCCCACACTGACAGAAATACTCAAGACAGACGAGGCATTTTTCTCTTCTGCCGCCTGTATGGCCTTCTCGGCAAATCTAACTACATAGCTCATCTCATGCATAACTGCAACCTTCTGAAAAGAAAATCCTTCGTATCAATCAGACACGAAGGATTTATTATCATAAATCAAATTTCTTTTTAATAAATCTGATCATTAGTTATTGACAACATCAAGCAATGTCTGAATACTCTTCAGCACTTCTTCGGTCTCATTCGAAACAACATCTGAATTTAAAACGATATCGTCTATACTGTCGTTAACCAGCTGAACTGCGTCGTTAACATCTTTTTGCGAAAGCTCGATAGTACTGATGCTGCTGTTGATGCTCTCGATAGAAGCTGTAAGTTCCTCTGCCGAAGCACCAAGATTCGAACTAATCTCCGAATAGTATCTGGCGTCTCTGTCATAGCTCTCAGCCAGATTCTGCAGGTTATCATAATCAGGCATAACCTTTTCATCAAGGAATTTGAGAATGTTGTTACTCTCGCCTGAAAGCTGTTCAACACTTGAGATAACCTTTCCTGTGAGGTCATTTACCTTGTCAATCTCATCACTTGTGCTCTGTGAGAGTGATCCGATCTCGCTTGCCACAACCGCAAATCCTTTTCCTGATTCACCTGCACGAGCAGCCTCAATACTTGCATTGAGAGCGAGCAAGTTTGTCTGGTTTGCTATAGCCTGGATAGATTCTGAAACTCCAACGATTTCCTGTATTACCTTAGCACTCTCTATAGCTGACTCAAGTTTCTTGCGGCTCTCCTGAGTGAGAGATACTGTATTATTTTTGTTTCTGATGATATCAGGCACCATAGCGCCAACCTCTTCGCGAATGAAATGCGCTTTTTCTGCCATCGTCTGTGCTTCGCCTGCAAGTTTCTCAACCGCAACCGCAACCTCGTCACAAGTCGAGCTGATATCATTGATACTGTTAGTCTGTGAGTTTACGTTCGATGCTGTGTCTCTCATAGCAGAACCGATATCGTTGATGTTGTCGGTCATACTTGAAATCTTCTCCTGAGCATCGCTCATCATTCCCTCGATAGAAACAGACTCTTCTTTTGTTTCGTTTATTGTCTTCAGGAATTTTTCCTTCATCACACCGATCAGGCTGTCAATTCTGGTAACCTCATCCATTTTCTCATATCCGGCTTTGTCAGTGATCAGGTTGTCCATAACAAAGCTTTCCATACTCTCCATCGGGCGGAGCATTTTTTTGACAAGGATAAGCATAAGTATGATAACAAGCGCTATGGTCACAATCGCAATCGTCATACTGATGATCATCAGAAGCCATACGGATCCAACAACCTTATCTCTGGGTGAAACCACACCGAACACCCAGTTACAGCAATCAACAGCGCCTGTCGCAAAGTAACTGCTCTTGCCATCATAATCAGAAGCTGCAACAACATCTGATCCCGGCGAATTCAAAACATCTGCGATATCAGGCATCACCGAAGTAGCCGCAGTAGCCTTGTCCTCACCCGGCATCCATTCTTCATTCGGGTGGTTTACATAGTTACCTGAGCTGTCTACCAGATATCCGTACTGTTCAGCACCGCTTGAAGCTTTATTTACAATCTCCGTAATCGTGTCGAGCGTATAATCCGCACCGACTACGGCATACAAATCATTATTAATATATATAGGGGTTGCAACAGTCACGCACATTCCACCGATCAGAACGTCCATATACGGATCGGTTACTATGGTCTCTTTTGCCTCCTGCGCAGCCTTGAACCAACCTCTTTCTGTAGGATCATAGCCCTCCGGAGTAGTTGCATCCGGATCAGACTGAACAAAAGCTTTTGTAGCCGTCACACCTACGTACATATTCAGGAGCTGATCACGACCCTCAGCAAACTTAACGATAACTTTTTTCATAGTCTCTGGTGAAGGATTGGTCTCACCTGAAAAAAGTATCGCATCGCGAACACCCTGTGTCATCGTTTTTTCGTTTGTCAGCCATCTGTTGATCTGCTCTGCATACTGTGATGAATTCGCCTGAAATCCTTCCTTTGCCGAATCAATCAGGTTCGAACGGGTAATAATTAACGATACCGTCAGAAGGATAGCCATGGAAATAACCACTATCAGAATAACAACCGATGTCAGTCTTCCACGAATAGTCTTAAACATTTGTTTTCCCCCTTGTTACTTATTAAAATCCTTTTGCCGTCAGCATAATTGCAGACACAGTAAGTATTATATCATAAGAAGTGATATGATTACAAGTATTTTATAATAAAAAAATCATTTCTACTCGCATAAAAATATTCCGAAAAATGTAATTATCCTATTTTTTCTGTGCCTCCCATATACGGTCTCAGCGCCTCAGGGATATTAATACTCAAATCCTCATTTAAGTTATTCTCTATAAATGCAATCAACATTCTAGGCGGCGCAACGACTGTATTATTGAGGGTATGCGCGAAATACTTGCCGTCTTTTCCCTTCACTCTGATACCCAGTCTTCTGGCCTGTGCATCTGAAAGATTTGAACAACTTCCTACTTCAAAATATTTTTTCTGGCGCGGCGACCACGCTTCCACATCAACAGACTTAACCTTCAAATCAGCCAAATCACCTGAACAACACTCAAGCGTTCTAACCGGGATATCAAGCGATCTGAAAAGATCTACCGTATTCTGCCAAAGCTTATCAAACCACATCGGACTCTCTTCCGGCTTGCAGACAACTATCATCTCCTGTTTTTCAAACTGGTGAATTCGGTACACGCCTCTTTCTTCTATACCATGCGCGCCTTTTTCTTTTCTGAAACATGGAGAATAACTGGTAAGCGTCTGAGGAAGCTGATCCTCGTTCAGAAGCTTATCTATGAATTTTCCTATCATCGAGTGCTCACTCGTTCCGATCAGGTAGAGATCCTCACCCTCGATTTTGTACATCATCGCGTCCATTTCCTCAAATGACATAACACCTGTCACGACATTTGAACGAATCATAAACGGCGGAACGCAGTAAGTAAATCCTCTGTCTATCATAAAATCTCTAGCATAGCTGATTACTGCTGAATGAAGTCTTGCGATATCGCCCATCAGATAATAAAATCCGTTTCCGGCCACGTCTCTGGCTGCATCCAAATCTATGCCGTTGTGCTTTTCCATAATCTCCGTGTGATACGGTATATCAAAATCAGGCACGACAGGCACGCCGAAACGCTCAACCTCAACATTTTCGGAATCATCCTTGCCGATAGGAACAGATTTATCTATGATGTTCGGAATCACCATCATCCTCTTTTTGAGTTCTTCCGCGAGCGTTCTTTCCTGCTCTTCAAGGTTTTTCAGCTCTTCTGCCTTTGCTGCAACTTCAGCCTTGACCGCCTCTGCCTCTTCCTTTTTCCCCTGAGCCATCAAAGCGCCTATCTGCTTTGACTTCGTGTTGCGCTCATTTCTGATATCATCAGCCTGTCCCTGAACCTCACGTCTTTTTTTGTCGAGATCTATAGCCTCATCGACCAAAGGAAGTTTGTGCTCCTGGAACTTATTTTTGATATTTTCTTTTACGATTTCGGGATTTTCCCTAACAAATTTGATGTCTAACATAGCAACCTCCAAATAAAAATTCGCTATGAACTATACTACCACAAAAACATTTTTTTGTAAATAAAAAGAAAAATATCCTCTTTGCTCTTTATTTTTTTTGTCATTTGTGCTATGATATCTGTCGCGGCATTTTTCAAAAATATCCCGCCGCACAATCAGAAAGGACAAAAAATGTACGACAAAAAATCTCTGAACGCTGATGACTTCATAAACCACGAGGAAATACTGGCTACGCTTAAATACGCGGATGAGCACAAGGACGATATGCCGCTGATTCGCGAGATTATAGAAAAGGCAAAAAAAAGAAAAGGCTTGGATCATAGAGAAGCCTCTGTTCTTCTCGCCTGCGAAGACGAAGAAATAATCGCTGAAATCTATAAGCTGGCGGAAGCTATCAAACAGGACTATTACGGCAACAGAATCGTACTTTTTGCACCGCTTTACTTAAGCAACTACTGTATCAACGGTTGCCTCTACTGCCCTTACCATGGCAAAAACAAAAATATCCGCCGCGTCAAACTCACGCAGGAGCAGATTCGCGACGAGGTTATCGCGCTTCAGGATATGGGACACAAGCGCCTGGCTATCGAGGCCGGCGAGCATCCTGAGATGAATCCGATTGAATACATTCTCGAGAGCATCGACACCATATACGGTATTCATCACAAAAACGGAGCGATCCGCAGAATCAACGTAAACATCGCGGCAACAACCGTTGAAAACTACAAAAAACTCAAAGATGCCGAAATCGGCACATATATACTGTTTCAGGAAACATACAACAAAGAATCTTATCTGAAATTGCATCCGACAGGTCCAAAGCACGACTATGACTATCACACTGAAGCTATGGACCGCGCTATGGCGGGTGGAATCGATGATGTCGGACTGGGAGTTCTGTTCGGACTCGAGCTCTACAGATACGAGTTTGCAGGTGTTCTGATGCACGCAGAGCATCTTGAAGCAGTTCATGGAGTTGGTCCTCACACAATCAGTATGCCACGTGTTAAACCGGCTGACGACATCGACCCGGATGAATTCGACGGCGGAATAAGCGACGAAATATTCGCCAAGCTGTGCGCTCTGATACGTATCGCGGTTCCGTACACAGGTATGATTATCTCCACCAGAGAGAGCCAAAAAGTGCGTGAAATGGTACTCCCTCTCGGTGTTTCACAGATAAGCGGAGGCTCCAAAACAAGTGTGGGCGGATACGCTGAAGAAGAACTCCCTGAGGACAACTCTTCACAGTTTGACGTCAGCGACAGAAGAACACTTGATGAAGTCGTAAACTGGCTGATGCGTCTCGGATATATACCAAGTTTCTGCACAGCCTGCTACCGCGCCGGCAGAACAGGTGACAGATTTATGGAACTTTGCAAAAATATGCAGATCCTCAACTGCTGTCATCCGAACGCTCTTTTGACATTAAAAGAATACCTTGAAGACTATGCAAGCCCTGATACAAAAAAACTGGGTCTTGAAATGATACAAAAAGAAATCTCGGTTATACCGAATGAGAAAATCAGAAAAAAAACCGCAGACTATTTGAATGGCATAGCTGACGGTTCCAGGGACTTCAGGTTCTGAACATTTTTCAAAAATGTGTTGACAATCATCTTTTGTCGTGGTATGATGAAGTCCCTCGAAAAACCACAATATAATGTAAATCTATCTTGCGAACATCGCATTATATTGTCTAATATCTTATCTTGAGCCGAATCAGGCTCAGATATCAACGACCGATTTGGTCATTTTTCAATTTTTTTTAATCAGACGCAGTTAATTGTGCCGGAGCGTCACAATTAGCTAAGGACTATCATTCTCTCGAATGGTATTTTTAATCAACCAATTTTTATCTCAAAAACGCTCCGGAATGGAGGATACTATGAGAATTAATAAAAAAATAACCGCTGCGCTGGCAGCTATTGCACTCGTGTTTAACTGTGGAATCGGATGTTTTATTCCTCAAAAAACGGCCAGAGCCGAAGAAGCTCAGGTGATAACCGCTCAAGATGTAGAAGAAATGCAGAATTTCGGGCGGGCCAACTTCATGCAAAACAATGTGAGCGCGAAATACTATATGTCACTGTGGTTTGACAAGCTTTATCCCGAAAACGTAACCGACCGGAATTCGGGCCGAGAAGTCAGATATACAGATGATCTCACTGTGCTTATGCAGTTTACGATGCATTTCGGTTCAAAAGCATATGTGAGAATCAATGTTTTGGGAGGCGACAGCCTTCCCGATAATTCGGGAGCGTTCAAGTTTGCATCGGGTTCTACGGTGCTGTTTTCCGCCAGAGCAGGACTTACATTTTCAGGAGGACCTATGAACTTTGATCCCGGCGTAAAACTGAAAGTCGTGGATATATCCGTACCCGGAATCGTCTGGGATATATCATCCTGCGAAAGCAACATATACGGAAACGGTGTTGAATACTACGGTGATATACTTGACAGAATCAAAAAAAGAACAACCGGTATGACAAAATCCGGAAGTACGGCATTCATCGCAGATAACATCACTCAGGGGCAAAAACTCTCAGACGCAAGAATAAATACTTCAAACATCTACTGGGAGGCTTCGGTACCGGGAACATGGGAATTCGTAGACGGTGACACTGTTCCCGAAGTCGGCACGCATAAATATGACGTCAGATTCGTCCCCGAAAATGAACTCGCCTACGAAACACTGACATTTACCGAAACCGGTGAGATCACAGTCGATGAAGCGCCCGCAAGTGGTGGCGAAAACGGTGGCAACCAATCCGGTGGAGAAAACGGTCAGAACGCAGGTCAGACCGGTGAAAACCAATCGGGTGGCAATCAGTCGGGTGGCAACAACTCAGGTAACGAGAGCCAATCAGGTGGCAATCAGCCCGGTAACGAAAACCAGTCGGGCGGTACCAATACAGGTGGTAACACCTCTCCGGGTAACAACGGCGGAAACAATCCGTCTGCCAGCGAAACAAATCCGGGCAGCGAAACAACACCTGAGACACCTCCGGACGATCCTGCCGTAACAGGCGCAGCCGTATCAGTCGTCGAAGACGACGGCGAAGAGGAAGAAGAAATCATCCAACCGATCATTATCGAAAAAGTAGTCGACACTATAACCAAAGTAAAAACCAATACTGTCGCTACAACCAAAATCACAAAAGCCAAACGAACCGGAACCAAGCTCACAATAAAAGTCAAAAAAATAAAAGGAGCCAAATACCAGCTCCAGTACACAACCAAACCCAAAACCTGGAAAAAAGCCAAGTCAGTCAAGTTTTCATCAACCAAGAAAACAATCAAAGGTTTGACCAAAAACAAAAAATACTACATTAGAATTCGAGCATACAAAAAAATCAAAGGTAAAACCGTCTACGGTTCCTGGTGCAAAAGACGCAGCTGCTAAAGAAAGTGAGGGCTTTCGCCCTCACTTTCTTTACGCCGTCTTCGGCTTCGGCGCCTCTTTCGCCTCACCGGTTTTAACATTGATAATAACCTTCTTCGGACACTTCATCGAACACAGTCCGCAACCTTTGCACTTCTCCGGATCAATATGCGCCACATTGTTCTCAACGTGAACCGCATCAAAGTTGCAGGCTTTCTCGCATATTCCGCATCCGATACAACCGGCTGTGCAGACGCTCATCACGTCTTTGCCCTTGTCGGTTGATGAGCACTTAACCATATAAGCCAAATCATACGGAATCAACTCAATCAAATGCTTCGGACAAGTCTCGACGCATTTGCCGCAGGCAACACATTTTTCCATATCAACTGCTGCGATACCATCATCCGTGACGCTTATCGCATCGAACTGGCAGACATCCACGCACGAACCGAGTCCCAAACATCCTGATGCACAGGCTTTTCCACCCGCTCCCGGGATAGCTGCCGCTGCACGACAGTCTTCGATTCCGACGTAGTTGTACTTATTTTTAGCTTTCTCACAGGTGCCGGCGCACTTCACAAAAGCGACTTTTTTCGCTGAAGCTCCTGCGTCAACTCCCATTATCTCACCGATTTTTCCTGCCACAGGCGCTCCGCCTACAGGACAACCGTTTACGGGTGCTGTTCCCGCTACTATCGCATCTGCCAGACCGTCACATCCCGGAAAACCACAACCACCACAGTTGTTACCGGGAAGACACTCTCTGACGAGCGTAACTCTTTCGTCAACCTCTACGGCAAAAAGCTTACCGGCAACTCCCAAAAGAAGTCCGATAAAAATACCCAGAGCCGCAAGGAGGATAACCGAAATAATAATTATATTTGTCATATTTTCAGGCATATTATCCCTCCTTTAGAAGCTCACGCCGCCGAAGCCGCAGAATGCTATCGCCATAAGCCCTGCAGTTACAAGCACGATAGGTGTGCCTTTCATAGCTGAAGGGATATTGCTGTTTTCAAGTTTCTCACGAATTCCGGCCATCAGGCAGATAGCAAGGAAAAATCCTACTGCTGCGCCGAAACCTCTGACCGTAGCCTCGAGGATATTGTCCTCATACTGTACGGAAAGCAATGCCACACCGAGTACGGCACAGTTTGTGGTGATGAGTGGCAGATACACACCCAACGCCTGATAAAGACCTTTCATAGCCTTTTTCATAAACATCTCTACGAACTGCACCAATGCTGCTATGACAAGGATAAATACGATAGTGTTTAAGTATCCCAAATCATACGGTTTGAGCAAAAGGTTATACAATGTGCTTGTGATGAGAGACGCTATCGTGATGACAAATATTACCGCGCCACCCATACCTGCAGCTGTCTGAACCTTTTTCGATACTCCGAGGAACGGACATATACCGAGGAACTGGCTCAACACGAAGTTATTGACCAAAGCGGCCGTAAAAAGAATTGTAAACAGTGTCATGCTTTCACCTCCTCGTCATTTTTCTCAGCCTCAGCTGATTTTTCTTCAACAGTTTTCAACATCTGATCGTCCATTGTTGCTGCCTTGTTATCCATCGGATCATCACTAAGCTCCGGTGTATCCGGCGCTTTGTCTTTTCCCTTTTTCTTTGACGCAGTATTTTTCAGGAACAATCTGTTCTGCAGAGCGGTAAGTCCCGCAAGTACGAAAAATGCTCCGGGCGCCATTACGAATATAGCTATGTTTGCAACGGCAGGCACAACCTGATATCCGAATATTGCTCCGGAACCAAGCACCTCTCTGACTATACCGATGCAGGTAAGTCCCACCGTAAATCCGAGTCCCATACCAAGTCCGTCAAAGCATGAAGCCATGATCGGATTTTTCGATGCATATGACTCGGCGCGTCCGAGTATGATACAGTTTACGACGATAAGCGGTATATAAACACCGAGCGCAGCATCCAGGAATGGCACATATGCCTTCAGAAGAAGCTGTACTATCGTAACGAACGATGCAACTACCACGATAAACGCAGGAATACGAACTTTATCGGGTATTATTTTTCTGAGAGCTGATATAAGCATGTTTGACAGCACCAGAACGACTGTAGTTGAAAGTCCCATACCTACACCGTTTATTGCTGATGATGTCACCGCAAGCGTGGGGCACATACCGAGCATCAGCACGAAGGTCGGATTCTCTTTAACGAGTCCGTTTGAAAGTCTTTCTCCGAATACACTCATATTATGACGCCTCCTTTCCGCTTGTTGCGTAGAACAGGACGCCCTTGACCGCATTCGTGATTGCGCGGCTGGTTACTGTGGCACCCGATAGCGCCTGAACCTGCGAGTCTGTCGCTGCTTCTTTGTTGTACATATTGTCTGCGGGATTTGACGGCAAAACCTTGTCTTTGAAGCCTGCCTGCCAATCCTTGTTTTCACAATTTGCTCCGAGTCCGGCAGTCTCTGACTGTGATGTGATGGAAACTCCCGTAATCTTTCCTTCACTGTCAACTCCGAGCGCAAAGTTTACATCGCCGCCGTATCCTTTTCTTGCTCTAACGAGATATACGGCGCCGCCATTTTTCGTAGGATGAACCTGCTCAACTATAACCCACGCAGTCAAAGAATCAGCTTCCTCAGTCACTTCGTTGTTTGAAAGATCGTGTGAACTTAAGTATGCTGCTGCGCCTGATACTGCAGCTTCATCATTGTCATTGACCTCATCACCTTCAGCGATAACTGCTGCACAGGCTTCATTATTTGTTTTGGCCTGCGCCTCCTCAATCGGCTGTTTCGTAATCGCATAAACTCCTGCGAGAACTCCGCCGAGAACAAGAGTTATCAGGCAAAGGATGATAGCGTCTTTGAACATATTGTCTTTTTTCTTTTTCTGCTCCATGTTATGCACCCTCCTTTGCTTTTTTCTCCAAGCCAAAGGCTTTTGGTATGGTAAATCTCTCGATCAAAGGCACGCAGATGTTGCCGATGATGATCGCAAACGAAACTCCCTCTGCGCTCTCTCCGAAGAATCTGAAAAGCGCGGTGAGAAGTCCGAGCAATATTGCATATATGATTTTTCCTTTTTTTGTAATCGGGCTTGTGACATAATCTGTCGCCATAAACCACGCACCAAGCATCAGTCCGCCACCGCATACTTCATAGAAGATAGGATACGGATTTCCGCCGACTGCATACTCATAAATCAAATCGATAGCAGCGAAGCTCAGGATATAGATTACAGGAATCTCCCAGCTGATAACTCTTCTTATAAGGAGATAAGCAGCTCCTATGAGAAGCGCAATAACCGATGTCTCTCCGATTGTACCGGTTGTTGTTCCGATAAACATATCTTTGAGACTCGGAAGCATTCCTGTTTTGACCTGCATAAGAGGTGTAGCAGAACTTGTCGCATCCACAGCTATACCGTACATCCAGTCTGCGCCTTCTTTAATGGTAAATGCTGTCATAGCGCTTGAGAACGAGAGAACCATAAAACATCTTCCCGCAAGTGCCGGGTTCATGAAGTTCTGTCCGAGTCCACCAAATATCTGCTTAGCGACGATTATCGCAAACACACTTCCTATAACACACATCCAAAGCGGAACAGTCGCAGGCATGTTAAGCGCAAGCAAAAGTCCTGTAAGCAACGCGGAAAAATCTCCCGTCGTCACAGGCTGCTTCATACATTTTTGCCAAATCCACTCAGCAAGCACACAGCTTACGCAGCATGTCAGTATCACTAAAACCGCGCTCAAACGGAAATTCCAGATACCTACACCCGCTGCCGGCAAAAGCGCTATCACGACATCTCGCATAATCGATTTGGTTGACGATCTGTCTCTCACATGAGGAGATGAGGATACGTTATAAACCTTCGGTCCGTCATTTTTTTCTTCAGCCTTTTTTACTTCAGGCTTCTTTTCTTCAGCCTTAACTTCAGTTGTCTCCACATTTTTCTCTTCAGCTTCTACGGCTTCAGTTT
>JAIKWQ010000036.1 GCA_024684535.1 Eubacterium sp. | reverse complement strand
TGTTTCTATTCGTGCATATATATCATCCAAAAGTTTAACATATAAAAGTTTCGCATCATATTTTTCTGATTCTGCTGCTGCGTCCAGTAATGTTATACAGTTCTTCTCAAATTCAGCCAACGTATAGGTCGTATTCGGCTTATTTCTGTTTTCCCATACATACTTTGATACCTCTGACAAAACTTCAAAATATTCGTCGTACTCCTCTTTGTCACCTGCTGATAAAACCCGACAAAAAGCCATAATGTATTTATCTCTAACATCGTTTTTCTTTCTGCTTTCTTTTGACACCTGTATAGAGAACGAATAATCACGTATTTCTTTCCTAATCTTATCACTGCCTCCAAATATCCCGTATATAGTAAATACAGACATCAACACGAGAAGGATTTCACATAGCAATAAAGCCATGACTATATAGAATGCATCCATCCATAGTGCAATACAGCCTACACCAAAATATATCAGGGAAAGTAAAATAATCACGAATTGCTTATATATCCACGGGCGCACATTAAGATAATAATGGCTGAAACTTATCCCCATATGTAATTCAGAAAGCAAACCCGACATTATTGCAACAAGGGCAATCGTCAGCGTAAGAATGGTTGCATCAACTTGCAAAAATATCCCTGCGGCAGATTCATCCACGGCGGAAACGGTAATCATAAATTCATCTTGAAGAAATTGCTGTAAACCATCACGAAACGGCACATCGATTTGGACGACAATCGATGAAACCAGAATCGCACCTTGCAATATGGTTATTATTATTTCCGCAATATGTAGAATCTTTTCAGATTTCATTTCGGCTCCCATGGGCTATATTCTTTACCTTCCAATATATCTGCAATTCTCTCACACGCATGACCATCCCCATACGGATTACATGCCCGACTCATCTTCTCAAATTCATCCTTATCATCCAAAAGCCTTGTAAATGTCTCATAGATTGTATCTTCCGATGTCCCCACCAAACGAAGCGTCCCCGCAGTCACACCTTCAGGTCGCTCAGTAGTATCACGCATCACCAGAACTGGCACTCCATACGAGGGACATTCTTCCTGAATCCCACCGGAATCCGTCAAACACAAATAACTTCGTGCTTCAAAGTTATGACAGTCCACGACCTCTATTGGTTCAATTATATGAATTCTGTCGCATCCACCCAACTCCTGTTCGGCCGCCTCTCTTACCACAGGATTCATATGAATAGGATACACCGCCTTAACATCCGGATGCTCCTCCAACACACGTCGAATCGCTCGAAACATCCGATGCATTGGTTCACCCAGGTTCTCTCTCCGATGCGCCGTTATAAAAATAAGCCGATCCTCACCAACCCAATCAAGCTCAAGATGTGTATAATCCTGGTCTCAAAAACTCTCGCTCATTTTTTTCAGTCTTCAAGTCGGCACTTCATCTCGAGCAACGTAGTTCAAACCACTCGTAAATATGTCTTGATTATACATCTTTGCCCCAAAAATGTCAACGAAAACCGTGCCTCATCAAAAATCCTAGCGAAAGCACTGTTTTAAAGTTATAGTATGTTCAAATGACAAAAAAAGAAGGAGACTCTCTCACTCCTTCTTTTTAGACTCATACATAAACCCCGACAGCATACCCTCTACCATTAATTCAAGACTCTGCTGTGTATAATGCCTGTATTTGAAATTATAAAAAAGCAAATCCGTAAACCTTTTTATCTCCTTGCATTGATAATCAAGTCGAGCCCCAGCCTCCTTAAATACTTTAGGGATGATCAATGCCACTGCAATAATCTCATTTATAAAGATCTCTCTTGTGTCATGAGGTCTATTTCCAACTATCTGGACCGGTTGTCTCCTCAAAAACCAATAGGTCTGGTATGCATATATTTTTGACTCGTTTACCCTTTTTATTCCTTCCTTTATTTTCAGAGCCTCAATATCCAAGAAGTAATCAATTATGCTTTGTCCAAGTAAAACTGTATTAATCTCCACATATTCCTCAACTCCACAAGCCTGAATCACATCTGTAATCTGCTCATGTATAGCACGATACCTTTTTGTCATTCTAGGCTTTAATTCGTCAAATATCTCTTCCTTCATTCTGTACATCACCTCAGTTCCTTGATATACTCGAAGTCTTTCGATTTGACAAAACTCTTTACAGCCTCTGTGTCACGAGTCTCTTTCATCTCGGAATAATCATCCGCACAGTTAACAGACCACTCGTTTTTGTAATAATTGCTTTCCAAAAGCCCCTGAAACTCTTCTGTTGCTTTATCTGTACTAGAAACCGACAAAATAACACCTCCTAATTACGTAATCCTGTCTGTAATGCAGCAACCGCATCAACAGAGGTTTATTTTACCATAGTCTCACCTAGATTACAAGCACTTTTTCAAAGATGTTGCTTAAAAATATCCAACTATTACGAATTATATCAAAAATCAATCCAAATGTCAATACTTGAGTTTCCGCACTTTTTTCAATATTTTGAAAAAAAGATAGGAAAACCCCTTGATTTTGTGGTATAATTAAAGCGTCAACTAAAAACCATACTAAACAAAATCAAAGGAGATTTTCCTATAAACTATAATACCACAAAAGTATACTCAATTAAAAGAGAAACTTTAACTATTTCAAAAAAGATTTCCAAAAACCTCTCTCGTCCTGATCAGAAGTTCGTAGCTGATATGCTCTATGTCATCTTGGCATCAGGCAGTTGTCTTCTCTCGGATATCTCTGATCGACTTTCAGAGTCTTCCAAAAAGAAAAACACTATCGACCGTCTATCCAAACATCTTCAGGCCGGAGTCCCGGAGGCCGCTTTGAACTCTTA
>JAIKWQ010000166.1 GCA_024684535.1 Eubacterium sp. | reverse complement strand
TCCTTCTTTCGTCGGCACTATATTTGCCAGGATGGATTTGTCGTTCAACTGGGACACATGCAGGTTGTCATAGCCGTATGGAACAGCTACTTCCGTGCTGCCCTCGAGCTCGCCTCCTGCCGGGTCAAAGCTGATCTTGATAATCGATTCACCCCATTCAGCCGTCAGATTCAGTCCGGCTACCGCCTGTTTCATAGGATCCCAATATGCCAGTCCCGCTAAAAGCGGGGATTGCACAAGCTCGTTGCCGCTAAAGTAAAATATCGTATTATCCGAAGTCCAACGAGACAGGCGATATCCCAAGCGAAGCGGTGCGACGAGCGTATGTGTGGATCTGTCTTTGGTAAAGTCAAGCTTAGTAGGATTAGGGTCTTCTCCTGCGAACTCGCCGCCACCAAGGTCATAATTGATCTTGTAGGACGGGTCCACTCTATCCGTTTCAATCACCGTCCAAGAATACATATTTTTCGCGACCAGTGCGTTTCCGTCAGCATTATAACTCTGAACACACTTAGTGGAGTCTTCACTGTAGACGACCTTTGGCGAACTGATGAGAAGGATCCCGTCAGTGGCTGTCAGTTTGGTTATGCCGGTCATGGTCTCTGTTTTATCTTCGCCGTCTTTGGTGTGGTATGTCACTGTTTCGGTCCTTGTCTCCGTTGTAAAGTCGGATTCATTGCCGGAGGTGATCTTAAAACCCATCCAGAAGCCTTTGTCAGCGCCCTGAAAGGTAGCACCGGCACTCGTCAGATCCTCTACCGTATCGTGGTAATCCGTCTTGATCTCATCCCCGGGGAAGAGAAGAATAGGAAGTCCCGAGTAAGATGTGTTCGGATCCATATACTTTTCGCCGCCACCGAGCCAAACCGTATAGGTCGTGGTCGCCGCCTTGGATTCTGTTTGTTTGCTGATGACAGAGGTACTGAGTACCAGCGCCATGGATAAAAATATAGCCGTAAGTCGTGTGATCATTTTCATAGTTGGCTCCTTTCTTTTGTGTCATAGAGTAGCGTAAGGGTTGAAAATATTTTACATTATACTTTCGTTCAAAGTCTCATTTTTTTGATCAAGAAACCTGCCGCGTACGGGTTTTCATAAAGTTCTTCTATGATAAAGATGAATAACGGACGGATGATAGCGGGTGGCTGGCGGCGTCCATTACAATATACTTCGTTTTCTATTTGTTGTCAAGATAGAATTGTAGAGAAAAAGTCGAGTTTTATAGTGTCTTCACGAATGTCATTGCAGCAGTCTTTAATTGTATGACAATAGTCATAATAAAAACCTTTTCTTATTTTCTGATCCATGTGTTCAGCCTAGTTCATAAATATGTGTCCAGGATTCTGGGTACATATCACTTTGTCGGTTTACTTTTAGTTAGATTTTAATTCCTAATCTGATTAATAAAACAAATAACAAAAGGGAAGGCCGGAGATAGGGTTCTCCGGCCACTAAAGGGATATATGATTAATATAACTTGTAAGCAATTGTTTTTCTTTATGTGTCTATATTAGCATTATGTTTCATGTTCGTCAACCGTAATCCTGTACAAAATTGATGGCTAAATCGCAAAAAATATAGTAAAATTTACCAAAAACCACAACATATATGTATGATTTGCCGGTCATGACACAAAAACTGCGCGGGTAGAACGATCACTCTTCGGTGTTTTCAATACCTAAAGACGGATTGATAAGTCTTTCTTCGAAGGTTTCCACTGCCAATGGCTTGTCGAAGTAGAAGCCTTGGGCAAGCACGCAACCATCTTTTTTGATCAGTTCAACCTGTTCGTCAGTCTCAACACCTTCCACGATACAGTCAAGACCAAGCTCTGTTGCCATGCCAATCAGATGCTTCAGGACAGTATACTGCTTGTCGTCGTTGTCAGTTGGCAGGAAGCTTTTGTCGATTTTTATAACCTTCCAGGGCAGGTCTCTGATTAGATTCATCGAGGAATACCCTATACCGAAGTCGTCTATGGAAGAGCTGATGCCGGCGTCTCTGAGGCCCGTAACTATCGTCTTCAAACTATCAAAGTCAAGGTCTTTGGTGGTTTCCGTCAGCTCGACTTCCACGTACTCGTGCGGAATATCGTACATATTTACAATCTGAATGATGTTATCCAGGAAATGATAGTCGCCTAAGTGCCTTCTTGAAAAATTAACCGAAACCTTCACGGGATCTTTGCCCTCTTCTATCCAGCGTTTGATATCGCGGCACACGTGTTCAAGCATATAAAAATCGAGTTTGCATATAGCCAAAGTCTGCTCGAGAATAGGAATAAATATATCCGGCGGCATTATTTGTCCATCGTGTTCCCAGCGGCACAGTGCCTCTGCGCCAATCATTTGATACGAATCAAGCTTGATTTTCGGCTGGTAGTAAACTTTGAATTCTTCGGTATCCAAAGCTTCCGGAAACATGGTTTCAAGTTTTTTCTGGCTATTCAGTTTTTTTATCAGGTCGTCATCGAAAAATATCTGTGTGGCCATGCGATCATTTTTTGACCAAGCTGCAGCCATACTGACATTGTCCATGATATCGTTTGGGTCTTTGCAGTCTCTTTGAATAAAATAGTAGCCTGCATAGGCTGAAAACTTCATCGCATCGCCGTTTTCCTCGTCATATATCATATGAACACCATTCATATGAGCTTCGACGGTTTTCTGGAGTTCTTTTTTGTATAGGCAGACGAAGTTGTCACCGCCAATTCTTGCAACAACCGAGTCAAGTCCCAGTTTGTTTTGAAGGATATTCACGTATCTGCGAAGAAGTTCGGAAGATTTTTTTCTTCCAATCTGCATATTTATGTATCCCAAACGTTGCATGTTGAAACGGCAGGTGTTATACTCCATAGCCTTGCCTTCACGTATCAGACGCGCCAGAGTTTTCATATAAAATGCGAGATTATACATTTGCATTTCCATGTCTCTGAACATATATGTTTCAGCCTGACGCGCTGTTCTGATGCGAGACAGATGAATTCGCATAAGTTTTTGAAGTGTCTCTATGTGTTTCATATCTTCGGAATCCCATTCGACACCCTGATGAGGCGCGTAACGAAAGACTACGGGATTTCCGACGTCGTTTATATCCGTTATTTCTACAGCCTTTGAATCATCCCTGTCAGGCTTATTGTATAGAGGAAGCTGTTCTTTCGGTTTATCTTTTTTCTTTTCAAGCATAGTTTCATATAGTTTGACACTTGAATGGGCGATTCCCAAAAACTCAAACGGCTCCTCAAGGGCAGCCCTGGCTTCAGGGCTTGTTGCGTCCTTAATATCAACTATTTTTTTGATAAATGTTTCAAGTATCTCGGTGTATTTCTGATAATCCGTCATATGCACCTTCCTTAAAAATGAATTAATCTGCGAGTTTCAAATCTCCGTCTTTTACCCAGCCGATTTTTCTGAGTACCATGTTGAATAATGGGGCAAGTACGGCCGGAAGAACAATAGTTATAACTATCAAACCTATCCAGTCAAATGCTGTTATGGATGCTTTTGTTCCTGCAGCAACGTCAGATACCCAACCGCTGTATACACCGATCTGTCCTACAAATCCGCAAGTACCCATTCCGGAAGATACCGGCGCACCGTTCATCTGAAGGCCGAATACACAGGTTGCGAGAGGACCTGTGATCGCAGAAACCAAAATAGGTGCAATCCAAATACGTGGATTCTTGACGATATTTCCCATTTGAAGCATTGAGGTTCCGATTCCCTGAGAAATCAATCCGCCGAAACGGTTTTCTTTGAAAGACATAACTGCGAAACCAACCATCTGCGCGCAACATCCGGCTACTGCGGCGCCGCCTGCAAGTCCTGTAAGTCCGAGTGCTGCACAGATTGCTGCCGACGATATAGGAAGTGTGAGCGCTATACCAACAGTAACTGATACGATTATTCCCATAAGCAGTGGCTGAAGGTCTGTAGCCCACATAACCAAGTCGCCAAACCACATAGCTGCGCGGCCCAGCGCAGGACCGATGAGCGCGGAGAGACCGATTCCCACTCCCACAGTTACCAAAGGTGTTACAAGTATATCAATTTTTGTTTCTTTTGAAACGATTTTTCCGATTTCAGATGCCAAAAGCGCGATGACAAATACTGCAAGCGGTCCGCCTGCGCCACCGAGTCCGTTGGCTGCAAAACCTACTGTTATAAGTGAAAACAGAACCAATGGCGGACATTTGAGAGCCTTTCCTATTGCAACCGCCATCGCGGGCCCGCTCATTGCCGAGCAGAGACCTCCGACTGTGAAACTTACTTCATTTCCCGAAAGCTTAAATGTCGCAATCGGATCCATGAGAAATCCGATTCCAAACTGTGTTCCGATAGTGTCAATGATTGTTCCGATGAGCAAAGAACAAAAAAGTCCCTGTGCCATCGCTCCAAGTGCGTCGATACCGTATCTCTTGAGAGAAATCTCGATATCTTTTTTCTTTAAAAACTCCTTCATGTTACATGTGATTGCTTACCATTTAAGCAATACTTCCTCCTCTCCTGTTGCTTCATCAATTCTTATATTTGTTGCCTGAAATTCTTCTTTTTCAAAGAATTTCATAGCACGTTTATTTTTAGTATATACGGAAGCTTCAAGTATGCCCATTTTGTCTTTCATCTTGTCCATAAGAAGTTTTCCTATGCCCAGACTCCTGGCACCCTCAGCTACATATATACCTACAAGCTCTTCTTCCATAGAGCTTATAAACCCATAAATTTTACCGTGCTGTTCATATACAAAAACATCAGACAATTCAACAATTCTTTTTATCTCTGTGAAGTTTTTGTTCCAGTATTTTTTCGGAATAAAACTCTGTTCTTTTATGTTTCCTATAAGCCAGATTTCCATCAGTTCATCAAGATCTTTTGATGCGTATTTTCTGACATGATTTTTATGAATTGTAATTGTATTTTCGGCAGATTTTTTTGCATCTTCTGCAGCCTTTTTTTCGGCCTCTTTTTTCTCTTTTTCTGCTTTTTCTTTTGCCAGCTTTTCAGCTTCGGCTTTTGCTTTCGCAGCTTTTTCGTCCTCTATTTTTTTTGCCTCTGTTTTGCGATATTTTTCAAGCGCTGAAGGATCACCAATTTTGTTTATAACTTTTACCAGAGCGCTTATATCTGCTGTGACATCTTTTCCGGCCTCAAGTCGGTGTCCGGCGTTTTTTATTGTTATCAGTTCTATATCCAGTTTTTTGCACGCTGCCTGAAGCGCTTTTGCGTCCGTATATTTATCCTCCGTGCCGGCAGCCATACCCACTATGCGACGCGTTGTAGTCAGGTATTTGTATGTTTCATCGATCGGAGTGTAAACCAGGTGGTAGACATTTTTCAGATTCAGTTCATCCTCAAGACGCATACCGACTACGGTACCTACACTTTTTTCAGCAAAAATAACCGCTTCGTAGTCATCAAATTTGATGTTTTCAAATGCGCCACGAAGTTTTTCCACAGCTCGTTCTGAAAAAGCGGAAAGGTCGTCAGCTTCATCAATTCCGTAGTCGGCAGAGATGCATTCATAACCTGCGTATTCAAAATTAAGCCGTGTATAGTACAAAAGTGGGCAGTCCACACTGTAGCGGATACCCGGAAAAAGTATCAAAAGTCTGTTTTTCATATGTTATCCCTCGATTCCCGCTCAAAACTGTTTTTCGGATTATGCCGATGTTTTTTCAATCGGCTTTTACATTCTATCAGTATTTGGTATAGGTGTCAAGCAAATACGGAGATTATAACCACATATAGTTGTTGACTTTTTTTCTCAAGGGTAGTAAAATCTATATCACCACTTAATAATAAGTAGAGACACCTTATTTTCGAAGCGTATTGTTTCGGACGTGGAAAAAAATTTCAGGGGGAAAGAAAAATGAAACGCGTACTTACAATACAGGACATATCGTGCCTCGGTAAATGTTCCATAACCGTAGCACTTCCTGTGATCTCGGCAATGGGTGTGGAAACAGTCATTCTTCCGACGGCTGTTTTGTCAACGCATACTATGTTTGAGGGATTTACTGTGAAAGATCTGTCTGACCAGATTGATCCGATCAAAGAGCATTGGTTGAAGGAAAAAGTCGAATTTGACGCTATCTATACCGGATACCTCGGAACAATCGAGCAGATTGATCAGATGAGAAAACTTTTCAAGGATTTCAAAAATGACGATACCCTCATTTTTGTCGATCCTGTTATGGCAGACAACGGAAAACTCTATCCGGCATTTGATATGGAATATGTCAAAGAGAACGCAAAGCTTTGCGCTGATGCGGATATCATCGTTCCAAACATCACTGAGGCTTGTTTTATGACAGATATGGAGTACAAAGAGTCATATGATGAGGCCTATGTGAAAGAGCTTCTGGCAAGACTTGACAAACTCGGAGCAAAAGTTTCCGTACTTACCGGCGTGTCTTTGAGCGAGGGCAAGACCGGAGTTATGGGGTATGATTCACAGACAAAAGACTACTTTGTTTATCAGAATGATCGCGTTGATGCGTCGTATCATGGAACAGGGGATCTCTTCTCAAGCACATGCGTAGGGGCAATGATGAGAGGAAAAACCTGGCAGGAGGCTATGCAGATAGCAGCCGATCACACAGCGCATACCATAGAAATCACACTCAAGAATCCCGCTAAGCCCTGGTATGGCGTTGATTTCGAAGCTACATTTCCGGAGCTTCTTGAAAAACTTAAGTAAAACTTATAAGGGGCGGATGTATGTTTGATTCAATCCAGATTGCATTAGGATTCAATATAGCGGCGTTTTTAATATGTGCCGTTAATTTGGTGTACATGCATATCCATGGATATACCGAAAAAACCAACAACCGTCTTTTTCTTGCAATGTTATACATACTGTTGGCTAATGCCGCATCAGGTATCGTCACTTCTCTGACTTATGAGCAGAGACTGGTATCGGATACGGTATTTTTCGCCAACAAATGCAGCAGATATATCTACTTTGTTTCGCATACTGCATTAGCTCCGATCATGTACTTTTATGTTGCCAGCATCATCGGAAAATCAATGCGCGAGGATAGGTGGGGAACTGTTCGCAAATGTTATTTGTTTATCTTCAGCGAATTGATGGTCCTGCTTAATCCGGTGTTCGGATGGGTTTGGTACTTCAATTCGAACAGAGAATTTTGCAGAAACTGGGGCGAGATTTTCATTTATTTTTCAGCGGCTGTTTATGTCGCGATGTCGCTTTTGTTTATCATTTTCCGTTGGAAAGTCCTTGCAAAAAAAAGAAAGACCACACTTATCGCGTGCTTCATGATGGTTCTTGTGGGAGTGCTGTTGCAGCTTCTGTTCAAATCATTCAAGGTTGAGGTGTTGTTTGAAGCAATCGGATTTACCGGAGCGATGATGTCGCTGGAGAACGAAGACGACAGGATGAATGCTTCAGTGGGAGTATATAACCGTCAGGCTTTGGGAATGGACGTCGAGTCGGCTATCCACAACTACAGCAATCTGCAGATGGTATTTGTTCGTGTGATAAACAAAGATGTAGTAAACCGTATCACCAGATCAACCAATATCGCAGTTACAGACCAGACAGTGTGTGAATACCTAAAAACCGTCGTGCCGAAGTATTCGATTTATCTTTCGAATCCGGGCAATATAGCGTTGATGCTCTACCACAAAGACGAAAAACAAACTGATGAAATCGTTGAACAAATAGCTGAGAGATTTCAGAGAACATGGAAAATCGGTGACAATGATATCTTGCTAAATGCGGTTATCATGCGTGCTGAGCTGCCGAGAATGGTTTCATCCGTATCGGATGCGCTCTATATGGCGGACAGCCCGCTTCCTGAGGAACTCGACAAAGTGATACTCGAGGAAAAGGACTTGGATTATCTGCTTCGCAGGGCTGCTGTCGAGGCAGCGGTTTCAAGGGGACTTGATGAGGGAAGTTTTGAAGTGTATTATCAGCCGACCTACAACATAGACGGTTCGATTCACGGCGCAGAGGCGCTCCTTCGAATGAATGACAAAGAGCTCGGAAAACTGTTTCCGGATGAGTTTATCCCGGTGGCAGAGTATACCGGACTTATAGATGAAATAGATGATTTTGTGCTTCGCGAGGTGTGTTCATTTATCCGTACGGGAAAACCCGAAGAACTCCGTATGGAGTGTATCAATGTCAACCTCTCCGTAGTGCAGTGCATGAAACAGGGATTTACAGATCATATCATAGATATAGTGGAAACAGAGGGCGTGGAAAAAAGCTTCATTAACTTCGAGATTACGGAGTCTGTATCGGCGAGCGACTACAAGCTTTTCAGCCGAGTTGTAAAAGAGCTTAAAAATGCCGGCTTCCTGTTCTCAATGGATGATTTCGGAACCGGCTATTCAAATATAGCAGCGATATTCTCGCTGAATCTGGATGTCATAAAAATAGATAAAAGCATTCTGTGGAATGCAGAAAAAAGCGAGGCGGGAAAAATCGTCCTTGAAAACACGGTACGTATGATGAAACAGATGAGGAAAAAAATCCTTGTCGAGGGAGTTGAGACAAAAGAGCAGATTGAGATTCTCGAGGAGCTTGGAGTTGACTATCTGCAGGGATTCTATTTTTCAAAACCGGTTCCGCTGAAGGAGTTAGTTGAGAAGCTTGCATGAAAGGAAAAATATGGGGATAATAGCAGGGTTTATGGTTCCGCACCCGCCGATGATAGTGCCTGAAGTCGGCAAAGGGAGTGAGGAGATAGTCGAAGAAACCACCGAGGCATATGAAAAAGTCGCCGATATGGTTGCAGAGCTTCGACCTGATACAATCGTTATATCTTCTCCGCACAGTGTGATGTACGGAGATTATTTTCATATATCGCCGGGAAAGCACGCGAAAGGAAGTTTTGCTTCATTTGCTGCGCCCGACGTTATTTTTGATGTTGACTATGATGAAGAGCTCGTGATGCAGATCTCTCTGAAGGCTGCGGCAGCGGGTGTTGACGCCGGAACTATGGGAGAGAGGGACCCTCTTTTGGATCACGGAACTATGGTGCCGCTTTACTTCATTATGAAAAAATACACCGATTTCAAACTGGTGAGGATCGGGCTTTCGGGACTTCCGCTTGAGGAGCACAAAAGACTCGGACAGCTGATATCGCAAGCTGCAAACGAGTGCGAAAGAAGAGTTGTATATATCGCGAGCGGTGACCTGTCACACAGATTAAAAGAAGACGGACCGTACGGATTCAATCCGGCGGGCCCTGTGTATGATGAAAAAATAATGGATGTTATGGGACGCGCCGCGTTTGATGAGCTTCTGACGTTTGACGGAAAGCTCCTTGGTGAGGCAGCGGAGTGCGGACACAGGTCATTTGTGATGATGTCAGGAGCTCTTGATAAGAAAAACCTGTCGGTGCGGAAACTCTCGCACCAGGACGTTACCGGAGTCGGATACGGAATTTGTACCTATCTGGTGCAGGAAGAAGACGCATACGTGCGACTTGCAAGGCTTTCGCTGGAAACAAATATCATAGAGCACAGGAAGATCGACTGGGATGACGTGAAAAATGAAATCATGGTGAATTACGCGGACGATGCGGACATTTTTGAAAAAACTGAAAAGGAATTGAGTGAGACGAGGGCGGGTGCTTTTGTGTCGCTTCATGTCGGAGACAGTTTGAGAGGTTGTATCGGAACTATCTGTGCAACGAAGGATTGTCTGGCGGACGAGATTATTGAAAATGCTATCAGTGCGTCGACGAGGGACCCGAGATTTTATCCGGTGACGGAGGATGAGCTTGAGAGTCTCGAGTACAGCGTGGATGTGCTTTCAGAGGCTGAGCCGATCTCGGACATAGCGGAACTGGATGTAAAAAAATACGGAGTTATTGTGACGAAGGGTATGCACAGAGGTTTGTTGCTTCCGAATCTCGATGGCGTGGATACCGTTGAGGAGCAGCTTGCAATCGTGAAGCAAAAGGCCGGACTTTCGCCTCATGAGGACGGATGTGAGATTGAAAGGTTTTGCGTGGTTAGGCATTATTGATTAAAGATATTTTCGTTATGTTTAGGAGAATTTTTCTTGTCAGTGATGAAATTGTATGATATAATGTAGCAAGTGATTTGCTACCGGATTATTCCAAATGACAGGAGGAGAGTGAAAATGAGTAAAAGACTTGTTACAAGAAGTGATTTTGACGGACTTGTATGCGCGATGCTTCTCAAGGAGATCGATCTGATTGATGAGATAACATTTGTGCATCCCAAAGACGTTCAGGACGGAAAAATAGAAATTACGGAAAATGATATCACTACAAACCTGCCGTTTGATGCCAGGGTGGGACTTGCGTTTGACCACCACGAGAGTGAGCTCTCGAGAATAGATCCGGAGCTTGCCAAAGATAAATTCATAATTGACGGAGACGCGAAGTCAGCTGCCCGCGTGGTTTATGATTACTATGGCGGGGCGAAGACTTTCACACGCGTGTCTGATGAGATTATGATAGCTGTTGACAAAGGTGACAGCGCCGATTTCACTGTTGACGAGATTTTGAATCCTGAAAAATGGGTGCTCCTCAACTTCCTGATGGATGCCCGTACAGGACTTGGAAGATTCCATGAGTTCAGAATTTCAAATTACCAGCTGATGATGGAGCTTATTGATTATTGTGTAGAGCATACTATCGATCAGG
>JAIKWQ010000133.1 GCA_024684535.1 Eubacterium sp. | reverse complement strand
GAGTTTCAAGATGAAGAAAAAAGGGATAATCTTATTCAGATCGCGGAGACCAGGCCGGGATTATTTTTGCAGAATCCCAAACCTATTTTGTTTGACGAGTGGCAGGATGCTCCGAAAATCTGGGGACTTATACGAAAAGAATGTGATGATCATCCTGAATCCACGGGAGAATTCTATCTGACGGGCTCATCAAGCCAAAAGATTAAGACACCACATACCGGAACAGGACGGATTTCAAAAATTCAAATGTATCCAATGTCATTGTTTGAAACAGGAGAGTCTAATGGAGAAATATCGTTGACGAAGCTGTTTGATGAAAAAGACTATGATATTGACGGAAAGAAAACGAGTTTGGAGTTAGAAGATTTATTCTTTCCATTATGCAGAGGTGGATGGCCGAGAACTCTCTCTATCTCGGATAACGATGCACAACTTGAGATAGCGAAGGATTATGCCAGACAGATATACCACGAAGATATAAGTTCAATTGATAATACTGATAGGGATCCCGAGTTGGCTTCTACTATTCTGAAATCTTATGCAAGAAATATGTCCACGACTGCAAAAAAGAATACCATTTATGCAGATGTGAAAGCTACACAACAAGTAAGTGATCCAACGATTTTGTCTTATGTTGATGCTTTGAAACGGTTGTACGTGATAAAAGATTTGGATGCGTGGACACCACAGATCAGGTCAAAGACAGCGATACGTTCGGCGAAAAAGCATATTTTTATCGATCCTTCGATTGCTTTGGCTATGCTGGGAGTGTCACCTGCGTACTTCAGAGAAGATTTGGACTTGTTTGGGCACGCTTTGGAAAACGCAGTTATACGCGATTTGTTAGCTTTTGCTGAGGCGCATGATGCAAGCGTAAAGCACTACAGAGATGAATGGGGACTTGAAGCCGATGCTGTATACCAGCTTCAAGATGGCAGGTATGCTCTGATAGAGATAAAAACGGGAGCGAATCAAATTGATGCTGCAGAGAAAAATCTTCTGAAGTTTGATGAATTGATAGAACAGCACAATGCTTCCGCAAAACTCGATACAGATCGTCCCGGTGTGGAGTACAGAAAACCATCTCTGAAATTGATAATATGTGCTACAGCAACAATGGCATATACGCTGGAATCCGGTGTTAAGGTGATTCCTGTGGGATGCTTGAGGGATTGAATCATTTAGATGGAGGTACACTGATTTATTGCTTGCATTATTATTGATAGCATGGTATTATTAGGAATGAATTGGTGTTAGTCCGATTTATGCTAATAGAATATTATTTTGAAAAAAGGTTGACAAGTATGTACAGAACTGCGATGATTTTGAACGAACGAACGAACGAAGTAAATAACCTTTTTTCGTGTACACAAAAATGAGATTAAACAGGCTTGTATGCTAAGAGCATATGGCTTTTTTTTTGACTGTTGGTGATTTTAAATTTAAGGAGTAAATATGTTTTGCGAAAAATGTGGAAACCAGATTCCGGATGGAGCGGAGTTTTGCCCAAACTGTGGGATGAAGATAACAGTAGAGCCTTCAGGTGTGAAAACACCCTTTTTCAAGAGTTGGAAGTTTTGGGTTGTTTTTGCTTCGACGGCTGTGGTTGCAGTTGTAAGCACTGTTATCATAATACTTGTATTGAGCAACAAAAATGATGCTAAGTCTGTTCCGATGGTCAAAAATGTGGAACAGCAAAGAACATCAGATGAAAAGAAAAATGAACCAAATGCCACAGAAGAACCGGCTCAGCAGGTCAACGAAGAGCAGGTAGCACAATTCAAAGAATTCTTTGAGAATAATGTTGAGGAAGAATTGGGGCTTCTCCCCAACAATCTAAAGGGAACATTTGGCTCGGCTGACTATGAGGAACTGTACAAAGAGGATGAGGATGTATTTGATGATGCTTTGCGTTCAACCCTGACGTGGAATGGGACGGAAGCAGGTATTATTACGGCTGATATACTTGATCTGGATTCAGACGGAAATATGGAAATGATTGTGTTTTTCACAAAAGAAAGCGATGCGTATGATAACTACTACTATATGAGTGGAGCGGTTAATTATTATTATAGAATATATGTGATTCACAATCAAACGCCTGTTATGATTACAGAGAAACCAATTGAGATTGATTATTCGGCTCAAGGAGATATGAAAACCGGAGCTCCTATTGTTGACGAGGATTATGATGGTACATCGTGGAAGAGTAAGGTCGAGATATTCAAGAAAAAAATTGATAATAAACAGTATTTTATTTTTCATATTGAGGCAGCTTATGATAATGCGCTTTCGGATGAAAGAATTGATACATATGGATATACATTCGGATCCTGCACGACAGATATGACAGGCATACAGAAGAATGCATGTGCAGTCTTGTCATATAAAGATGGAGAGTTGGTTCAAAGCAAAGCGGAGTCTGAGATGTATCTGACCTGGCACGATTCGCATACTTCGACAGGTGATTATGCATTTGATGAAGACTATTCAATCGAAGGAACGGGAGATGACGGAAAAATCAATTCGCTTTATTGTATGAAGAAGCGGTTTGCTTCCGAACATAAGCTCAGTATAATGACAAATAAACAGGCTAAAAAGGCAAAAAATGCACCGAAAAAATTCAAAAAAGATCTGTTATCATTACAAAAATCCACAAAGGATAGATACTGGTCAGATTTTGGATTCAAGTGGATGGAAGGTAAGGGCGAGAATTGTTATTATGACTTTGGCGCCGAACTCATAGGATCATCGGAAATTGTATGTAAAGATTGGTTGTCTGCTGAGAATTCGTTCTCTCTTAAATATGATGAGGAATCTGCAATAATAGCAGACGTAAACTGGAATATAGTTGATCATTCGTTTACTCAGGAAATGAGGTAGAAAAAATGAAGTATTGTAAAAACTGCGGACAAGCTTTGGATGATTCTCATGATTTTTGTCCAAATTGTGGTACAAAGAGCACATTTAAAACCGAAGGGACTAGTACAACAGAGGCAAATGCTCCGGGTGCGGTTGAAAAGAGCAAAGCACCTTTAATTATCGGAATATCAGCCGGCGCGGCGGTGCTTATTGTTGTATGTACTCTGTTAGTTGTAATTCTTGGTGGTTCAAATAACAATGGTTCTCAGGGAGAACAGTTGGCATCAAATCCAACGCCTGCGTCAGTGGAGCCAACGCCCTCAGAAACACCTGAGACGACGGAAACACCGACTGCAACGCCTGAACCTACAGCCAAACCCACACCGACTCCGGTTCCTCATTCAACCTATGTAAACGGAAAAAAATTTAGAACGTTGGATGCGATAGTACAATATTTGAAAAAGCAAGGTATTGATGGTGAAAAAATTGAAATATGTACGCTGAAAATCAAAACTGCAACCGGAAAGAAAAAGGTATATCAAATCACAGGCTGGATGGGAAGATATACGAACGAGGGTACGTATGTGTATGTCAAAGAAGGCGGTATGTACCATCTGTATCTGCAACCGGCAGGAACAATCAATCTGATGACAAAAGGTGGAGAATACATACTTGCCGGTTCATATGTGGGAGCCGGATGTGGCGGATATACAATTTACAAGTATTCAAAGAAAAATCGCTGTTACAAAGAAGTGTGTTCAGATACATACCAAAACGATCTGAGCAACGAATCCGAACAATCCGATGCTGATAGAGTATTTGAAGAGCTATGTGACAAAGCAGGTATAGACAGTGACGATCTGAAGGATCCCAAGACTCATTTTGTCAAAGAAATATCATTGATGTAACGTATATTTGTTGTAGAATACTGCCTGATATGATATAATGTGACGAGGTTGACAAGGAGGGAGGCATACATGAAAAATATACTGATTATCGGAGCTATGCAAGAGGAGATAGATCCTCTCATAGCGAGCGGAAACTTTGAAAAAAAGGATGCGGACATTTTTCCATATTATGTTGGAAGTACGGACGAATACAGATTGATAGTGACGGTTTCCCGGATAGGAAAAGTTGCTATGGCGTCCTGTGTTCAGCATTTCATCACACTTGTTAAATGCGCGCCTGAATTTGACGAGCACGAGATAGATTTGATCATCAATATGGGTGTTGCAGGAGCGATATCAAACAAGCTCCGTCAGGGAGACTTGGTGGTCGCTGACAGACTTTGCCAGCACGATATGGATGTGGTCGGACTTGGTTACGAGATAGGACTTAATCCTGACTTTGAATCTGTTTACTTTGATGTAAACAAAAAAATAATTGAAAAAGTAAAAAGCGTTCATGACGCTATGGATACTGAATATGAGCTGCATATAGGAACTATAGCTTCGGGAGACCAGTTTATTTCCTCGCACGAGAAAAAGGTCTTCATAGAAGAAACTTTCGGTGCATATGCTTGCGAGATGGAGGGTGCTGCGCTTGCGCAGGTAGCTTTCTCAAACGGAGTTGATTTCCTTGTGATCAGGGCGATATCAGACCTTGCAGACGGTGAGGCGCCGATGTCATATGTGGACTTCAAGCCGAAAGCAATAGTAAACTTAACACAGCTTGTAGAAAAATATATAGGGGGTTGAAAAATGAAAAAAGTAGAAGATTACATCAGAAGTATACCTGATTTCCCGGAACCGGGAATAATTTTTAGGGATATCACAACAGTGCTTCAGGATGCAGAAGGTTTCAAGCTCTCGATAGACGAGATGAAAAAGCTTCTTGATGGAGTAGAGTTTGATGTTGTTGTAGGCGCAGAATCTCGTGGGTTTATTTTTGGGGCGCCACTTGCTTATGCTCTCGGAAAGCCGTTTATTCTGGTCAGAAAAAAAGGAAAACTGCCTTGTGAGACTATTTCACAGGATTATGAGCTTGAGTATGGTACAGCAACTTTGGAGATACACAAAGATGCTTT
>JAIKWQ010000114.1 GCA_024684535.1 Eubacterium sp. | reverse complement strand
GACAATATGAAAAAAATAAAATGTTTATCAATTGTGTTGTTTGTTTGTCTGTTTCTGGTGGGATGTGGTGCTCAATACAAGTGGGGTGAAACAGGGTTTAATGTAACCGATATCACAGATCAAAATGTTTCAGGTGAAAGTGCTGAGGGAAAGCTTGTTAAAGTCATTTTAGACTTCGGCGACAATGAATTGAGTACATCAATGTTCGAAAAGATAGTGAGACAGGGGAAACTCAAACTGAAGGATAAATCACCAAAGAATTATCATTACAAAATGAGTGGTGGTATGCAGTTTGGTTCATCCGGTTTCTCACCGATGATGGGTGGAAAAGTCGAGGTTTTCTTTGATATGAGCAAAGACTACACGCCGGATATAGCTGATGTAAATGTGGTTAACATGACTGAAGGTGAGTTTAAGGCGCTTGGAGGCTGATGAAAGGAATCCTGGAGGTGTGTGAATGAATAGAAAAATATTAAAGGCAAGGACAATTGTATCGTTGTGTCTGTGTGTATGTATGATTATGGCGGTGTTTGGCACTATAACACCTGGCGCGTGGACTTCCTTGCTTCGCCAAACTACAACAAACTGAAATTTCATAAGCTCACATTTAATCCGAATGGCGGAACTGTAGCATACAAAAGCAGAAAGGCCGTCGAGGGTTCTATGTACAGTATTATGCCTACTCCGAAAAAGTCGGGAGCCAAATTTGCAGGTTGGTTTACGGAGCCTGAAGGTGGAGTGCAGGTGAAACCATATATGCCGGAGAAAGCAAGCGCCGAATCTGATTATTATTACGGTGAAGTTGATGGAATGCCCGGACTTCAAGTGAACTTTAACAAAAAAAACGGAACTATCACTTATATCAAGGGGGATCCGGTGGGCGTGATAGCGCGGTTTTGCGTACGACTTGAAAACCTCGAGAAAACTTGACATATAAGTATATATAGGGTATAATTTACAGGATATGCAGCTTATGTTGTATATCCTGTATTTTTGAGACGGAAAGGAACGGTGTATGAACAGCATTCACAGGAAAAGATATGTGTTAGCCAAGGTGCTTCATATGGCCATATCTATAGCAATATTTTATCTGTCCTGGCTTTTGTTCAGATACGGAGCTCTTTCTTTCAGGGGAGACATCGCCTACAGATACAATTATTATGTATGTGTGGGTTACGGTGTCATACTATTTTTCTTTAACAAAACATACAATGCTTATCTTCTGGGATTCAGCAGAATCAGATCCCTGGCTATGTCGCAGTTTTTTGCTCAGGTGTTCAGCGTCGGAGCGATTTACTTCGTCGTAAGTATCAGTTGGAATCAGCTGCGCAATCCTATCATTTTTATCCCGATGCTTTTTGTTCAGGCGCTTATCGATTGTTTCTGGTCGTACTTTGCAAGTATGGTTTACTACAAAAGCAATCCTCCGAAAAAGACAATCCTTATCTACCGAAGCGAGATAGACAAAAGAAGATTCGGATCGGTTATGGGAAAACCGGTTGGAAGGATTTATAAGGTTGTAGAGGAGTTTGAGTACGCCGGAGACAAATTTTACGAGGTTCGCGAAAAACTCGAAGGATTTGAAGCGGTGTTTGTTGCCGGTGTCAAGTCGAGGTGCAGAAACGGTATTTCCAAATACTGCGTTGAGAACAATATTCCCGGATTTTTCCTGCCACATATAGGCGATGTCCTAATGAGGGGCGCCACACATATACAGACTTTTTCATCCCCGGTTCTGTTCTTCTCCCACAAGCAGATAGAGCCGGAGTATATATTTGTAAAGAGACTTTTTGACTTTTTCTTCGCGCTTTTCGGCATCATCATAACTTCGCCGATTATGCTTATAACCGCGATTGCAATCAGACTCTACGACAGAGGACCGGCTATATACAAGCAGGTGAGACTGACAAAAGACGGAAAAGAATTCAAGATATACAAGTTCAGAAGTATGCGCATAGATGCCGAAAAAGACGGTGTTGCCAGGCTTTCTACCGGAGATAATGATGACCGTATCACTCCGATAGGAAGACTTGTGAGAAAGTGCAGAATAGACGAGATACCGCAGCTTTTCAACATCCTGAAAGGTGATATGAGTTTTGTGGGGCCTCGACCCGAGCGCCCGGAGATTGCGGAGCAGTATTATGCACAGTTCCCGAGCTTTAAACTGAGACTTCAGGTGAAGGCGGGACTTACGGGATATGCGCAGGTTTACGGAAAATACAGTTCAGACCCGTATGAAAAACTCGAGTTTGATCTGCTTTACATCAATGATATCAGTCTTGCTACGGACTTGAGACTTATATTTGCGACATTTAGTATTCTCGGAAAAGCGGAGAGCACTGAGGGTATCAAAGAAGGCGATACAACCGCTGGCGAGTATATGAATCCTACGAGCGTTGATGAAGGAAAAGTCGAGGGAGAAGATTGATATGAGCGAGGTGAAAGTATCAGTTATCATCCCGGTTTACAATGGCGCAAAGGTTATCTCTCAGGCGATTGATTCAGCGCTGAACCAGGACGTACCGCTCGAAGTCATCGTTATAGATGACTGCTCATCAGATGATATTGATGATGTTATGGCGTCGTATAAAAATGACCCGAGAGTTCGTTTTGAGAAAAATGAATCCAACTCAGGCGTAGCCAAAACAAGGAACAGAGGAGTGGCTATGTCGGGTGCAGAATACGTCGCATTTCTCGATGCTGACGATATTTGGAGAGAAGGAAAACTGAAAAAACAAATTGCCGCGATGGAAGCTCAAAATGCAGTGCTGTCCTCAACGGGCAGGGAGCTTATGGACGCATCCGGAAAAACAACCGGAAGAGTCATTCCTATCATCGAGCGGATAGAGTACAAAGATATACTCAAACACAACATGCTTTCAACTTCAGCTGTGGTCGTCAAAAGAGAAGTTATGCAAAAATATCCTATGGAGCATGACGACAGCCATGAAGATTATATAACCTGGATGAAAATTATCAAAGAATACGGATTTGCGATAGGCATAGATGAACCGTTCCTGATGTACAGACTCAGTGAAGGAAGCAAATCCGGCAACAAATTTAAGTCGGCAAGAATGACTTACAAAGCATACAGGTATGCGGGACTGGGAATTTATTCGTCCCTGATTCATTTTATCACATATGCTTTCAACGGAGTGAAAAAGTACTATGGCTGATGGCAAATTCGTACTGAAACAAAGATTAAAAATGTTTATGCAAAAGGCAGTACTCCCTGCGGCGTACAGGCTCGGTTGCATAAGAAAAGTAAATGAAAATCTCATAGTTTTTGCGGATGCTCATCACGACATAAGGCCTGTAAGTATGGACCGACTTGCTGAAGAATTAATAAGCAAAAAAGAGTATAAGATCATAGAGAGATATCACGATTATGCAAGTATGGGATTTGTAGGACAGTTCTTCGATTCAGTCAAGTTTATGTGGTTATATGCGAAGACGGGATGCGTGATTATCTGTGATAATTATATGCCTGTTGCAGCCTGCAAAAAAAGAAAAAAAACAAAAGTTATTCAGCTTTGGCATGGACCGGGAGCATACAAAAAATTCGGCTATGATTCGGCTGATGATATACCGGATTATTACAAAGGTAATGTGTTCAAAAATTATGACCTCGTGACGGTTTCCGGAGAAAAATGTATCGCTCCTTTTTCAAGCGCCATGCGTCAGCCGGACGGTATAGTGAAGGCTGTCGGCATAAGCCGTATGGATGGATACCGCGAAGAAAAAAACATAAAAAAATGTCATGCTATTTTTGAAAAAAAGTATCCTGAGGCAGCGGGGAAAAAGACTATACTTTGGGCACCGTCCTTCAGAGGAAATGCCGGTGAACCGAGACTTCTCGGGCTCGAGGCGATAGACAAATTGAAAGAAAAACTGGGGGATAAATGGTGCGTGATATGTTCCATACATCCTCATCTGTACGCAAAGTATGACAGAGAAGATTTGAGAGGAAGGATTCCCACAGAACAAATCATTCCCTGCGTGGATATATTTATAACTGATTACTCGTCGGTGCTGTACGACGCCTGCATATATGAGAAAAAGATGCTTATGTTTGCACCTGACCTCGATGAGTTTGTAAAAGCCAGAGGAACGTATATGACTATGGATGAGTTTCCGGGCGAGATTGTTACTGACGAAAACAAACTTTCCGAAGCGGTCATCAGAACATACGATGAATACGATTATGACAAACAGAAAGAGTTTGTTCGGGGGTATCTCGCAGCCTGCGATGGACACGCCACAGAGAGAATTGTTGAATTCATCAGGAAAAATGTCTAAAAGATGACATATTATGATGCTATAATGACAGTTTGGAAATAGAATCGAAAGGATTGAGACATGTCAACTTACTTCAAGGATTTTTGGAAAAGGAGATTTCTCCTGAAAGAGCTTGTGCTCAAAGGCATCAGACTCAAATACCGTAAATCCTATTTGGGAATAGTA
>JAIKWQ010000113.1 GCA_024684535.1 Eubacterium sp. | reverse complement strand
TACAAAAATCCTGAAAGTTTCAGCGTGAAAGATAATCATCCTTCACGCTAAGCCATATTGGCACAAATAAAAAACAGAGAGGAATTGAGGAGAAAAATGCTTGAGGATATCATTAAATGTCTCGGAGGAGCAGACAATATCACTACAGCGACAAACTGTATGACGCGACTTAGGATATCTGTAAGTGATGAAACAAAGGTTGATGAAAATAAGCTCAAAAATTTAAGTGATGTTTTGGGACTTGTTCACGACAGAACATGTCATTATGAGATTATTGTCGGTCCGGGTAAGTGCAAAAAATACGCCGACAAGCTTCACACAATGGGTATAGGCATATCAAAAAAAGATATGAAAAAAGAACCGCAGTCAAGCAAAAAAAAGAGTCTTCGCTCCGCTGTGAAAGTGATCGGGGACATCTTTATACCGATGATTCCTGGTGTTATGACCGCAGGTCTTTGTGCAGGATTTGCTTCTCTTTTGACTCAGGTTTATCCCGGATATAAAGATAGTAGTTTTTGGGATACGGTTTATACTATATTGTCCCTTATCAGCACATCGTTTATGGCCTATGTTACCGCGTGGGCGGGATACAGAGCTGCTGAGAGATTTGGCGCAACTCCGATTCTCGGAGGTATGCTGGGTATGATTACTTCTTTGGATATGATCAATGATATAGCAACTGTGCTGGGACTATATAATGAGAGTGCACCGTTAAGGTCAGTTCTTTGTGTGGGAAAAGGCGGAGTTTTGGCTGTGATTTTCGGTGTATTTTTGTTGTCGAAAGTCGAGAAGTTTTTCAGAAAAAGAATACCGAATACTCTGGACATTTTTCTGACGCCGTTTTTGACGATAATTATTTGTGTGGTGCCGTATATTCTGTTGATTATGCCGCTTTTTGGTTTGATTTCAGCAGGAATTGCAACAGTGATTGGAGGCATCGTTTCATCCGATATTCTGGCAGTCAGACTTTTAGGTGGATTTATCGGAGCGGCACTTTTTCTACCGCTTGTCACGACCGGTATGCATCATGGACTTGTGGGATTCTATTTGATTCAGCTTGAAGAAATCGGTTATGTAACATTGTATCCGGCGCTTGCTATGGCAGGAGCAGGACAGGTGGGAGCGGCGCTTGCTATCAGACGTATGGCTAAGAAGGTTGGAAATATAAGACTCAGTAATGTCGCAACGAGTGGTATACCTGCGGGACTTTTGGGTGTAGGTGAGCCTTTGGTATACGGTGTTACTTTGCCTCTTGGAAAGCCGTTTATCACTGCAGGACTCGGAGCGGGCTTCGGTGGAGCGCTGGTTATGGGAATGCAGGTGGCGTCTACAACTTGGGGACCATCCGGGCTTTTGGGTGTTTTTGTCATGACGGCTGGACCAAATGGATTTATAAAAAATGCGATAATCTATCTTGGTGGACTTGTTATATCGTACATCGGCGGTTATGTAATCACGAGCATTTTTATGAAAGAAAAGGATTTAATGCCTGAAGAACAGATGTCTGAAACTGAGATGTCAAAAGATGAGATTTCGACAGAGCAATCTTCAGAACAGTCGATAGAACAAATAAATGAAATCGGAATAAACGCGGGAGACAGTCTTGTATTTGAGGGAAGCTATGAAGGACTTATTTCGCCCTGCGCCGGCGAAGTGATACCTATGGCAGATATTCCTGATGAAGTATTCTCGGCAGGAATTATGGGGAATTGTGTGGGAATAATGCCCGTTGACGGTGAGATTTCTGCGCCCTGCAGTGGAACAGTAGTTAATATAACCGATACGATGCACGCATTTGTTATAGAAAAAGAAAACGGTGATGCGGTGCTTGTTCATGTCGGCATAGATACTGTATCGCTTAAAGGAGAGGGATTTTCGATGAAAGTTTCCGAAGGCGATGTGATAGAGGCTGGAGCACCTGTAATGTCTATGGACCTCGATGTAGTAAACGGTGCAGGTCTGTCACCGATGGTGATAGCTGTTATGATGGAAGGATAGGAGGACATTATCTGTGTGACGGCGGACCGGTATGTCAGTGATTTAAGGGCGTGAAGTTCAAGATGATTAAATAATATATTGACAAATCACTTGATTTGCGATATGTTTTTAATAATAAACTATTAGGATTACATGTCTGGAAGTTTCTCTTCGGAGATACTTTCAGCTTGTATATAAAAATGTAACGTAAACAAGGTATGTTCGTCAAATGGCGGTTTGATTCCGTCGCAGCCCCCGCTGTAAGTATCAGTCGGCTTAGAATATACCGGAAGAAACCCATATTCGCGGGAGGCGAATGGAAAGGAAGAAAAATGACAAGAATTAAAAAGACACTGTCATTGGTACTTGTGTTTGCTTTGTTTATCACAGGTATTGCGGTGACACCGAAGAATGCAGGAGCGGAAGAGGAAGAGAAATATGGTATTGATTGGGTTGGAAACTACATCAATATTCAGTCACCATACCAAGGAGATTATTTTGATTATGACGATTCTTTTGAACTTGATAAAGAGGATTTGAATGATGATTTTGGAATAAACCTTGAAACAGGAGCTGATGCCAAATATACATTTTTAAGAGCGTTGGCAAAATATATTCGTGAATACGTTTTGTATTATAAAGTCTTGGATGATCCAACTGAGTTCTGGGAATTAGATGAAGAAAAACAGGCTGAAGCAAAAGAACAGGCAAATTCACTAATGCCGCATTATCTTGATGTAAATAACGGGTGGATAAATGGTATTTCAATGGATGGAAAATTATGGAATACTGGTGCGTTCAGTGACAACAGTGGAGGTACAGGTTCTGATGGCTCCTGGATGTTTATGGTCCAGAAAAATGGAGGAGAATGGGAGCCTCTAAATGACGGAGTTGATTCATATGTATTTAAACCCAATAATGACAATCTTCGTAATCAGGAAAATATAAAAGCTGTTTGGTGCAATTATGCGGATGAAAACTATAGTTGTCTTTATACTGAGATAAGTGATCCACTTACAGATACCGGAGTTGTTTTTGAAAACGAAGACGCTAAATTTCAGGTAACTGCAAAAAATCTTATGGATTATCCTGTGGCTGAAAAAAAACCAGTTGCTGGAGCAAAAATAAATATGATTGATCCTGAAACAGATAGTGTTGTAGGTACTTATACATCAGATGAAAACGGTTATTTTACTGTTAAAAAGAGAAAAAACGATGACAAGTATTATTATCTGAAGGCGTATGTGGAAGCAACTAATTCTGAAGGAAAAACATATAATAAGTTGTCATATAATATAGGTTGTTGTAAAATTGAGAAGCTTCCTAGGAAGGCAAAATCTGTTAAGGCGAAAGTGACAGGAAAGAAAAAAGCAAAGAAAAAGAATATTAAAGTCACTTGGAAAAATGGCGAAGAGTACGCTGATACAAGAACTGTTTATCAGGTTGAGATTTCTTCCAAAAAGAAATCCGGGTATAAAAAAGCAGGTATGGGAGATGGTTTCAATACTAAGCTTACCATTAAAAACAAGAAAAAAGGTACATACTATATCAGGATAAAGACAATTAAATATTACACACCTATGGGAACTGGAGAAGGAGAAGATGCTACTGATTCAGTCGAAAAAAAATCGGGTTACACAACACCTGTGAAAGTCAAAGTTAAATAATCAGGTATGTATTTGACTTGAATTGAGGATATGAGAGTTTGAACAAAACATATAGAATTATTATTCCAATCATATCAATAATCATAATCACCGGGCTGCTGTTATACGGCAGCCTGGTTTTACATGGAAAGAATTATTATCTGATAAGTACAGGCATAGTTCTGACGGCGCTTATAGCGGGGATTATATCATTTGAGAAGGGACGACCGTCTGCCGGTTATCTGACCTGTATAGTTGTGTTTATAGCGCTTGCAGCAGGCTCCAGATGCCTTTTCGGATTTATACCGCAGGTGAAACCGGTTGGAGCTATAGTCATACTGTCGGGAGTTTTTCTGGGCAGACAGGCCGGGTTTATAACCGGTGCTATGAGCATGTTTTTGTCAGGGTTTTATTTTATGCAGGGAGCCTGGACTCCATATCAGATGGTTGCAATGGGATTGGTCGGATACCTGGCTGGTGCATTTTTCCATAAAAAGAAAATGAAACCGGGCGTGAAGACCGCTTTGATTGCAGTATATGGCTTTCTTTCAGTCTTGTTGATTTACGGACTGATAGTTGATATTAATACTGTTTTCTTCACGTTGGGAGATGAACCAACAGTCGGCGGTGTTACGGCTGTGTATCTGGCAGGGCTTCCGTTTGATCTGGTTTTTGCGCTGACTACGGCTGCTTTACTTGCGCTTATAGAACGTCCTTTATCAAAAAAATGGTTCCGTATTGAGATGAAATACGAACTTTAGGCACATTTTTTTGGTTTGAAATCATATTTTTCTAGACAACACGAAAAGAATGATGTAAAATATATCTCGTAACTGAATTTGGATTTATGATGGTTTAGTATATATTTTTCGGGGGAAATGCAAATGAAAGTTAGAAAAATCAGTATGACAGTCAAATTGATTGCTGCGATGCTTGCAATCCTGCTGGTCTCTGACATCGTTTTGGGTGTGGCTATACATATCAAAGCCTCAGGGATGATCACCGACGAGATCAAAAACAACGCAAAAAATGTAGCGCAGGTTGTAGCGGCTTCAATTGACGGGAATCAATTGAACAAAGTCCAGGAGGGAACCGAAGAGAGCGATGAGTTCAAAAGTATTCACGCGACGCTGACGACATTTTTGGAGAACAGCGGTGTTGAGTACGTCTATACTATCAGAAAAAATGAATCCGGCACCAATGTTTTCGTCGTTGACTCCGATCCGGAAGAGCCGGGTGGTATAAATGAAGAATTCGGCGACGAGAGTGATGTTATAGACGATGCGTATTCAGGTGAAACCACAGCAGGTGAACCGTATACCGACGAGTGGGGTGAGCATATCAGCGCTTACAGCCCGATTAAGTCTGACGACGGCGTTGCAGGTCTGGCTGTTGTGGATGTCAGCGTGACAACAGTTAATGATGAAATTGCTTCGCTTACGTGGCTTGTAGTTATTATCTGTGCGATAGTGCTGGTTGTCGGACTCGTTCTTGTCATTTTTATCGCGATTGCTATGAAGAAGAGGTTTATCACACTAAATCGTAAGATTAATGATCTTACTGACGGTTCGGGTGACCTGACAAAGAAGGTTGGGCTTAAGAGCGGTGATGAGTTTGAGACTATTGCCGATTCCGTAAATAAGTTTATTACACAGTTTAGAGATTTGATTCAGAGTATATCTGATACATCAGGTCAGATTCACGATGCCGGACAGGATCTGAACGAGATGCTCACTTCCAATTCCGATTCTTTTGATACTCTAAACGACGGAATTATACGTATCAGCGCAAATATGGAAGAATGTGCAGCAACAAGTTCAGATGCTGTAACCAATCTTGATCTTGCTGCAGAGCAGATTTCAAGTTTTGCCGAGAGTATGCGCAGAATGGAAGAGGCTGTGGCTGAAGAGCATGAGGAAGCTGAAAAGACCGCAGGCGTTGCGAAAAAGCATAAGGCTGAGGCTTTAGCAAAGATAGAGAGCATCGAGACAGCTATGAAGGATGCTATTGAAGAAGCTAAGCAGATAGAGCAGATAACTGAGATTGCAGCACAGATAACCAAGATTTCAGAGCAGACAAAAATGCTTGCGCTGAATGCTTCCATAGAGGCTGCAAGAGCCGGAGAAGCCGGCAAAGGATTTGCCGTGGTTGCAACTGAAGTTGAGGAAATGAGTGATTCTATCGGACGCGCTGTTGAGGAGATGAATGATATAAACAGCAGAGTTGTCAGGTCTGTTGAATTACTTCTCGAACAGAGCAATGTCATGAGTGAGTTTATGGCAACGAAAGTTTCTGATGACTACAACTCGTTCCAGGAACTCGGTGAAAAATACGGAAACTCCACACTTAATATCCAGAACAAGACAGATGACCTCAAAAATAAAAGTATGGGTATAGCTGAGCAGGTTCGCGGTGTGGATTTGAGCATACAGGAAATATCACAGGCTGTTTCAGACAGTGCGCGTGAGATTGAGAATATAAGTATGAGCACCGGAGATATTTCAACAAGCATGCATGAACTTGGATTGATTTCAGAGCGAAATCGCGAGCAGTCTGATTCACTTTCGGCTGAGGTTGAAAAGTATAAATATCAATGATAGTGGTTATGATAACTATGTAATGTAGTTTGACAGAGTGATTGATTTTAGGGTACAATAGCTTTTGTTTTGTGGCTTTCAAAACAAAAGCTATTTTTTTAGGAGAAGAGAGTATGAG
>JAIKWQ010000088.1 GCA_024684535.1 Eubacterium sp. | reverse complement strand
GGAAGAACTCTTTCCGTTGAAATTGGCAGAGTTGCAGCTCAGGCAAATGGTGCCGCTTTTATGAGATACGGTGATACAGTAGTTCTTTCTACTGCGACGGCATCAGAGAAACCGCGTGAGGGAATCGACTTTTTCCCACTTAGTGTTGAGTATCATGAAAAAATGTATTCTGTTGGAAAAATACCCGGAGGATTCACCCGCAGAGAGGGAAAACCTTCGGATAATTCAATTCTTACCTGTCGTGTTATCGACAGACCGATGCGTCCGCTTTTCCCAAAGGACTATCGTAACGATGTAACATTGGAGAACCTTGTAATGGATGTTGATCAGGACTGTGCTCCTGAGCTCGTTGCTATGCTTGGTAGCGCGCTTGCTACAAGTGTTTCGGACATCCCGTTTGACGGACCGATTTCAGCAACACAGGTTGGACTTGTAGACGGAGAGCTTGTGTACAATCCGACAGCCTCTCAGAGAGAAGTTTCTGATATGGCTCTTACGGTTGCATCAACAAAAGAGAAAGTTATAATGATCGAGGCAGGAGCTAACGAAGTTCCTGAGGACAAAATGATCGAAGCTATCTACGGCGCTCATGACCTGAATGGTCAGGTTATCAAATTCTTTGAGCAGATTGTAGCTGAATGCGGAAAAGAAAAACATGAGTATATTCATTTTGACTTCCCGGGAGATATGTTCGAGGATATGGTGAACTTCATCACTCCGGAAGCTATGGAAAAAGCTGTATTTACCGATGTTAAACAGGATAGAGAAGCAAATATCAGAGAGATTAAGGATCGTCTCGAAGAAAGATATGCACCTGAGCATGAAGACTGGCTTCCATATCTTGATGAAGCTGTATATCAGTTCCAGAAAAAGACGGTCCGCAAGATGATCCTCAAAGATCAGAAGCGTCCTGACGGTCGTGATATCAAAGAAATCCGTCCGCTTTCTGCTGAGGTTGATATTCTTCCTACAGTTCATGGTTCAGGACTTTTCAAACGTGGACAGACCCAGGTGTTGAATATCACTACTTTGGCTCCTCTTTCAGAGAAGCAGCGTATCGACGGACTTGATTTGTCAAAGACTCACAAAAGATATATTCATCACTATAACTTCCCTTCATGGTCAGTTGGAGAGACAAGACCTTCAAGAGGACCGGGACGTCGCGAAATCGGACACGGAGCGCTTGCTGAGAGAGCATTGGTGCCGGTTATTCCTTCTGAGGAGGAATTCCCATACACAATCCGTACAGTATCCGAGATTCTCGAGTCAAACGGATCTACTTCACAGGGAAGTATCTGTGCATCTACACTGTCACTTATGGCAGCCGGTGTACCGATCAAAGCTCCTGTGGCAGGTATCTCTGTAGGACTTGTAACAGGTGAGACTGATGATGATTACCTGATCCTTACTGATATTCAGGGACTTGAGGACTTCTTCGGAGATATGGACTTCAAGGTAGCAGGTACTCACAAAGGTATCACAGCTATCCAGATGGATATCAAAATACATGGACTCACACGTCAGATTGTAGAGCAGGCCATCCAGAGAACTAAGGAAGCAAGACTTTACATCCTTGACGAGATTATGAAACCTTGTATCGCTGAGCCGCGTCCGACAGTTAATGAATATGCTCCGAAAATCGAGCAGATCAAGATTGATCCTTCAAAAATCGGTGACGTTGTCGGACAGCGTGGAAAAACAATCAATGCTTTGGTTGAAAGAACAGGCGTCAAGATTGATATCGATGATGAGGGTGCAGTATCCGTTTGCGGAACAGATAAGGCAGGAATGGAAGAAGCGCTTCGTCTGATCAAGATTATAGTAACTGATTTTGAAAAAGGTCAGATTCTTGAAGGAAAAGTTGTAAGCATCAAAGACTTCGGTGCATTCGTTGAGTTTGCTCCGGGCAAAGAGGGTATGGTACATATTTCAAATATTGCCAACCGTCGTATTAACCACGTTGAGGATGAGCTTACACTCGGAGATACAGTTAAGGTTGTATGTCTCGGAAAAGATAAGATGGGACGTATTTCATTCAGCATAAAGGATGTTCCGCCGGAGGCGTAAAACATACTTATGAGTAAAGACAGTAAAAAGACAAAAAAGCCTGCGAAGAATGCTAAGGGTAAGCAGCAGAATACTAAAGCTCGCAACCCGATAGTAAGTGAAGTAATCTTTGCAATAATACTTGTATTTGCATTCTTCGTACTTTTGAGTCTGTTTGGAATGTGTGGAATAGTTGGAAAGACCGTTAGCAGTTTGCTTTTCGGTCTTTTTGGCATTGTTGCGTACATTTTTCCGGTACTTATGGTTGTTGGCTCTCTTGTCCTGATATCGAATCGCAACAATTCAGAAGGCACTCACAAAGCTTGGTACGGGCTTGGTATGTATCTGACCCTGTGCGGCCTTGTGCAGTGGTTTTTTAACTCTGATGTGAGAAATGTTTGGGAGACATACACTCACGCAGCTCAGTACCATACTCGCGGTGGATTTTTCGGAGGACTGCTTTCATATGAGCTTACAAAGCTTCTGGGACGCGCCGGAGATATGATACTTCTTTTGGGATTGTTTTTGTTGTTTTTCATACTGTTTTCGCGCAAACTGATTTTCACAAATATGAGCAACAAAGCTAAAGAAAAAAATGAGGAGCGTAAAGAAAGAAAACAGAGAGAACAGACTTATATCTACGATACGGATGAAGAAGTTGAACGTGAAAAAATGGAAGTGCCGACTCTTGGACCGAACATGAGAAAGGCAGCTAAAGACCACGCCAAGATGATTAAAAATGCACAGGCCGCTCCTGAAAAACAACCGATTGCACCGACTATAAGAGGTGATGAGCCAACAACTGAAAAGCCTGGCAAAAAACGATTTGGCAGAAAAAAAGAAATGAAACAGACTGCCGAAATGGAGCGTGTGGAGCCGTCTGTACCCGAAAGTGAAGAAGACAAGATTCTGAAAAATGTTCACATAAAAGGTCTAGGTCGCGAGACTACAGACAGCAATATTGCTGAAAAAGAACTTGAAGCTAAGTTCGGAAAAAATGAAGAGACTGATTCGACGTCTGATATAAAAGCAGAACCAAAGCAGGAAACTGATTCACCAAAACAGGAAGTTAAGACTGAAAAGACAGTTGAAAAGCCTGCAAAAAAAGAAGAAAAAGTTGAAGAAGCAGCTGTTGATGAAATTGATAAAGAAATTAAAAAAGAAGCGGAAGCGAAAAAGCCGTATGTATTTCCTTCTGTTGATTTGCTCAGCCGCCCTAAATCAGGTGGGAAGGTTGCAAGTGAAAAAGAGTTGCAAAATACAGCAGTTAAACTCAAAGAAACATTGGAGAGTTTCGGCGTCGGTGTATCACTTGGAGATATAAGTGTAGGACCAAGTGTTACCAGATATGAGCTTATACCTGATCAGGGCGTAAAAGTAAGTCGTATAACTTCTCTTTCAGATGATATTAAACTTGCTCTGGCTGCCTCGGATATACGTATAGAAGCACCGATACCGGGCAAATCTGCAGTCGGTATAGAGGTGCCGAATTCATCAAGAGTTACAATTACGCTTCGTGAGCTTTTGGAAAGCGAAGAGTTTAAAAAAGCAAAGTCAAAGGTGACATTTGCAGTCGGAAAAGATATAAGCGGAAAAACAGTTGTTACGGATATTGCTAAAATGCCGCATCTTTTGGTTGCGGGTTCTACCGGATCAGGTAAATCAGTTCTCATAAACACGCTTATTATGAGTATTATTTATAAAGCTGATCCTGATGAAGTAAAACTCATCATGGTTGATCCTAAAATGGTTGAGTTTATGGCGTATCAGGACATACCACACCTGATGATTCCGGTTGTGGAGGATCCGAAAAAAGCATCTGCGGCGCTTGCGTGGGCAGTTGTTGAAATGGAGAAACGATATAAAAAATTCTCCGAACTTCGTATGCGTGATATCGTA
>JAIKWQ010000062.1 GCA_024684535.1 Eubacterium sp. | reverse complement strand
CAGTTTTTGTCGTAAGCGAAACAACAGTTGTGATCACTGCAAGGATTATAGACTTCCCGCCAAAGAAAAGCGCAACCGTCATACCTCCGTATGTGAGTACGAAGTTCACTATATTTACAAGTTTTAAAAATACAAATCCTTCGTTTGCATTCAGTATTGCCGTATACGTTCCGAGCGGAAACGACAGAACCAAATTGACAAGAAGTATCACAAATATAACCTTTAACCTCGATGCCTCAACAGCCGTAAATCCGGTACCGCTTGCTGCAAAGATATCTTCTATGAAAAATGACAAGACAGCTCCTGCTACCAAAGCTATCAGAGCTATGACGACGTAGAATGTCAGGAAAAGTCCGTTTAATCTGTCTACACCCTTTTCATCTCCCAGCGCTTTGTAGCGGGCGACATAGCGGATCATAGTTTGGTTGAAGCCCATATCGAGGATCATCATAAACGAAATAGCGGAGGTTGCTACGGCAAAGACGCCGTATTCGCTGTCGCCGAGATAGGCAATGGAAAAGGGCGTATAAATCAAGCCCACGCACAGACTGAGCGCGAGGTAGACGTATGATAATAATGCTCCGGCTTTTCGTTGATTCATTTCTTCTCCATTTTACATGAATATATATTATAATACTTGTCCCACAGCTTATCAGATCTGTGCGTGGGCAACCCATAGTTGTCTTTAATATAATGGGCGAGGGCGCGGGAATACACTTCGCTGCCCCGGATATTCATATGACCTTTATTATACATGTGTTTTTCGGGATCAAATCCGAGTTTATACAGTTCATCATAGGTGTAACTGAGGAAGTCTACGCCTTCGGCTTTGGCTATTTCCCGGACGCGGTTTGTTACTGCGTATTCGTCGGGCATCCATTTGGCAGGCGCGAGACAATCGTTGTATTTTCTGGGAATGTCGACCAGAAGCACCTGCGAGCCATGTTCTTTTGCCATGCGTATGAATGCTATCAGCTCTTCTTCCGTATCGTCTTTCAGATGCAGACTCAAACCACTGTCATTCCATCTGCCGAAAAATATTTTTGTCCCATCATTTTTATCATAGTGATAATCACCGCCCAGCAGATAATCATCAGAAGCATCCGGCTTCCTCTCGATATCTTCGCCGTCAAGTTCATTCCATCTGGAATGATATCTGTTAAGCGGAAAATAAAAGTCTTTTCTGACATCATCACTTACATGATTCTTTACATAATCAAACAAAACTATATCGGGATTCATTTTGTTTGCTATATCAAAAGCATAATCTTTCTCACCGAAGTATTTGTCATCAGCACCTGCATAGTATGCATCCAGAACAACCAATTTGAAATCTCTTTTTTTGTAAAGCTGTTCCAGATATGCCCTCGACATCGGGATTGTCTCTCCTGCATAACAAAAATTGTACGCCTTGATATGCTCTTCGTCCCACATCGCTGACGGATTGAACGCATTCAACCCATGACTTCCGCCGATCAGGCACACATCCACCTGATTTATATACTCATCATCTGAATTAAGCGTCTTGTTTATCTTGTCTGCTTTTGCGGTATACGGTATACAAACGCGAGTCAAATATATGGTTATACCTGCACATATACACGCAAAACACAGAATTCCCAAAACAAGAGATAACCATTTTTTCGCCATCTAAAACCCTCCATATATGAAGGTACTTGCATCATACTCCGAGCCATATACCCCAACAAGCAGCATCACAGTATACACGATGACACCGAAGCCAAAAAGAGCCACTCCGTATTTCGAAACAGTTTCAAACAACTTATATTTGTGCTTTTCCTGATACAGGCTCACTACTATCGTAATCAGTACTACAATCCCACATATCATAAGCACTTCTTTTTTTACACCAAATCCGTTTTTCAGATTCACTAAAAATGCCCCGACAGCAGGTTTCCCAAAAGATGCATATATTTCTATGGTTTTTTTCAGCCCGCCCGCATAAAAAGGCACCCAAGCGGCGGACACCAAAAGAAATACAACAATTCTTTTTATACTGTTCCTGACAATACCTTTATCTTTTCCGACGTCATTCTTTGGTTTATCATCTTTTGTAAATATATTCTTCAGGTGCTTCTCCACCACCAGATACAGTCCATGGATCCCGCCCCATATCCAATATCCTATCAGGCTTCCATGCCAGGCACCACTCAAGATAAAAACAACCATAGTGTTTATATCACGTCTGAACGAACCTTTTCTGTTTCCGCCAAGCGGTATATATACATAATCCCTAAACCATGTAGAGAGCGATATATGCCATCTGCGCCAAAAATCCGTAATCGATGTCGCCAGATAAGGCGAGCGGAAGTTATCCATCAACCGAATCCCGAAGCACCTTCCGACCCCTACCGCTATAAGTGAATACCCGGCAAAATCGAAATAAATCACAAGTGAATAACACAAGACCATAACAACTGACGTCAGTCCTTCGGCTCCTGCATTCAGATTGTGATCAACCATTACCCTGATATTGTCAGCCGCTATGAACTTTTGCATAACTCCGAAAGCAATCATATACAATCCGGATTTTACATCATCAGGAGTAAGTTTTATTTTATCTCCGTATTGTTTTAGTAGGTCTTTGCTTCTTCCGATAGGCCCCGCCGTAACCTGAGGAAAAAAACCTACAAACAAAGCATAATTAACTATGTCTTTTTCGGCATTTTCTTTCCCTCTGTAAACCTCCGTCAGATACCCTATAACCATAAGCGTATAGTACGAAAGTCCGAGCGGAATGACCACCGATTCCATAGTGAAAAAAAACACATATTTAAAACAAACCAGCAGTCCGACAAGCAGTATTATACTGATCACAAAAATGAGTTTTGATTTTTTTGGATTTTTTTCAAGACGTATTCCCACAAAAAAAGAATAACAAGTCACCCCGACGAGATAAAGGAGTGATACAGGCGAGCAGATTATGAAAAATGCCCAGCCCGCAAGAATCAACAAGACTTTGTAAATCATTTTCCACTCTATTCCTTTTCTTCAAATCCCTTTTTGTACTTGTCATCTATATGGGTTCTGTCTCTGTTTTTATCCTCTTCTTTTATGGTATATGTAGGCACGAGATCAGCAACCATCTCGCGTATGTCAGCACTCTCATCGTATGCCGCGTCGTACAACTTCGTAAGCTTCGACAAAAACTCCTCTCCGTCGAACACCAGCGGATGACCAATGTGGATCAAACTGTTTGATGTACTCTGCAGCCCTTCCTCATCCATAAGCATCTCTTCATACAGCTTTTCTCCCGGACGAAGGCCTGTGTAAACTATATCTATATCCTCACCGGGCTCAAATCCGGAAAGCCTGATCAGGTTTCTTGCCAAATCATCAATTTTTACCGGATCACCCATATCAAGGACAAATATTTCTCCACCTTTGGCGATAGCTCCGGCTTCCAAAACCAGAGATACTGCTTCAGGTATGGTCATGAAATACCTGATAATCCTTTTGTCTGTAACTGTAACCGGTCCACCGGCTTCTATCTGTTTTTTGAAAAGCGGTATAACCGAGCCGTTTGATCCCAAAACATTACCAAAGCGCACAGCCACAAACTCCGTTGATGATCTGTTGTTTAATTCCTGTATGATCATCTCGCAGATACGCTTGCTGGCGCCCATAATATTCGTCGGATTTACAGCTTTGTCAGTAGAAATCAGAACAAATCTTTTCGCACCGTATTTATCAGCTGCAAGCGCAGTTTTGTACGTTCCGAAAACATTGTTTTTGATAGCTTCATTCGGGCTGTCCTCCATCAGAGGAACGTGCTTATGTGCTGCCGCGTGATAAACTATATCGGGCCTGTATTTTTCGAAAACATCCTCTATTCTCGATGTGTTTCTGACTGAGCCTATGAGCGCCTCCAAATGAAGTGAAGGATACTCTCTTTTTAACTCCTGCTCTATATCGTAGGCATTGTTCTCATATATATCAAAAATGATCAGAATCTTCGGGCCGCGCATGGCAATCTGCCTGCACAACTCACTTCCGATAGAACCGCCACCACCTGTAACAAGTACAACTTTTCCTTTTACATATCCTGTTATTGAATCAATGTCAATTTTCACCGGTTCTCTGCCAAGCAAATCCTCTATCTGAACCGGACGAAGTTTCTCTACGGCAGCTTCACCGTTTACGAACTGATACATACCCGGAAGAATCTTCAATGCCGCTCTGGTCTGCTGACAGATATTAAGTATCTCACTTATCTCTTTTTTTGGAGCAGACGGCATAGCAACTATGATTTCATTGATGTCGTATTCCTCGACAGCTTCAACGATTTTGTCCCTGCCGCCGATGACTTTTATTCCTCTGATATACGTACCATGTTTGGACTTATCATCATCTATAACTCCGCATATATTTGCATCAAGATAATCGCTTCCGATAAGCTCGCCTATGATCATGTTGCATGCCTCACCGGCGCCTATGATAAGCGTATTGTATACCCCTACTCCATGCGTTCTCGTCCTGTACAAAAGCCTGATAACTCTGTACGAAAATCTGATTGCTATAGTGAAAATAAAGAGCAAAAGTATATAGATAACAAAGTATGATCTCGGGAGCTTATGATAAGTTCCGAATACAGTCAAAAAATGAAGAACGCCTGATACGACACAGGCAAAAATAACATTCAAAAATTCATTGATTCCCGCATATCTCCACAAACTGTGATAAAGCTTGAAAATAGCAAAAACAACCATTGTAACGATGGTGTTTATCACTGCGAGATCTATGATTGTCTGCAGATATCCGGGCGACGTACTCACACCCGGTCCTGCTATGGAAACTCTGTAAAAACTGAGATCGTAGCGCATCATAAGCGCAAGAAAAGAACATAGATTTATACAAACTATATCCCATATGATAAGCAGTATTCTGAAAATAACCGACGCCTTGCCGGTCTCCACATATTTAGCAAACTTTGCCATATCTCTCCTTTTCGCATATACGCGAAATCATCATTGTTTCACTGTTTCACTTTCTCGCTCTCGCGGATTATCACAAGTCTTTTGTACGCCCCGACTGAAAAGCGAAGCACAAGTGCAGCTATTTTTCTTGTTTTATTGAACCTTTTATCCCTGATTATAAAGCCTGTATTTTTTCTTAGAAATGCTACGAGCTTATCTTCTATTTTTTTGTATTTTTTTCTGTTCTCACACAAAAGCAGTTTATCCAGAACGAAAAAGTAAGCCCAACAAAGTCTCATCGACGCTACATCCATAAGCTCCGGAAAGTTATCGTGAATCAATTTATAATTCTTTTTGTAGGCTTTGATCACACTTAAATCTCTCGGTGCAAACTGTCTGGTCGTGATACTTCCCTCTCTGTGGATATATCTGTATTTTTGTGTATTATCAAGAACTGTTTTTTTACATCTCGAGAGGAGGTCAACTATGATAGAAGCATCCTCTCCGGAATCTTCACCCAGCGGATATCTGATTCCCTCGAACAGTTCTTTTTTATATAATTTATTAACCGGCGTAACCGATGTCAGCTTCGCCTCAAATACCGTTTTTATCGATTCAGATGCATCCATAATCATATATACGGGTTTGTCAACGGGATTAACAACCTTTCCTCCGTATACATCCGCCAGTCCGCACATCGATATATCTGCATCTTCTTTTGTGATCAATTCATACAAAAGCTCATACATATCGGGCTCTATCTCATCATCGCTGTCGATGAATCCCAGATACTCTCCCTGAGCTCTGTCTATACCATAGTTTCTGGCTGCCGACGAGCCCCCGTTTGGTGTATGAAAAACTCTGACACGCGAGTCTTTTTTCGCATACTCATCGCAAATCTCGCCGCTTCCGTCAGTCGATCCGTCATCCACCAAAAGCAATTCAAAATCCGTATATGTCTGATTCAAAACCGAATCTATACAGGCACGCAGATATTTTTCTGAGTTATATACCGGGATAGTTATGGAAATCATTTCTCAACACCCCCGACATTATCTGTTGCTTTTTCATTTTTCTTTTCAGGCAGACTTCCACATTGCTTTTCGAGGTTTCCAAGCGCTATCCACGCAAGCATCGCTTCAACGCAAGGCGTGATAAATATTCCGACATTAAATGCACAGTATACGCCATGAACACAGATAATTGCTATCAGTAGCAGGGTGAAATTGTCGGCGTATTTTTCCCTCACAAGCTTAACGATTCTCACAAGCGCCCTGAATAAAAATGCCAACATAAGCAAAAATCCTATGATTCCTGCCTGAACTCCCATCTGCACAAACATACTGTGCGGGTTGTATCCCATCGTAGACAGATAGCTGGTCGGGTCAAGCTGTCTCGCATACACGAGCGCTCCTCTGGTAGAAAGTCCTGTCACAGGTCTGTCCTTCACAAGCGTCAGATAATCAACCCATATCTGGAATCTTGAATTTGATATGTTTTCAGCAGAAACATCGTCCCTATCAAACTCTATACTCATATCTCTTTCAGGGTTAGCCACATATCCTATTCCCTGCATAGAGAAGAGAATACCGTAGTTTACAGCTATGAGTACAACACAGGCCGCAATAACTCTTGATGTATATATCCATATGGGATTTCCCTTGATTTTTCCGAATCTGTCCTTCTCAATCTCTGATTTTCTTTTGTTGTAAGTATTTATGATGACCAGTATTGCAAGCGTCACCGTCATCGCCACCAGAGTTGATCTCGAACCCGAAAGCGCGATATATACACCACACAAACCAACTCCGGACTTAAAGTAAACCCTTGCAAGCAGACCTATGATTCCTTTTTTCTCTTTCAGAAAATCACATCGGAGCATATAAAGCATAATCATCATCAAAAGACATGATATCATCGCAGCGTAGTTAGGATCCGAAAAGCATCCGAAAAGCCTTCCCTCCATTATTCCCTGTCTTGATGCGCGAAGGAATCCGTTGAATCTGAAATATCCCCAATAATTGGAAATATACATTCCAAGTGACACTATGCAACCGACATCCCACACTCCCACTGCAAAAATCATCACTCTCCTGAGGATGAACATGAGTTTATTTTTCCCGAACATCTTTCCTACAAGATAAAACGTAACCACAGTTACGGCTATGTCGATAACTCCGGACAGGTTTTCCTTAAGTCCCAAATCGCGATTCATAACAGCGCTTACACACATCCAGAGAAGCAATGCTGCCAGTATGATAACATCCGGTTTTAGAACCGCACCTTTGTTTCTTCTCAAAAATGTCACGAAAATAAGTACACCAAGAAGGCCGCAACCGACTATGGATATGCGATATAAATCCAAAAGTCCGCTGATGCCTGAAATCATATCCCACCCTGTCGCCCACAGGCTTATACGGAGTCCCAGCGTATAAACCGCCAAAAACACCATATACGCGGTGGTTATGTATAGCACGTAATCTCTATTTTTCTTTTCCATAAGTGCTATTATACAAAATTCAACGTATAAATTCAAGAGAAACTTCTTTTATAAATAAAAAAGCGTTAGTTATATCATTATGATATAACTATCAACATTTTTTTGTTTTTATCATTTAACTCTTGAAAACACAGATAAGCTATGTTAGACTTTTATCCATAGGGGACATCTTGTGACATTTGTGTGTCACAAGGTTATATGAAAAAATTATAGAGGGATGCTTGTATGTCTGTATCATACGAATACTACAAGATTTTTTATCATGTAGCCAAATGCAAAAGCTTTAACAAAGCTGCTTCTGCTCTTTACAACAGTCAACCAAACATCACACGAGCAATAAACAATCTGGAAAAAGAACTTGACTGCAAGCTTTTCATCCGTTCTCACAAGGGTGTCGAGCTTACTGAAGAGGGCGAGGAGCTTTTCAGACACGTCAGTGTCGCACATCATCAGATAGAGCTTGGGGAGAGCCTGATCTCAACGATAAACGACTTCAAATCCGGACACATAACCATCGGGATGTCTGCCGATGTCTCTGAGGGATTTATTCACGAAATACTTTTAGTCGTTTTCGAAAGCTTCCATAGAGACTATCCGGATATTCATTTTCAGCTGGTTCACGACACCACAGGAAATCTGATTTCAGATACGGTGAATAACCTATATGATTTTGTTATCATCACCGGTGAAAAAGGCTATGATGTATATAACAATGAACTTGTTTTAGCTGAATTTAGAGATACCATAGTGGTAGGGCCTGATTTTCAGACATTGTCGAAATCTCCCATCTCTCTGTCTCAACTTGCGAATTATCCGCTCATAAATCTGTGGTCTCAAACAGAGACGTACAATTTGTATAAGAGATTTTTTGAAAGAAACAACGTAACATTTCACCCACAGATAGAACTTGCCAATGCCTATCTTGTTCTGAATTTTGTTATTCACAATATGGGAATTGCATTTGTTTCACCCAAATTTGCAAAAATGGCAATGCAGAGCAAGGAGATATTTATAATAAGCCTAAAAGAGGAACTCCCTATCAGAAACTGCAGACTTATAGCCAGCGAAAAAGGTAGGAACAACCGCGTTGCTATGCAGTTGTACGATAGGATGAAACAATCATCTTCGCGTATTAACTAATTTTTGTAAGCATCACCCCCTATAAAAGCGGCCGCGCATATCGTATGGTATGCGCGGCCGTTTCCTATGTTTTTTATTCTACGAGATAATACTTACCTTTGTACTCGGTATATGGCGTCGACAAATCCACATACACACAGTCGTGATTTGCCACTCGCTTTTCCTCCGGCGGAAGCGTCATATAATCCCCAAACGCTTTCTTCAAATAATTCTCGGCGCCAATCGGTATCGGGAGCATTTTTCCTTCAAACGGAACTTCCCTGTAGGTGGCGAACCATTTTTTGTTGTACCTGTTCTTCATATATCCCGGTCCCGAACAGAGCTCTGTGATACTGTCACAATCATCTATGGCGTACTTTGACATATGCTTCTTTGCTGTTTTCCAGATCATATATCTGATGTTTTCATTTTTAATTAACTTGAGCAAAACACTGCATCCGATTTTCATCAACCCACCATGCTTCTCAGGTACTGTTCCCGCGCAAAACAACGAGTATAACAAAGCCCAGAGCACCTGGTTTTGTCTGTCTTTTTTTTCCTTTGGATAACCGTCAAGCGGAAGTATATCAAGTTGAACGCCATGAACAATATCTAAGTCAGCCTGATATGGCTTGATATACGTTGTATTTTTGTCTCTGAGCGTAGCAAACAGGTTGTGATCTGTATAATCTTTTGATTGTATGGAAAGAGCGTAGTCTTTTCCCGGTTCGTACTCAGGCCAAAGCTTCACAAATTTCTCATAATCATCTCTGGGCATGAAAAAATCCAAATCGTCATCCCAAGGGATAAACCCTCCCGTACGCAGCGCCCCGATACAACCGCCGCCACACATATAAGCTGTCAGGTCATTTTTTTTGCAAAAATCCCAAAAGACAACTGACATCTCAAGCGCCTTCGCCTGCATGCCTTTTAGTTCTTCATCAGTATATGTATGTACCTCGCTCATTGATACAGCCCTTTCTTTTGTATTTATTTATGCTTGAAAACCCACTCTCTTTGTATGAGATAACTGACTACAAAGAGCAGTGTATCCACGATGACTTTTCTGACCGTCGAATACGGAATAAACAAAAATGCATAGTTCACCAATACCGCCGAAAGTACCAACTGAACTATAGCCAATGTATAATATTTGACGACCACCATCGGCGACGATGAACGGTTTTTAAACACCTTGGTTTTGTTTATCATAAAGTTGTATATAGAGCTTATCAGACGAGAAAAAACCGTCCTTGAAAGGATAATAGCCGACACTCCGTATACAACCGCTTCGTCCGGTATAAACAATCTGAAAAAATATCCCGACAGCCAGTAAATAAGTATATCTATCAGGAAACTCGAAAAGGAGCTCAAGATAAACTTGATAAATACTTTGTATATCCTTATGGAGTCCCTGAATGGGTTAAAGTGCGAGCTTTTGTTCTCCTCGATGTAAACAGTTTCTATAGGAAATTCAACGATTGTAATATGATAATCTCTTGCTTCGAGAAGCTCATTCATCTCATACTCGAATCGCTCACCTTTTGTATTGGCGAAATGCTCTTTGAGAAGCTTAACAGGAATTCCTCGCAGACCTGTCTGCGTATCCGAAACTTTCAGTCCCGCAAGCAACATCAGAGTTACTTTTGTGAATTTGTTGCCAAATCTTGATCTGAATGGGATTGTTTTGTCATCAAACTGTCTGCAACCAAGCACCAGCGAATCAGGGTTTTCATATGTCAAAGCGGCACATTTTTCTATATCTTTTGTCAGATGCTGTCCGTCACAGTCACAAGTTACGGCACCTGCTATATCAGGACACTCAGTCAGTATGTAGTTAAACGCCGACTTGAGCGCTATACCCTTGCCGAAATTCACCACGTGACGTATGATCTTGCAGCCATATTCTTCTTTGCAGGTACGAAAATAAACACGATTCGAAATCTCACTTCCGTCATCTACGAGAATGATGTTTTCAAACCCTGTTTCTTTCAAAGATTTTACCGTAGTTACCATCTTGTCATCCGGATTGAGCGCCGGTATAACTATGGCCATATCCTTTTTAAAATCGCCCATGCTTCCTCCCAGCCCGACAATCTGTCATATAAGTATATCAGTTTTTTTTCATAACTGCAAGGATAACTTGACGCATATCCGAACTATATGATAATATATCAGCTATGAATATAACAATCGGAATCGTGGCCCGAAACGAAGAACACTATCTTCCACGCATACTGGAGGACGTGAAATCTCAGGATTATCCTCACGAAAAAATAGAAGTTCTTTTGGTAGACGGGCGTTCTACAGACGACACAAAAAACATCATGAATTCTTTTGCGGATGAAGCAGGAGATTTCCTTAGCGTACGCATTTTTGATAATGAAAAAATCATACAGAGCACAGGCTGGAATATCGCCATAGAAAACTTTTCGACAGACGCTCTGGTGCGTATAGATGCTCACGCGAGGATAGAAAAAAGCTTCATCTCCGCGTGTGTAACCGCTCTGGGTGCTACCGATACAACAGATGAAAAATATCCCGCCGAATATGTCGTAGGAGGCGCCAGACCTACCATAAATGACGGTGAAACCGGATGGTCAGAAACTCTCCATATGGCAGAGGAATCAATGTTTGGAAGCAGCATCCTCTCAAGCAGACGAACAGCTGACCACGAGGATTCTGATGAAATCGAACCTGAACCAGTAGAAAAAAGAAACTATGTGAATACACTTTTCCACGCCTGCTATCGCAGAGAAGTTCTGGAGAAAGTTGGTGGCTTCAGAGAGGACTTGCGACGCACTGAGGATAATGAATTTCACTACCGAATCAGAAAAAAAGGATACAGGATTTATATGTCTCCGTTTATTCATTCAAGTCAGTATATACGACCTTCACTCGGCACTATGCTCAAACAAAAATTTGGCAACGGCCTATGGATCGGCAGGACGCTTTTTGTCTGTCCCGGCTGTCTGTCGCTTTATCATTTTGTACCTTTTGCATTCGTTATGGCAATTCTCGCTTCAACCGCGCTTGCCATATGCGGCTTCACCTGGTGCATATCACTGCTTGCAGCACTTTACTTCTCAGCAGCAATCCTGATGAGCATAGCTTCGGCTTTTATTATTCAAAAAAAAGGTGGCCGCGTCCCGGCTTACGCCCTTCTGCTGCCACTCATATTTTTTGCTCTTCACACAATTTACGGAATAGGAACCCTGGTCGGCCTCGTTTCCCATCCGTTTATATCGCATAAATAATATTATTTTTCATCTAAGATATCCCTGATAGCGTAACGAGGCCTGGCCTTCGTCTCCAGATACATCTTGCCGATATACTCGCCAACAATCCCCACCGAAAGCAACAGTAACCCGCCGATTCCCCATATGGAAACCATAAGCGATGACCAACCGGACACCGTTTCTCCAAGGAAAAACATAACCACAGAATAAATAAGTATCCCGATACTAACAAGGAAAATCAGAAAACCAATCGAGAATATCATCCTGATAGGCTTAACCGAAAATGAGGTAATTCCATTTATCGCGAAAGAGAACATTTTTCTGACAGGATACTTGCTCTCTCCGGCAAATCTCTCCGACCTTTCATAGTAAACCGTATCAGATGAAAAACCGATCAGTGGAACTATACCACGCAGAAAAAGATTGACCTCTTTGTAACCTTCAAGTTCCTTCAAGACACGTTTACTCATAAGTCTGAAATCCGCATGGTTAAACACAATTTCGACGCCCATTTTTAACATCAGTTTATAGAAAAATTCAGCCGTAAATCTTTTGAAAAATGAATCTTTTTTTCGCGATGATCTGACACCGTATACAACGTCAGTTCCTTCCAGATATTTATCAACCATCTCACCGATTGCATCAATATCATCCTGCAGATCGGCGTCCATTGAAATCGCCATATCCGCGTGCTCTGAGGCGTAGTTAAGCCCTGCCAGCACCGCATTTTGATGACCTCTGTTTCTGGACAAATCTATACCGCTTACAATCTTGTCTTCTTCGTGAAAACGTTCTATCAGATACCAGGTCTTATCCTGCGAACCGTCATTGACATAGAGTATCCTGCTTTTGTCACTGATTTTCCCGGCGCCAATCAGCTCACGAAGCTTGGCAGAAAGCCTTTTTGTGGTTTCCGTCAAAACCTCTTCTTCGTTGTAGCAGGGTACAACCATATACAAAACATTGCCTCTCATTACGTTTTCCTCACTTATTCCAGAGCATTATTGTTTTGCCCGGCGTTTGTCTGTCTGCCTCAAATGCCCTGTTCATATCCGATATATTTTTCACATCAACTATGTTTCCGACTATTCTGTTCAGTTCGGAAACAAGTTCAGGATTCTCATCATACAATTTCAGCGTTTCTCTGAAATCATCCACGCCACTTCTGCTGCTTCCGTAGAGTATAAGTCCCTTTTCAAGCACCATCCTGGTGTTGATTCCCACAGGGTTTTCACTGACTCCGAGAAGCGACAGCGTTCCTTCAGGCTCTATCACATCTATCATCTGATCTATGGCAGCTCGCGAACCCTCGCTTCCCACACACTCAAACGCCTGATCAAGCCACATATCATCAGGAATCTCGCTGACACTGTATACCTCGTCTGCAAATGAAAAATCAGCGAGTTTATTTCTGTTCAGACCGAAAACAAAAAGCTTTGTGTCCGGGAACATATTTTTCACAACAAGTCCTGTCAGATATCCGAGATTTCCGTCTCCCCAGATACCGATTCTCTCAAGTTTTGTGTGTGAAAACTTCTTCATTCGTCTCACCGCATGTGTACTTACGCTCACAAGCTCAGTAAATGCCGCTACAACCGGGTCTATTCCGTCAGGCACCGGAAGTACCCTGTCAGGTCGCATATCGACCATATCCTGCATATATCCGTCGTAGCCGCTGCTCCTGAACTTAGAAGTTCTGAGATAGTTTTCAGCTATATAACTGTTCTCTTCAAACGGCGTATTTGGTATCATCACGACGCGCTGCCCGGGCTTAAACTTGCCGCTGCCGTCCCAGACAACCTCACCGATCCCCTCGTGGATCAATGCCATTGGGAGCTTTTGGCGCAACACATCCTGCGGTCTTAAACCCTGATAATATCTCTGATCGGCGTGACATATGGACAAATGTGTCGGTCTGACTATCGTTACATTCTCTTCCAAAGGAACATCCGAAAACTCAACCTCAAATCTTCCCGGCGCCACCAACCGATATACGGTATTTAACATATACTGCCTCCGATATTACTCTTCAATCTTTCCTGATATCAATGCTTCTGCAACTCTTAAATCATACGGATAGGTTATTTTTATATTGAATACCTCTCCTTCAACTATGTGAACTTTTTCACCTTTTAACACAAAAATTTTCGCAGCGTCAGTGAGGATATTTTTCTCCTCATCAGACAGCGACTCATACAGATTTCTGAGCTTAAGCGCATTGAAAGTCTGCGGCGTCTGTCCCTGATACATTTTGCGTCTTTCGGGGATGTCACTGATTATTTCATTGTCCTCACTTACAACAATTGTATCCGTAGCGGGCATCGCCGTATCGCAGGCTCCCACCTCTCTTGCATAGCGGATGTTTTCTTCGATTATCCTTCTTGTAACAAACGGGCGAACGCTGTCATGAGTAACTATGATCGTCTCCTCGTCAATTCCGAAAGTTTCTTCGATATAGTTGATCGCATTCATGATAGTTTCGTTTCTGGTGCTTCCGCCTGCTATCACGTGTACTCTGCTCTCGTCAGGGAGATGTTTGCGAACCAAATTTTTTGTATGCGCAATCCACTCTCTCGGGCCCGGCACGATCACCGCCTCGAAATCATCTTCGATATAAAACTTCTCAAGCGTGTGTATGAGTATCGGCTTTCCACCAACCTCCAGATACTGCTTGGGTTTATCCTGTTGTCCCATCCTGGAGCCGACTCCTCCTGCGAGAACTACGGCATATACTTTTGCATCGCTCATGTTAATCCTCCAATAGTATTTATTTTCTTCTCAGGGATTTTTTTCTCAAATATCTCCCCGAATACAAACCAAAACGCAAATGCCGGAAATACTTCAAACGGTAAAAACAAACATTCCGCCATCGTTGCCACTACAAAGCCGACACAGATTGCCGGTATCAAAAATGCGTAGCGGATATTTTTCCTGTCCCTTTGCAGATAAAACTTGATAGACATCGCCACACCAAGTATGGTTATAATTGTATAGAAAATCAATCCGAAGTACCCGTATGTATAACCAAACTGCAACCAGTTGTTATGCGCGTGTGCTTTTTTGCCACCGTTTATCGTCAGCGAGACATTTGGGTGTCCTTTGTAGTTTAACTGCTTATAGTAGCCTTTATATATCTCTATCCTTCCGGATGTAAGGGCATTTAATCCTTTCGTGTTTTCCAGCACATACCAGAGCCTGTCCATAACATTTTGCGGAACGATAGGTTTTTCGGGTTCATCCGAAGCAGTCTGCGTCGCCGGAACAACTATTTTCCCTGTCGTATCTACCACCTGATCCAAGTTTGTTATTTTGTATCCCTCTATCATACTCTGTGCATCGACATCAGGCTCGGCTATTACAGTCTCTCCCATATCATATATCTTGCTTCCGTCAGAAAGATACAAACTCTCACCTTTGAAAATCAACGGATGATCTACAATCCATGGCAGATACGCAACCGTCACTCTGAAAACAGGATAGAGCGCAACAACAAACATCACCGCAAACACAAAATGCCTGATAAACGAGCGCCATCTGTGCACCTTTACCGCCCTTGATACTCTGAGCACAAGCCACATAAAAAGGATCGCTCCGCAGGCAAGAAGCGCCGTCCTCGCCTGAGACATCTCAAGATAAAACCAAACAAGCGCTATACTTATATATGTCGGAAGCGAGCTCACAAGCCTTTTTCCTGTCGCAGTATCCCAGTCAAGGTCTGACATAAATACTGCAAATATTACAAACAGATACAGTCCGAAAGTATTCGGATTTGTAAATATTCCGGCGTACCTTCCGCCCTGATAAATCGGCCTGAACATAAATGAAAAAATCGATATCGCCCAAAACGAAATTCTGATCGCTCTTTTGAAACATTCCCAAAGCATATCGCGCCTGGAGTTATTCTGCCAGACGAAAAATACTCCCGTAAACACAAGCGCAAGTATCACTCCCAGACCACATACTTTTTTGGGAACAAGTACATCAGAAACCGTAAATGCTATGCACATCGCAAACCAGGCTATCCAAACCGACCTACGCCATCTGACTCTTTTTAACCCTTTGTCAAGCGACAAAAGAGCTATTGCAATCATCGTAAAAATACCAAGTGTAGTATTATAAAAATAGCTCTCTCTGAGAAGCACATAACGCACTATCCCGAAAAGAACTATATCAGCCATAAAGCAAGCTGTGATAAGTCCGTATCTCAACTTAATCGGAATCCTCGAAATGAAAGGAATCCAGGGCGACAAAAGACTTATAAACATGTCCTGCAAACGAGCTACAAACATCACACTTCCTCAATTAAATATCAGAAAAAATATACAATAATAATACTTTATTTAAACACTTTTATAACTGTCAAAAAACAAAGCTTTATATCTTCCATCAAAGAATATTTTTCTATATATTCCAGATTGTATTTCATCTTGAGTGGCAAAACTTCTTCCACATACGCTCTGTCAGCTTCATCTCCGGTTCTGTCACCGATGATTTCCGCTTCATCCTTGAACTCTATGCTTGCCCTGCTTGTAACACCCGCAGGAAGCAAAAGTGTTGCCTTCATTTCGTCGGTATACTGTTCAACATACTTCGGTGCTTCGGGTCTCGTACCAACCAAAGACATATCACCTGCAATTATGTTAATTAACTGAGGCAATTCATCGAGTCTGTACTTACGCAAAAACTTCCCCTCGTCAGTAATCCTGGCATCATCTTCACCGGTCACCGCCGTTCCCTTTTCAGGTGCATCTTTAACCATAGTGCGGAACTTGATTATAGTGAATTTTTTCCCGTAAGTTGTCACTCTCTCCTGACAGAAAAATGGTCCGCCCTTGCTTCCAAGAGTAACCCATACTGCAATTCCGACCATAAGAGGTAAAAGCAATATAAGCAAAAATACCGAGACAAACACATCCATAATGCGCTTTGCAGCAAGTGCTTTTTCTTTTTTCACAAGAGCATCGTAGTATGGACGTATACTATTATTTCTCATTCCGTCAGGCAGGTATTCCCAGTCAGTCATTTTTACTCCTAAAATCTGATTAGCATCAACGAATCATACAAAACATCGAGAATTTTTTTCACATCCTCGTCTGTAAGCAATGTATGAAGCGGCAACGTCACTTCATTTCTGGACAACTCAAAAGCTTTCGGATAATCATCTTTTTTGTATCCCATAGCCTTGTATGCAGTCATCATCGGGAGAGGTTTGTAGTGAACATTTGTAGGCACATCTGATTTTGCCATCTCATCTATGAGTTCTCTTCTCTCTCTGTCAGTAACAGCTCCGATCCTCAACATATACAGATGTCCGCTTGACGCATAATTATCACCGAAATGCTTCAGTGTTCTGACAGGCAGAATCCTCTCCGCAGATCTGTCTTTACCGAGTTTTTTGTTTATCTCTTCTATGCCCTTGTCATAGAGCTCAATTATATGCTTTCTTTTGGCCTCAAGTTCACCGAATCGATCAAACTGAACCAGACCTATGGCAGCGTGAACATCCGTTAAATTGCATTTATAACCCGGAAATACTATATCGTATTCCCAAGATCCGGTTTTATTCTTCTCGAGAGCGTCTTTGGACTGTCCATGCAGCGACATAAGCATAAACAACTTATAAATATCTTCATCATCTATGCCTACTATCGACTTCCAGGTTACCGCTCCTCCTTCAGCTGTGGTGAGATTTTTCACAGCGTGGAAAGAAAAGCATGTAAAGTCCGCTGCCGCGCCGCTTTTTACACCGTTTCTTGAAGCTCCGAAACTGTGTGCCGCATCCGCTACTATAGCTATCCTTCCGAGATCCTTCTGGAAATTATTCTCACCCGGAACAAACATATCCTGCTTATCTTTGGCGATTTGCAAAAGTCTGTCATAATCGCACATCACGCCACCAATATCAACAGCTGTTATAGCCTTTGTCTTCGGGGTGATGGCTGCCGCTACAGCTTCATAGTCAATTTCATACGGACTTACAGTGCCGGCTTCATCTCCGGAGACGTCAACAAGTACAGGCTTTGCGCCTACGTGACATATGGCACTTGCAGTGGCAGTATATGTATAGGCGGTAGTGATAACCTCATCACCCTCACCTATACCAAGAAGCCTGTATGTAAGCTCCATACTCGCAGTGCCCGAGTTTAATGCTGCAGCTTTTGCAGTGCCGCAGTAAGAAGCTATTTTTTCTTCAAATTCTTTTGCTTTCGGACCCGTAGTGATCCAACCGCTTTTCAATACTTCAATGACAGCTTCCGATTCCTTCTCTGTCATATCCGGCGGAGAAAAAAATATACTCATCGAAGATCCTCCCTTGTATTAATCAATATCCCATATCATTTAGTGGCCTTGTTGTATCTTCTACTTTGACAGACTCATCTTCCGGTTTGTCATTTAAGTATTTATTGATCTTCTTCGTAATCTTCTTAACCGAATTCATATCAGGCTGACATACGTACAGACTTACAGAAGGCATTGAGTAAGTATATGCTCTGGTTCCGGTACCTGCCGCATTGATGAAACTTATCTTCCATTTCGCCATATCATCAAGCTGCATTTTGCAGAGTGATGATATACTGTCCATAGACATATTCGTCTGGAACATTTTTTTGCTTTCTTTCAAAAGCGCCGGATAATCACCGAGAATTGAAGGTGACATAACCTTGTTAAGAATAGCCTCAATCATATGCTGGTGATCACGTCCACGCTGGTAGTCACCGTTTGCCAGGTTCTTTCTCTCACGACAGAAAGCAAGTCCTTTCTTTCCGTCAACCTTGTTGTATCCTTTTTCAAACTTATACTTAGACCATTTATTCGGTCCGAGTACCGAAGTGAATGCTACATCCGAATAAACTTCCACTCCACCGATCAGGTTGATGATATTTTTAACTGACGAGAAGTTGACACGTACATAATAGTCGATATCGCAATTATAGAGCTTCTGCAGTGTTCCCATAGAAACCTCTATGCCGTAAATTCCTGCGTGGGTAAGCTTATCTCTGGCGCCTCCCGAACGCGGTTTTCCTTTCTTGTCATAGAGTGGCACGAAGTAATCACGCGGAGTTGATACCAAAAGCAATTTCTTTGTAAGTGGATTTACTATTGCGAGGATGTTTACGTCGCTTCGCGAGTTCTTGGCAAGTTTACCATACACATCTATACCACTTATATACACAATAAACGGTTTTGTGGTGACCTCGCTCGCGTAATCAGGCTCTTCTTCCTCAACTTCGGTCTCTATCTCGTGTTTAACTAACTCTCTGGTGTCTTTCTTAAACGTTTTATATTGTTCCTTGATTGTATTTACGAATCCCTGGTTAAACACAGCAACCTGAATTTCTTTTGCATAGAGCGCATCGACAAGTGTTGAAGAATCAACAAACTCAACAGTTGTCAAATCCTTTCCAACCTCTGATTTTGCTTCTGCAAGCGCTTTGTCGGTATTCTCTCTGTCGATATCCTTCAGTATACCGAATTTGTAGTCCTTCGCATCTGCAAGACTCTTTGCGGGATCATCCTGCAAAACATAGTAGGTGATGACGTCAATTTTTGTATCTGCACCGGAAATCTGCGCCATAGCGTGATATGTACTGTACAGATAGTATCCTCCAAACGAGAAAAATAAACAGAACGCCACACACAGCACTCTTCCTATGATGTAACTTGAATTGGCTATCTGGCTCAACACCTGATAAACCAACAGAATCACACAAACAGTTATAAGTATTACCGCGTACTTAGTCGGGATAAATCCGACCTTAAATACGAGAATACAAAGTCCTATCGAAAACAGGAGCTGCAATATGATAAATACAATGCTCAGTTTTCTCTCAAGTAGCTTACTCATCTTCTTCCTCCAATACAATGTTACTCATTCATTTTTGTCCATGCTCTCCATTATATAACATTTTTCCGAAAATGTCGAGAAAAAATTACAGTGGGATGTTTCCATGCTTTTTATCAACGTGATCATGCTGGCGTTTGTGCTCAAGCAAAATCAGGTCACTGTAGAGGCGTTCTCTGGTAGCTTCAGGCTTGATAACTTCATCTACATAGCCCTGCTGAACAGCGATTTTCGGATTCATGAACGTCTCATTGTACTCATCTATTTTTTCCTGTCTGAATGCAGCTTTTTCAGCATCCGACATATTTTTCATCTGCTTACCGTAGAGGATATCCGCAGCTCCCTCTGCGCCCATAACCGCAATCTCTGCCGTAGGCCAGGCGTAAACGAAATCTGAGCGGAGATGTTTCGAACTCATCGCGATATACGCCCCACCATATGCCTTTCTGAGTATTACGTTGAGTTTTATCGTCGTCGCCTCCGAATAGGCAAAAAGCACCTTTGCGCCATGGCGTATGATACCCTTGTACTCCTGATCTTTGCCCGGAAGAAATCCCGGAACATCGGTAAGCGTTATCAGCGGTATGTTGTAGCAATCACAATATCTGATAAATCTCGCAACCTTATCAGAAGAATCACAATCCATAACTCCTGCCAGATATTTGGGCTGATCAGCTATGATGCCCACGCAGATTCCTTTCAGACGAGCAAAACCGACAACGGAGTTTTTGGCAAATTCTGCCTGTACTTCTATGAATGTATCCGGATCAACTATGCCGTTTATGACATCACATATATCATAGCTTTGGTTACTCTTTTCCGGAATCACCGTCGAAAGATCAGTATTAAGTGTAAATTCATGTGAATAGTCTCGGTCTATTTTTCTGTCATAGTGAAGATTCTTATCCTCATAGCACGACGGAAGTATGTCTATCAGATCACGAACCTTTTTAAAGCATGTCCTCTCATCAGGCATACGGAAGTGCGCAACACCGCTTTTCTGCGCGTGCACCTCTGAACCTCCGAGGTCATTTGCAGTAATCTTTTCTCCGGTAACTGCATTGATAACCTTCGGTCCCGTCACAAACATCTGGCTTATATCGTCTATCACAAAAATAAAATCTGTGATACCCGGCGAATACACAGCTCCACCTGCGCAGTTTCCTGCTATGATAGAAATCTGTGGGATGTAACCTGAAGCCATAGTGTTGTAATAAAAAATTTCCCCATAGCCGGCAAGCGCGTTGATTCCCTCCTGTATACGGGCGCCGCCGGAATCATTGATGCCGATTACCGGGCAACGGTTCTCTATAGCCATTTTTATTGCATTTGCAATCTTAAATCCATGTGTTTTTCCAAGTGTTCCGCCGATGACAGTAAAGTCTTCCGAGTATATCACTACGGGTTGTGAATTTATCGTTCCGTAACCTGTAATTACTCCGTCATAGGGAAACTGTCCTTTTTTTATGTTGAAACAGTCCTCAAGGTTAGTCTGTCCCGAACCAATCTCACGAAAAGAATCCGGATCAAGTATGGCGCATATACGCTCTAAAGCGTGAAGCTTACCAAGTTTGTGCTGTTTCTCCATATCGTAAACCATTATTGTATCCTCCTGAAATCATAAAAATATTCCGTTCGTATCATAAATCATTCTTCATCCGGTTCTTCCGTCGGTTCATCCTGCGACTGTTCAACCAGTATGATCCTGACTGTCAGCGGATGACTCAACTTAACACCATCCGGCAGATCAAACTTGACCTCCACATCATGCGCACCTGTAGTCATTCCTGACAGATTGATATACGCACCGAGTGATTTGATATCTATTTTTTCCAGATCACTGTCACTTCCCGTCAGTGTGATTTTGTATCGTTTGTCATCTTCGGCAAATTCGACTGTGTGGTTTTCCGAAAGATTTCTGACTTCAATATCAGTAGACGTGAGACTAAGTGTCTTTTTGCCACTCTGAGCAATCTCGCACCTGACTGATACCACCGTTATATCATCAACTATGGTGTAAGCATCTCCAAGCACATTTGTTATATTAAACTCTTTTTCTACATCTGCTTTTGCACCTGCTATATCAACTTCCAAAACTATAGCCAGATCATTTTTCAGCAGACTCGAATCCGCTGCGGTAACCTTGACACTTTCAGGCTGTCTGTCAGTAGTCACGAGTCTGTATCCCTCCGCAGGTTCGCCTTTGGTCTCTATTCTGATCGGTACATCCATCGTCTTGCCGACACTCACCGATACCTTCACTGTTTTTACGCTAAATGTCAGATTGGTCGAATCTATGAGATCTCCGTCTCTGTCATAGGCCATAGGTGTAGCCTTAGTCGTGAAATCTTCCGTCTGTCCCGTAAGCGGGATTGTGACTTCGATTTTATCTATTTTTTTCATTTTTGATTCGCCACCGGAAACCTCAACAATATTAGGTTTTACCTGTGTTTCCGAAAGCACATAGCCTTCTCCGAGTTCACCTTCGGAGTTGACCGAAACCTTGTATTTATTTGTCACACGTTTTTCCAGATTTACCTTGAGAACGGCATTGCCCCAGGATAATTCGTATTGAGCATTTGCCGGCGGTTTGACGAGTTTCACTTTGATATTTACCGCATTCACACTGGAAAGTTCAGTCAAATCAGCTGTTGCAGAAAAATCATCAGCGGTCAGTTTTTCCACAAAACTTCTCTTTCCGCTTATCGTGACATTTACCTTGTCTCCGCTTACAACTTCATACACCTGATCAGCTGAAGTAATCACACTTTCATTGAGAATTTCAACCGGTATGTCGTTGAAAGTCTTTTTTGTATTCGGATCGATAATATTTAACGCAACAATCCAGAACAACGCTGCTGCAATAAGTGACAAAAGCTTCCATCCGAGGTTTTTGGTGAAGATATTTTTCAGTATTTCTTTCATTATTCTTCCACCTCCTCTTCAGTTACGGGAGGTTCATCCGTAGCGGCTTCAACCTTTTTCTTTCGCTTAAAGAAACGCCTTTTATCATCACTTCCGACTTTTGCCGCTTCTTTCAGTCTCAACCCCATAGTATCGGCATCAACCTTGTGATAGAGTTTACCGTCCATCGCAAGTGACACAGCACCCGTTTCTTCTGAAACTATTATTGTCAATGAATCAGACACCTCGCTGATACCAAGTCCTGCACGATGTCTGGTTCCGAGATCCTTGCTGACACTTAAATTATTTGACAACGGCAGATAACACGTAGCTGCCAAAACCTTGTCATCTCTGAGAATCACTGCTCCGTCGTGAAGTGGTGTATTGTGCTCGAAAATATTTATAAGCAACTGTGAGCTTATATCGGCATTAACAGGAATTCCCGTTCTCTCATACTC
>JAIKWQ010000041.1 GCA_024684535.1 Eubacterium sp. | reverse complement strand
TAAAGCAGTAAACTTAAAATCGAAATCAGACCACCAAAAATATCATATTATGTTTGCGAGAACATCTCTTGCTGCTGACCAACTGTCGAGGGGATAGTCACTCGCCTCATCGAATGCGGCGCGATCGACTTTGGCCCAGCCATGATCGTCCCAGATACCGAATGTTGTGAATCCTCCTGCACGCGCACTGTTAAGTGCCATTACAATATCTTCAAAAACGATGCATTCGGTAGGCTTGACGCCAAGCCTCTCGGCTGTGATCAGGTAGATATCCGGCTTGTCTTTCGCCACTCCGACATCGTCCGTTTCAGTGACAACATCGAAATATTTTTCTACTCCGTTGTGAACCAGACAGGGCATAAATACTTCTGAAATATTAGTTGTTGCAATACCCATTTTCACACCGTTTTTTTGAAGTAATTTTATCACTTCGAGGGCGCCGGGTTTTAACTTCACTTCTTCGGCGTATTTATGCTTCGCCATACTGTTCCACTCTTCCATCACCGACTCGGGTGAATCAGGCAGGCTGAACCTGTCTATCGTGTATTCAGCCACCTCGCGAAACATCATCGGGGCTATCGCATCCGCGTAGTCGTCAGGTACTGCTATACCGCGCTTGCCGAGAAACTCGATATCAACCTGACTCCAAACATCCATCGAATCAAGCAATGTCCCGTCGAGGTCAAAAATGGCTCCTTTTATACTCATCGATCCACCTTACTCGTCGATATCTTCCGCATTGTGATATACATTTTGTACATCATCTTCGTCGTCAAGCAGATCAAGGATTTTTTCAAAGCTTTTTTTGTCTTCCTCGCTTGCCAGACTCACATAGTTTTGCGGTATCATAGTAACTTCAGCCTGTGCCATCGGAACTCCCGCTTTTTCAAGCTCCTCTCTGACAACAGAAAAATCATCAGGTGAAGTGATGATTTCGTATGAATCTTCCTCTTCGGAAAAATCTTCCGCTCCCGCATCAAGCGCAAGCATCATAAACTCATCAGGGTCAGTATCGTATTCCTCTTTGTCTACGAGAATCTGACCTTTTTTATCAAACATATATGACACACAGCCGGTTGTTCCGACGTTTCCGCCGCCCTTTGTAAATGCATTTCTGACATTGGCTGCTGTACGGTTTTTGTTATCGGTAAGTGTCTCAACTATGATAGCCGTTCCGCCCGGACCGTAACCCTCATATACGCAGCTTACGTAGTTTACCGCATCTACATCCCCGGCAGCTTTTTTGATACCACGCTCGATAGTATCGTTTGGCATGTTGTTTGCCTTTGCTTTCGCGATTACATCACGAAGCTTTGAGTTTGCTGCAGGATCTGCTCCGCCTTCTTTTACTGCGACTGCTATCTCACGTCCGATGACTGTGAAAATCTTGCCGCGTTTCGCGTCATTTTTCTCCTTCTTGTGTTTGATGTTGGAAAATTTACTATGTCCTGACATCTTCTTTCTTCCTCCTTAACTAGCCTAACTTAACTCTCATTTTTTCATAAAAACTAATCTCACCGATATGAATCATATCAAATGTTTCTTCAGCTTTTCGTATGACAAATTCATCTCCTGTGGTTGCCTCTCCGAGAAGGAAACCATCACCTCGTATCGCCGCTTCATCCGAGTAGTCGGCTTTCGTCTTGTCTATCTGCATCCTGATGGTGCATTTTGACGATACGATAAGCGGTTTTTTGCTGAGTGAATGCGGGCATATCGGTGTGATGATAAGCGCATCCATATCAGGTGCAAGCATAGGTCCCTGCGCTGACAGGTTGTACGCCGTAGATCCCGTAGGTGTCGATATCAGAATTCCGTCCGCCACATACGTATCCACATATACATCATCGACATACACGCTTGTTGTTATCATATGTCCGAAATCACGCTTGCAGACCACGAACTCATTGATTACCGGTCCGACCGTTCTTTTGTCACCGCTCTGATGAATCTCGCAATTCAGTGCAATTCTCGATTCAGTGCTGTAGTTCCCGGCCAAAAGCTCACCGAGCGCCACGTGAAGCTTCGGTCTTTCAACTTCCGTCAGGAATCCAAGCGTTCCGAAATTGATACCAAGTATCGGGATGCCCTTCCCCGCAACCTGTTTTGCAACCTGGATTACGGTTCCGTCTCCGCCGAGCACCATCGCTATATCAGCAGGACCCGCTGCAATCTCCGAAAACTCAGTGACTATGCGGATATTTTTCACCTGCTTCTCAAGGATTCTTTTGATCTCCTCAGCGGTTTCAAGCCCGGGTTCTTTTTTTCTGTCAACAAAAATGACTATGTTATCCATCGCTTTTCACCTTCAGCTCTTTTTCCTGTTTTCTGCCTTTCACCAACAAATAAATGATAATCGGCAGATATGTAAGTCCCGGCAATATGAATCCGACATACTTCATATCGGTTGCCTGAACATATATGTTAAAAATGCCATGATAGATAATTGCCAATATAAGCAAAGCTATAGTTCCCGGTATTGCAAGTTTTCTTCTCAGTCTTACATACGTCATTCCGTATCCGACCGCCGCCGTACAGATACCGTGCATCAGGGCTGCAGAGAAACCTCTTGCAAGCGCCCAAGGCAGGCTTACGCTTCCGACATTTGACACGAGGATGTAGGAGTTCTCAAACAGTGCGAATCCCACACCGCAGGCAAATGCTATAGACAGATACCTGTCTCTTTTGTCCGGGAAGCAATACACAAACATAAGCACCGGTATAGCTTTCACAACTTCCTCAGTTATTGGAGTTATCGTCGTAGTTACGTACAACATGTCATTGTCGAAGTACTCAAGCATAATTCCGTTTACTTCGGAAACAAAAAGCGCGACTGCCAGTCCGGTAAGGATATATATAACTATATCACGTGACTGTTTTTGAACCAAAGGAACGCTTATCAACAGAGGAACAAAAATACAAATAAACAGAATAAATATCATATTGCTATCATCCATTTTTTCGCCCTCCTTACATTCTTGATTTCTTCAGTCCGTACGAAATCAACGGTATCATCGACAGTGCGACTACCGCTGAACACGAGCAACTGATAAGTGTCAAAACAGCATTGTTACAACTGAGAGCAAAAAACTCCGTCATACTTGATACCACATAGCATAGTGCAAGGAAGTTGTACGGTCTCAGACTTTTGACCACACCGAAATCAACATCCGGTATGATCAGGTGTTTCAGGTGATAGTACGAACTCCACGCTGCAAAAAGGGCCAATACAGCTCCCTGAACTTTCCACAGATATGAAGCGTCACCCATATAAAACAGCGGGAAGTAGGACGCCAAAACGACCAAAGGAGCTACGATAGCTATCCTGCGATATTTTTTGAATTCATCCGAGCCATCATCAACAATCGAATCCAGCGCTCCGTAGTTTGATGAAAAGAAGAATATGAAGCTTCCTACGGTGGCAAGTGTTCCCAGCTGGAAACGACTCACTATGTCACCGCCGGTTATCAGACGGGAAATATTGAAAACTCTTCCGATAACAACACACAAAATCGCAAATGTGATCATCTGTCCGTATAACGCTTTTTTCGCACCGAAAAACTGCGTGGCGCCATACACAAAGCCTATGAATGCCAGCGCACAGACGATGATATTTGCAAGTAATATCAGATCCACTATAAGCCCCTCCTATAAATATACATAATCCGCTAAACGCAAAGGAAACACCGATATATCGGTGTTTCCTTCAAATTCGCAACTATGGAATCACCGAATCATCAATATTTCAATAACTCAATGAACCATTATAACACAAATCTCTTATTGATTCAACCACATTTCTCCAATTTCTGCAGTACCTGACAGATATCCGCCCGTAATCTCTGCAGCAGGCTTCACAAATCCGCTCTCTCTCTGCACAAACATC
>JAIKWQ010000040.1 GCA_024684535.1 Eubacterium sp. | reverse complement strand
AGGAATCATTCCCAGCGCATCCTTGTATTTAAACGGCACAGGAACAACTGTAACCAGCAGGTCCTCATCAGCTTTTGCAGCCTCCCATATCGTTTGCAGGGATTTCCAGTTATCAGCCCGGTCAACAAGAAATACGATTTCTCTGTATTCTTCATACGAGTATTCAGTCAGCTTCTCAAGTATAGTATCGTGTGACAGAAGCCCGTCTGTGAGTAACTTAATATCATCAGCGCTATCGCTCGCTGATTTATCCAGTCCTTCATACAGCGCAAATACGCTCTCGCAGTAACTCTCAAGCGCGTGGATTATATCACTTGCTTTCATGCTGATTTTAGCATTATCGCTTGTATCAGTATTGTTTTCTGCTGTATCGTCAGGTTGATTCTGATAAACCTTCTTAACCTTCGCTTCTATCAGGTTACCAACGTATACCGCTAGGTTCTGGCACTGTCCGAGCAAGTCTTTTAGCTCTGATATTGTCTGCTCAGACATGACATCCGATATATCTGGGACATCATCTGTTTTTTCAGTTCCTCTCACTACGCCACTTACATACGCGTGTGCCTCCAAAAGAAGCGCAACATTCTCCCTGACAACATCGCCAAGCGGACATTTTTCCTGACGCTCACCGATATTCTTTTCATACTCATCGCGGGAAAACTTGTATTTCAAAAGCTCGAAATCAAACTCTTTTTTCAACTCATCCGCGAGTATATCATACGATGGATATCTGTGATTAAAAAATACATACGCAGGGAACATGAAATCATCATAAGACCTGCGCAAAAGCCCGTCGTATCCACAGGGAACCGAAACCGTCAGCCCCTCATAATCCATATCAAAACATTTTTCAAAAGTTCTTCCTGATGAAGAAATCCTCCTAAACCTGATATACAGCGCGACATTAGCCATCTTGTAGGAAGTATAGTCAGAAGCATCGACCTTCGCGGTCATTTTTTTCAGGTATTCATCCATCACGACAAACGCCTTCACTTCCGGCTTCATATCATCATCGAAGTGAATCCTGTGTCCGACTATGCGTTCCAAATCCTCAAGTTTTGCTTTTGTCGCGGGGACAGCGAGCCCCTCTGCCTTTTCTCCGAGTTCATTGCGTAACGACTCGCACAGAAAAATAACTCGCATAAACTCGTCGTATTTTTCCTGGTCATTTGGAATATTATCAAGAATAAAAATATCTATGGCGTTGCCAAACGGGAATCCATGCCTGTCGGCCCATCTGTCAGCGTCGTACAAAAGCGTGCTTTTTTCTATCCATCTTCTGGCAGTATTGGTATTGCCCACAGTCGTGAAGTCATCTATGTGATACTCGCCTTCTACTTCCTCTTTTCCTACGATTTCCTGAAGCTTTTCGAAATCCTCTCTGGGCATCTCAACATCCAGATCATCATCCCAGGGCACAAAGCCGCCATGCCTGATCGCACCAATCAGACTCCCCCAACTCAAAGTACAACGGAGCCCGTTTGATTTGCATATTTCATCCAATTTCTTGTAGTCATCAAGACAGACGGCCCACTGTTTTTTCATAAAACTCGGAATCAGAAAACCGTCCCTGACTTCATCAAGAAAAAATTCTTTGGAATACTCCAAAATTTGCCTCCTCGCACGCAACGTCATCTCGCGCTTCTTCGTCTTTATTTAATAATGCAACAACAAATTCCTCTACACCCCACTGCCCCGGGTGGATACCTTCTTCGGTAACTCCTTCATTCCCTGTAAGAATTCTTCCTGTTGGTTCAAATTCACTTATATCCACACAGGGGTCTTCAAACAAAACCGCCTTCCCAGCCTTTCGACATTCACTCATAAGAACGCAACCCGAGCCATAAACCCCATCGCATTTTCGGGCAAGATGACCTTCTGTCTCAATTCCGCCTTCCCACAAATTCAATTTATCACGATATTTTTCAACTAGATCATCATATTGTTTTTTCAAAATTTCATCGTGTTGCAATATCTGATTGGCATACGGATCCGGATACCAAATCACTTCCATTTTGTCGCTGTATTTTTCAAAAATGTCAAAAACCTTTTTTGCTTTATTAATTGCTTTTTCTCCAAACACGTACAACATACTTGCGTTCATTGTAAATAGCAATACTTTTTTTGAATCTTTTTCTTTGTCCTTGACTTTTAAATCACATAGTTTGTTTTTTTCGTTTACAATTATTTTTATTTTCTCTGCCCTGTCCGGTGCAAAATCAGTCAAAATCATCTCAAAAGCCTGCTTTTCCTGTTCTGACCTTGCTATAATAACGTCTGCCAAGCACCCACCCGGATTCTTTAAAAATGTCCCGACAGTATACATCGACGGCCCATTTAACACCTTGTTTCTGTCTAATTCATATGGTGAATCCAATACCATAGTGTCCGTAAACTTTGCAATATTCTGCGCATAAAAATACGGATGCACTGACATTACATCAGAATACTCATCATAAGGATATTGATATACAACTATTTCCGGATGATTCAGTTCAAAATCATATGTCTCATAATCCGAAAACTTGACTTCTTCAGGATAGCGGACTTCATCTTCTATCTTTTCATCTTTAAGAATTTTCCCGTCAAAATCCTTATAATACATAGGGATACTAAGCACAGTGACATTGTATCTTTTATCATTTTCTGCTTCCGTCCATAAATCATGAAGTGAATCCCAGTCCTTAGCTCTTCCAACAAGGAAAACAATTTCTTTTTTTGAAATCAGTTTTTCAGATTCTGATTTCATTTCATTTGAAAAAACAACCAGTTTATCGTATATATCATCAAATACTATACTATTATTCCCGGCTTGTGATAATATCGTATACTGACTGTATAAATACTCACAGTATCCTTCTAAAACAGTCACAAAATCGGTAGGATTTACCGTGTTTTTTTCAATATCATTTCCAATTTCTATCGCAAGTTCCTGGCACTGTCCAATAAGGGCTAATAAATCCTGGTTATCATCTTTTTCTGCATAAAATAATTCTTTCATGCTCTCATTCGCCTCTTCAAGAAGCAAAACGCTCCCAACCGCACGTTCTTTTGCATCTTTTTTATCAGCTGACTTTGCTGTCTTTTTTATATCATTTATCTTTCCTGCATCGTACTCATAAGACAACAGCCCATAACCTGATGCCGTTTTTGCATCCCTATCCATCGCCAGATAAAATGGATAATCATGCGCACCGGGAGCCATGTACGGCCTCATATAGTTTCCGTACAGTATCCTTAATATCCAATCATAACCAATAGGCACTCTTATAGTCTCATCTTCAAAACGAACATCAATATAATGTTCATATATTCTCTTTGAAAATTTCATATTATGTGATCTGTCATAATACGCAGGTATGCTTATATACTCGCAATCATCAGCAGAAAATCTCGCCGTATATTCATCCATCATAGCAAGTATTCTTATAAACCATGGCGCATCAGATATCCTGTCAGCAGACACTCCCATCTTTTTTTCAAGTTGTTTAATTTCAGCTGAGAACTTTGTGTCTAATACTTTTTTGTCTCTGATTTTATCG
>JAIKWQ010000002.1 GCA_024684535.1 Eubacterium sp. | reverse complement strand
TGAAGACTTCACAGCCCACCCCTGAGAGTTTGATGGAAGCATGGCGAGAGGCGCTCAAAAACTATGATGAAGTTGTGTATATACCGATGTCAAGCGGGCTCAGCAGTTCATGTGCTACAGCTACCATGCTTGCTGATGAAGATGATTTTGAAGGAAAAGTGTTTGTTGTAGATAACCAACGCATATCCGTAACACAGCGTCAGTCAGTTATGGATGCCTTAGACCTCGCTAAACTTGGAAAGTCCGGAGCGGAAATAAAAGAAATACTCCTCAGAGAAAAGATGGAGAGTAGTATTTATATAATGCTTGATACTTTGTACTATCTGAAAAAAGGCGGCAGAATCACACCGGCAGCTGCGGCTATCGGAACATTGCTTAAAATCAAACCTGTGCTTCAGATTCAGGGTGAGAAGCTTGATGCCTATACCAAAGCAAAAACTGCCAAAATGGGTAAATCAGCTATGATTAAAGCTGTGAAGAAGGACATGGAAACCAGGTTCGGTGATGTAAACGGAAAAAATGTTCATCTTGAAGTTGCATATACCTGTAATCAGGATACACTCGGTGAGTTTGTAAATGAACTCAAAAATGAGTTCCCGGATAAAGATATTTGGGCAGATCCTTTGTCACTTAGTGTAGCTTGTCATATCGGACCGGGAGCGCTTGCTGTGGCAGTGTCGAAGATAGTAGATGAATTGTCATGATACAGACGATGTAATATATTACGAAATAATAAAAATGACGTATATCAGATGATATACGTCATTTTTTGAAAGCAGAAATTAAATATAAAAATAATTATTTACCTGATGAACTGAATGCCTTGTCGTCAGCATCATCATCAAGATCATCAAAATCATCTTCGAACTCATCGTAGTCGAAGTCTGCATCGAAATCAGCATATGAAGGATTGAGGTACTTGTAAATTGCATAAGCGATAGCTGCTACAGCCGCAACTGCACCGATGATAGCAAGAACAACTACAACCGGATGTCCTTTTTTCTTTTCTTCCTGCTTGCGGAGACGCTTAACGAGGTCGTTTGCCTTAATTTGAGTGATAAGATCTTCGAATTTTTCTGACATAAATATGTACCTTCCTTTCGATTATATGTTTTTTTAAACACAAATAAGTGCTGTAATCACATTGAAAACGTATAAATATCGATTACTATCTTATAATACCACAAAAAATATCAAAATTCCACAGTTTTTTTATATTTTTTTGAGTTTTGCAAATGAAGCCTTGAGTTTTCTCTTTCCGAAGTCCTCGAATTCAACTTCAACTTCGTAGTCAGAGCCTGATGGAGTGATGGAAATCACAGTACCTTCGCCGAATTTGATATGCGAAACCTGATCGCCTGCAGTATAATCCGGTGCGGTAGAAGACGATGTTGCTCCACCCTTGCTTATATACGGATTATCCGCAAAAATGTTGGCTTTTTTTCTGCTTACATAAGGATTACCTGTATACGAGGTTGATTTGGTTCCCGAAGATGAATATCCGGTCGAAGTTGAACCATAAGATGAAGCTGCAGCGGGGCTGGGAGCGGAGCCTGACATATGAAGCAGATGTCGGGGAATCTCGTGTATAAATCTCGAAGGACGGTTAAACTCTGTGTTTCCGTTCCTCATACGTCTGTCAGCACCTGTGAGTGTCAGATGTTTCTTGGCACGTGTTATGCCGACATAGCACAGTCGTCTTTCTTCTTCAAGTTCGGAATCATTACCGCCGAAAATAGCGCTTCCACCCGGAAAGATTCCTTCCTCCATACCGACAATATAGACATTTTCAAACTCCAAACCTTTCGCGGAATGAAGAGTCATCAAAAGAACCTGGTCAGCATCGTTATCAACCGTATCTATATCAGCTACCAGAGCAATATCTTCGAGAAGACCACCGAGAGTAGGTTCTTCATTTTCTGCTTCGTATTGGACGATTTTACTTATGAGTGATTCTATGTTTTCGATTCTGGCATCAGCCTCAGGTGAATTTTCATTCTCGAGGTCAGAAACATAGCCTGTGTCATCTATGATATCTCGTATCAGTTTTTCGAGGTTGTAACCGCTTTCTGAGCGAAGCTTCTGCTTATAGTTTTCTATGAGTCCGACAAATGATGACACGCCGGATGCACTTCTGCCAATACCCGGGATATAGTCGGCTTTTGTCAGTGCTTCGTAGAAAGAAATGTCATTATCAAGCGCATATGTTGATATTCTTCCTATTGAAGTGTCGCCGATTCCGCGTTTTGGTACATTGATTATTCGTTTTACTGCTATATCGTCTGCTCCGTTTGATATGGTTTTCAGGTAGCAGAGCAGGTCTTTGATTTCTTTTCTGGCATAGAAGTTTATGGCTCCCACGATTCTATACGGGATGCCTTCGTAAACAAGTTTCTCCTCAAATATACGTGACTGGGCGTTTGTGCGGTAAAGTATGGCAAAGTCCGAGTAGGTATATCCATTGTCGCGGATGCTTTTCGAGATGTCCCCTGCGACGCCGCTTGCCTCATCGTAATCAGATTCAAATTTTGCATATCTGATAGGTGCTCCCTGCTCGGATTCAGCCCAAAGTGTCTTTATTTTTCTCTCGTGGTTGTTTTTTATAACTTCTGAAGCTGCCTCGAGGATGTTTTTCGTGGAACGATAGTTCTGCTCAAGTCGTATAGTTTCAGTGTCCGGGAAGACTTTTTCAAAATTCAGAATGTTGTATATGTTAGCACCTCTGAATTTATAGATAGACTGATCGTCATCCCCTACCACGCAAAGGTTTCTGTATTTGGATGCTAGAAGTGAAAGAAGAGTAAACTGTGCAGTGTTTGTATCCTGATACTCATCAACAAGTATGTACCTGAATCTTTCCTGATAGTATTCCAGGACATCGGGTACATTTTTGAAGAGTTCTACTGTTTTAAAAATGAGATCGTCGAAGTCAAACGCATTGTTTGTTTTCAGGCGTTTCTGGTATTCTATGTATATTTCTCCGTAGAGTCTTTTGTTAAATTCTTTATTAACTTCTACTGCAAATTCTTCGGGCGTTTTCAGTTCGTCTTTAGCTCGGGAAATCTCATTTATGAAGGTGCGCTCTTTGTATTTTTTCGGGTCGAGATTTCTGGTTCTCAGTATGTCTTTCATCAGAGCTTTCTGATCGTCGGCATCATAGATAGAGAAGTCTCTTTCGTATCCGAGTCTGTCAGCGTAACGTCTGAGGATTCTCACGCAAGTTGAATGAAAGGTCGAAACCCAGATGTTATCAGCACCGATTTCTACGAGATTGTCAACTCGTTCGCGCATCTCGCCGGCAGCTTTGTTTGTAAATGTGAGCGCAAGAATCTGATATGGGCTCACGTGATGTTCATCTATCAGGTAAGCGATACGATGTGTCAGAACCCTAGTTTTTCCGGAGCCTGCGCCTGCAAGTATCAGAAGCGGGCCATCCTGATGAAGGACAGCTTTTTTTTGCTCGGGGTTTAATCCGTTTAATAGTTCATCCATAATGTAATAATCCTCTCGAATATATAGTTATCTTGTGAAATAAATAAAAATAATATGATTTATGGTCTAGAATTAATCGATATCTGACAATGTTTCGTCAATCAGTCGCTCAACCATCTGCTTTTTCAGGTATGCGTCGAAGGAGAGCAGACAGATATAGGCAAAGCGTGACAGGTATTCAGCCTGTTTTTCGTCGGAGACATTTTTGAACATCTCCTGTGATAGCTGATATCTGCGATAGATGTCCTTAGTCAGCTTGTCGGCCATCTGTTTTTCCATAGTGAAAATCTGAGAGTAGATTTCATCGATACCGATAGAGTTGTCGCT
>JAIKWQ010000176.1 GCA_024684535.1 Eubacterium sp. | reverse complement strand
CTGACTACTACGAGCTCACGATGATGCAGGGCTACTTCAAAAATAACATCGAACACAACCTTCTTGTCGATGTTATTTTTGAAGTAGCCCTGCATCATCGTGAGCTCGTAGTAGTCAGTAAGCAGTGTGAAATTTCTGTTGTCCATAGCCAAGTCCTTTCATAAAAATGTTCCGAACGATGTTTGCAAATAAATATTATACCACAGTGCGCGCGAAGCCGCAAGGGGAAGTATCTGATTGTCTGTTTACCCCCTGCAGTAAGTCAGCAGGCTGCAGTTTGCGCTCAAGCGCTCGCGACCGATCAGACTGAAATCTTTCAGCGCATCTGTCGGGAAAAATGTATCGCCGTCGACTTCGAATTCAACTTGGGTGATATACAGGATTTCTGCCCTTTTTATTCCCTCTTTATAAATTCCGCTCCCGCCACATAAAAATGCGTCGCCCTCACCGACTATCTCATAAGCTTCATCAAGCGTCGGAACCACACTGAAGTATTCTTCGTATATGGCGGGGAGATTGATTCCTTTCGTAGTGACGACTATTATGTGTCTTCCCGGAAGCGGCCTGCCTATGGATTCATAAGTCTTTCGCCCCATAATCAGAGTGCTTCCCATAGTAAGTTCTTTGAACAGTTTTCTGTCCTCAGGCAGGTCCCAGGGGATACTGCCGTCTTTTCCTATCACACCGTTTGCCGCAACTGCCGCTATCATTTTAATCATTTTTCTTCTTCTTTCTTTTCATTTTTCAATGACAATATAATACTAAAAAGCTTGGGATATTGCAAGATTTTTCTGAAGCGCATTAGTTATATTTCTATAAATTGACAACAGCTCCTAAAAATGGTATATTTAGCGTAGTTATTCTTTGTGGAATCGTGACAGTTTCAGGTGGATACGGGAGGGAATGCTTATGGAAAATGAAAAAAAAGGACTCAACGTCAAAACAATCATTATCATAGCAGCAATCGCCTTTGCTGTGATAGTTGCGGTTGCAGGTATCATCATATGGTTGCAGTTCAAAAAATCAAAAAACTATGAAAATGCTAACATTTACCTTCAAACAAAAAGATATGAAGAAGCATATGAGCTTTTCGATGATCTCGGTTCGTATAAGGATTCGGAAACAAAAGCAACTGAAGCCAAGCAGGCTTGGGATTATGAAGAAGCCGGAAAAGCAATGGGTAGGGGAGATTATGAAAAAGCAATTACTCTCTACGACGGTCTGAAAGGATACAAAGATTCATCGTCAAAACTTACAGAGTGCAAAAATGCTTTAGTGTTCAAGGAAGCAGAGGATCTGTACGAAAAGAAAGATTATGACGGAGCTATCGCCAAACTTGAGACTTTGACAGACTACAAAGAAGAGGAAAAAGAAGAAATCTTAAGCAAATGTCACAGAGAAAAATTGGTTGCTGAAATAAACGCAAAAATTGAAGAAAAGGATTTCTATGGAGCGCGTGATATACTTGACTCTGACAACGGACAGTATATACGCGGACAGCAGCAGGTTCAGTTGTACAAAACCGTAAGACAGCCTATCGCTTATGACGAAGGTGTCAAAGCAAAAAAGAAAAAGCTTTTTTACACTGCGTACAAAAATTTTGAAGAAGCAGGCGACTATAAGGATGCGAAATCAAAGAAAAAATCTTGCGTGAAGAAAAAACCGAAAACAAAAGTTACCTACAGAAAGAAAGGCGCAAGCAAAGCCGTTTCACTGAAAATAAAGGCGCCAAAAGTAAAAGGCCAGTGCGTATATATGAAAATATATAAGTACAAAAATAAAGAGAAGCTTATCGGTTGCGTATTCCTGCATCCGGGAAAAACTGCGACAATCCGACTTCCGAGAGGCACTTATCACCTGAAGGCAGCTTACAGCTCAGGTAAATGGTTCGGCAAAAAAGAGATGTTTGGTGACAACGCCAGATATCAGAAACTGATGAACGGTGGCTCCGACAAATTCAAACTTAAAGGAAGTGGTTATATCCTCACACTCGGCGGTGTAGTAAACGGAAATGTCGGCACCAGAGGACAAAGTCGTTCAGGTTTCTAAAACGACAGAAAAATTAAGATAATTAAGACAGGGCACCGATAAATTATAATCGGCGCCCTGTTATTTTTGTTATTTATTATTGTCACTTGCAAAGAAAGAATATAACTTATCCTTAATCTCATCTATTTTTTCACAAACATAAGCAGTTCCATTTATATAAACATAAGATCCAACAGTAAGCTGATCGTGATTACCGTTTTCATGATAAATGTCTATACTGAAGTCGCCTCCCGCCGGAGGAGTCACATCGGAATCGGCTTTTTCCAAATCAATGTTGTTAAAAATTGATATGAAATAATCAATTTCACCGCTATCCGTGACTAGCTGATTGTTGTCATTTGGATGATATTCAAGTTTAGTTATGGTGCTGCTTTCAATTACATCACCAAGAGTATCCCTTCCGCAACCTGCAAGTGACAAAGCGATGCAAAAAAATAACAATAATACAACAGTCTTATTTTTCATACAATCACTCCTTTATTATTTTGGGATTATTTATATTTACCCAGCTTACTGAAACACATGAATCATCAAATGATGAATTCTTTTCTTTAAAGCTTTTTCATTTTCAGTTATTACCCACGTCAAGTGCTCTGTCGACTATAGCATCTATGTTGTAATACCTGTACTCCGCGAGTCTGCCGAGCAATGTCAGGTTTTTCTGCTCATCCGCAAGTGCTTTGTATTTCGCGTATAGTGCGTCATTTTCGGGATTGTTTATGGCATAGTACGGTATCTCTCCGTCCGCTCCTGTGTAGGCAAATGGGTACTCTTTGATGATAGTGGTGCCCGGTTTTTCGTCCTCACCGGTCATTGCTTTGAACTCGGTTATCCTGGTATAGTCCTCGCTTACAGTGTAGTTTACTACGGCGTGTGACTGAAATCGATCCTTGTCGTAATGCTCGAATTTAAACTCAAGTGATCTGTATGGAAGATGACCGAATTTGTAATCAAAAAGCTCATCAATTGCGCCCGTAAAAATAACCCGACCGTCAAACGGTAATACCTCAGATGCATCTACACCGATCTTAACTTCAATGTTTTCGTGTGCGAGCATTTTTTCAAAAAGAGGTGTATATCCGTCACGTGGCATCCCCTGATATGTGTCTTGAAAATATCTGTTGTCACGTGAGATAACCACAGGCACGCGACC
>JAIKWQ010000089.1 GCA_024684535.1 Eubacterium sp. | reverse complement strand
GTAGTGAAAAATGACGCGAGAGAGCTGATGAAGTATCAGGGAATGAGTGTAAAATCAGTCGGGATGCTTACCTCTATAACGCTCGAGGACGGTGTAATCAGGAGTATCTCGATGAACGACAGGGGGTACGGCGGCAAACGTACTTCGTTGTATAAATCAAGCCTTAAAATGAGAGATTTCGTGCTGATTATTTTTGCTGTTCTGATACTTGCAGGTGCCATAACTCTGTTTATAACCGGCACTGTTAATGCTCGATTCTTCCCATCATTAAGCATATCGTTTGTCCCGTTATGGGCGCTGATGCCTTATCTGTTTTATTATATTATTCTGTTCATTTTCCCCCAAAAGTAATTCTTTGATGACCGTTCGTCGCTTATATCGACCGTTTAGTCATTTTCTGTTTATCTGATTTTGTATCCATGATATAATCCCATAGGGTAATTGTGCTGTCGGTTTTTCTTGAAGAATACGTTTTATGATGATATAATGAGAGTTACTTGCAGCGCATGACAAAGATTCAACGCAGGCGGGGGTTAGACTATGATGAGAAAAAAGATTGTAAGCTCACTTTTGATTTTTGTGATGACTGTCATGACAGTTGCATGCGGTGATGCGTCAAATCCGCAGCAGACTGCGTCAACCGGACAGGCTGTAAACGGCGTAAATGAAAATGATAAACCGACAGAAGCCACTGAAGAACCGGCAGAAAAAGTACATATAGGTATAGTTACGGGATCTATCTCCCAGTCGGAAGATGACAGACGGGGTGCGGAGGCATTTCAGAAAAAATACGGAGCCGATCAGGTAACGCTTGCTATATATCCGGACAACTTCTCTGATGAAATAGATACAACAGTGCAAACTATAGTAAACCTTGCTGAAGACCCGGATATGAAGGCTATCATAGTCAATCAGGCTGTGGACGGAACTGCGGAAGCGTTTCGCCGGATTAAAGAAAAAAGACCGGATATTCTCTGCATAGCGGGAGAAGCGTATGAGGATTTCTCCGAGATAAGTCCTGTGTCAGACCTTGTTGTCAGCAGTGACTTTGTAGCCAGAGGTTATTTGCTGATACGTGCTGCACATAAGCTCGGCTGTGATACATTTGTTCATATCTCTTTCCCGCGACATATGTCATACGAATCGGTTTCACGCCGAGTGGCTATCATGAAAGCCGCGTGCAAAAAATTCAAGATGAAATTCAGGACGGAAACAGCACCTGATCCGACAACTGATGTCGGCGTGCCGGGAGCGCAAAAATTTATACGAAAAGAAGTTCCGAAATTGGTTAAAAAATACGGAAAAAAATCAGCTTATTTTTGCACTAATGATGCGCATACTGAACCGCTTATAAAAATGCTTTTGGAATACGGCGGATACTTCATAGAAGCAGACCTTCCGTCACCTCTGATGGGCTATCCGGGAGCGCTTGACCTTGACTTTACAGAGGAGTCGAGCGATTTTGAAAAAATAGTAAAAACAGTAGAAGAATCCGTAGTGGAAAAGGGTGGAGCAGGACGCTTCGGAACCTGGACTTACTCCTGTGGATATGCGCTTTCAGCAGGGCTTGCAGAGCATGCCAGAAGTGTCATACTCGGTGAAAGCGAGTTGAAAAATATAGAGGACTTGTCAAAAACATTTGGAGTGTTTTCTCCGGGATCGGAGTGGAACGGTTCTGTATATAATGATGCCGGAACAGGAAAAAAGTATAAAAACACATTTTTGGTTTATCAGGATACATACATACTTGGAAATCCGGGATATTATCTCGGTTCGACGAAGGTGAAAGTTCCTAAAAAATACTTCAAGATTAAGTGATACATATGAGGGTTTTCTATGCGAAAAAACAAAGAAAAAAGCGCTGAGAATGAAAAGTACGGACGAAAAAAACACAGTATGATCATCCCGCTCATACTTGTGTTTATATTTGTCGTTGTTATGGTTATCTACACGTCGAGTCTGATTTATAATGTTGCCGTGCTTAACTCAAATGCCGTTATCGAAGACAGGATGCGAAATGTTTCAGCACTGGTTGAAAACCATATTAACACTGCAGAAAACGTCTTGAAAATCACCTCTGATTCTCTCGATCACATGTTGATAAGCGGAAGCACTCCCGCAAGAATTCAAGAATTTTTAGTTAATGAAACAAACAATGTTTCAGAACAGTTCAATGAAAACTATACAGGCTTGTATGGCTATATAATGAGCAGATATATGGACGGTCTTAATTGGGAGCCGCCTGAAGGGTACGACCCCAAAAATCGTGATTGGTACACTGTTGCAAAAGAGAAAAATTGCGAAGTGGCTATCGTGCCGCCATATATTGATGCGCAGACAGGAAACCTGATCATATCAGTGTGTCGTATGCTCCCCGACAGGCAAAATATCCTGTCTTTGGATGTTCAGTTAAGCGGCATACAGGATATGATGAAAGACCTGACATTAAACGATCAGGGATATGGATTCATAGTTGATGACACAGGCCTTTTCATCGCGCACAAAGACGAGTCAAAAAAGGGAACAAATATCAGCGAAACAACGGACGGCAAGGCATTTTTAAACGCGATTAAGAGTTCGCAATCGGGAGATTTTTCTTTCACCTACGATGGAACCGACAGCACTGTTTATGTAAATCATATCATGAATGACTGGTCAGTCGTGATGGTTGTCAGCAACAGCGAGCTCTACGGAAAAGTGAAAGTTCAGCTGTTGATAACCGTCGGCATATGTATGCTTATATTTATCATGATTGTGGTATTCTATTATGTCGGTCACAAAAATGAGCAAAACTACACGAAGAATATGGAGCAAATGAAGCTCGAAGAGCAGAAGGCTCAGTATGAAAGAAAAGTGCTAGAGCTCGAAAAAGATGCTGCGGATGCTTCCAACAAAGCCAAAAGTGATTTCCTCGCAAATATGTCTCACGAGATACGAACGCCTATGAATGCTATCATAGGAATGGATGAGATGATACTGCGATCCTCGCCGCAAGAGCCTGTGAAAAAATACGCGCTAGGCATACAGAGCGCCGGACATACGCTGTTGTCAATCATCAATGGAATCCTTGATTTTTCCAAGATAGAATCAGGAAAAATGGAACTGATTCCGGTTGAATACAGTTTCTCATCAGTCATAAACGATGTTGTAAATATGACCGTAAAAAAAGCTCGCGACAAAGGACTTGAGTACAACATCCGTGTTTCGGAGGACATCCCGTCTGTACTGAAAGGTGATGAAATACGCATCCGTCAGGTTATGCTAAACCTTATAAACAATGCAATTAAGTACACTCACGAGGGAAGCGTATCAGTTTCTGTTTCCTATGACAATTCAGATGATATGCTTAAGTTTGTAGTAAAAGATACCGGAATCGGAATCAAAGAAGAAGACAAAGACAGACTATTCGGATCATTTGAGCGACTTGATGAAAATAAAAACAGAAACATAGAAGGAACCGGACTGGGGCTCAACATAACGATGAGTCTTGTAAAAATGATGGACGGCTCCGTTGAAGTGGAAAGCACTTACGGAGAGGGAACGACTTTCATTGCGCATATGAAACAGGAAGTGGTAGATGACACTCCGATAGGCGATTTCGCGCAGAATATCGTGGAGCTTCAGGACCACACAGATAGTTATATTCCGTCATTTGTCGCACCGACTGCAAACATCCTCATAGTTGATGACAACGATATGAACTTAAGCGTCATTGAATCTCTCCTCGAGGAGACGAAGATTAATGTTACTACTGCAGAATCAGGTGTCGAGTGTATCGACCTGATCAATTGCAATACTTATGATGTGGTTTTGCTCGACCAGATGATGCCCGGAATGTCCGGCTTGGAGACGCTCCGCACAATCAGAGACGAACACCTGGCCGACGAAACGCCAATCATAGCACTGACAGCAGATGCTATAGTGGGTGCCCGCGACAACTACATAAAAGAAGGATTCTCGGATTACTTGAGCAAGCCGGTTATGTCCGACGCGCTTGAGGCAATCCTGCTCAAATACCTGAAACCCGAGAAAATTCGCTCATCAGAGAGCACGCCCGAATCGCAGACTGCATCTGAGCCGGCAGCGGGAGAAGATATGCCGCTCATCATAGCAATCAGCGATTCATCGGAAAAACTGCGCCGAATCAAGTCACATCTTGGCGATGATTGCAAGGGCGTATATGTGAAAAATGTCGAGAGCGCGGTCAGATATCTGTCGAAAAATAACCCGGATGCGAAAAACTGAGCGGGCGGGTTATTTTTATTACTTGCGAAAAACAGCTTTATGGAGTATAATGGTTAAATCACAGGCGCGTGAGGCGTCGGATAACAGGAGGAAGCTATGGAAATGGTACTTAACTACATCATAATGGGATGCGGTGTGCTGATTATGGCAGGCGGCGGTTATATGACCTACCTGAATGTAAGCAAGCATCCTGAGAAGAAAAAGCCATCGGCGGTTCTGTATATCGCAGGACTGATTGTCGTGGTATTTTCTCTTTCATTTACGATCATCCCGACGGGATACACAGGAGTTTTGTCGACATTCGGACAGATTTCTGATAACACTCTGCCGAACGGTTTCAACATCCGTATCCCGCTTGCTCAGCAGATTAGTCTGGTAAACAACAAGCAGCAGGATATGGTTTTCGAGGATGAGCAGATCGTATCTGAGACACTTGAGCGAAATACGGTTACATTTTCGGGAGTCACTGTTACATATCAGATTAACCCCGAGAAATCGGCTTGGATCGCTGCAAATGTATCAAATTATGAGGACAATCTCGTAAATCAGTCATTGGTGGCATCCGCTATCAAAACAAGTTCGAAAACACTTTCACCGGTTGACGTTACCAACCGTTCGATCATCGAGCCGAAAGCACAGGAATGCGTGCAGGTTTCCCTCGATCAGAAGTACGGCGAGGGCACGATTAAGGTAAACAAAGTTGTTATCAACAATGCCCAGTTTGATGCTGAGTATGATGAAAAAATAGCCCAGAAGCAGCAGTCTCAGATGTCATACGAGACACAGGCTATCGAGAACAAGAAAAATATAGAGAAAGCTGAGGCGGACGCCAAAGTTAAGCAGACAACCGCAGAGGCTGAGGCGAAGGCAAACCAGACACTCGAGAAATCGCTCTCGAAAAATGTTCTGACATCCAAGATGCTTGACAAGTGGAACGGTGAGCTTCCGAAAGCAACAGGCGGAGGTTCGGGAATGATTTTTGACGTTTCCAAGTTGTTCGGAAGCGATGGTGAAAAGGCAGCGGAGTAAGCTTTTTTAGTTGATTTGGCATAAGAATTATGAATAGACGAGCGGGCTTATAAGGCCTGCTCGTTTTTTGTATGTAATTTGATATTATTTAATATATTTGACCGTTCGTCGTTCATATCGACCGTTCGTCCCAAAAATGTTGATTTTTTTTATAAATGTGGTATAGTCTAGAATATAGTTACGAAATATTACGAAATTTTGGCAAAGGAGGTAAGTATGATGGGAAAATGGAGTAAAAGGTTTATTGTAATGGCACTTGGAGCATTTTTAGCGCTGGGACTTGTCGGCTGCGGAGATGACAGTTCGAGCTGGCAACCGGCTAATCAGTCAGGGAATACAAACCAGACTGCTGAGAAAAAAGAAGAAGCGACAACACAGCCGGAAGCAACACCGGAGCAGAAAGCAGAGGCAGAACAGACGGCAGAGAAAAAGGATGAATCGGAAGCAAAAGAAGACACTGGGAAAAAGACGGAAGCTTCTGAAGAAAAAACTGATTCCGACAAAAAGGATAAGGCAAAATCCTCGGAATCAAAACTTGTAGGAACTTGGAAATGTGAGTATGATCTTGACAAAAACACAAAGCTCACAGCTGTTTATGTGTTCAACGATGACGGTACCGGAAGCTATGACCTTGAGGGACAGGTTACTAAATTCACTTACAAGGACAATGGGAAAAAACTCACAATCAAGTTCAAAGGAACAGATGGTGATATGAAACTCAAATACAAAATAAGTGGTGACAAATTCACTTATAAAGATATTACAGGTAACAAAGTGGAGTTTATCAGACAATAATTAAATAAATAGTTTAAGAACAGGAGGAAATAATTATGGATAAGAGATTGATGGGAATTGTATGTGCAATTATTAGTATGGTTTCAGTGGTGATATTTTTCATCTGGGGATGGATTGAAGGAACATATTCACACGCATGGATCATTTTTATGGTTAGTGGAATCTCGTGTGCAGCGGTGAGTATGATAGGAGGTTACAAGCAGGAAAAAAAGGATGAAGAAAGCAAAAATGAATGAATATAAAAAAGCCGTTCGTGAAAAGGAGGAAAACAGCTTATGAAAACTAAAAAAGCAATCAAAAAAGTAGCAGCAGTTTCACTTGCTATAGCGCTTGCGCTTTCGGTAAGTCCGGTGGCAAAAATGGATGCAAAAGCAAAAAAACCATCCATAAGTAAATCGTCACTGACAATCAAAGAGGGTGGCAGTAAAACACTTACAATCAAGAAAAATAAAACGACAGTTAAATCAGTTAAGTGGACGAGCACAAAAAAGAAAGTAGCAACTGTATCCGTAAACAAAAAGAACAAGCTGAAAGCAACTGTAAAGGCAAAGAAGGCAGGAAATGCAACAATAAAAGCAGCAGTTAAATACAAGAATGGGAAAAAGACGAAGAGTGTTACACTTAAATGCAAAGTAAAAGTTAAGGCAGATGAGTCTATACAGGAAAATGTCTGGATTACTGCTTCAAATCCGGAAGTAGAATCCGGCGTATCAGAAATCTTTAACAAGATTAATGAAGATGTTGTAGGCGTAACATACAAACCATTTGCAACACTTGCATACAAATTTTCTGATGAAGGAACCAGCTGGAGAGTATTTTCGCAGGAGAATTTGGTTACACCGGATATGCCATCTATGTATGTGATAGCTGAGGTGACGGAGAGACTCGATGGAACCGTATATCTTCAAAATGTTTTTGCATCAACTCAGGAATGTTTCCCGGATGGCTCGTCACCTACAGTCGGTAACTGGCAGCAGTGCGAATCGCCTGTGATTGACCAGTATGCTTTCGATGCATTTGAAGGTATGGGTGATTTACCATTGGGAGTTACATATACTCCGGTTGCAAAAGTGGCCTCCAAAGTTGAAAATACGATAAAGTATTGCATACTGTGTGAAACAAAAACAGTTACTTCCGAGCCTGAAACAGGCTATGCGCTTTTGTACTTAAATACTGATGCTACAGCAGGAACAGCGATACTTGAAGAGATTAACAATATTTTCATCGATGGAGGAATCGACGAAAGCAGTAGGTATAACAACAGTATATTCCTGCGAAACGGTGCTGAGCTGAAGGATGTATATCTTGCTTATGTTGGTAACGGATACTATAATGCAAAAACAATTTATGCAAATAACACAGAAGAGCCTGTTGAAGTAGATCCGAAGAAATTTGAATTTGAGTTTAAAGACGGAACTAAATTTAACCTTAATTGGGGAATTTGGACGCTTCCTACAAAAACACCCTATATATACAGAGCATCAAGCCTTCAGAAAGCTTTTAATGACAAACTTAATGTCGGAGATGAAATAAAAATTTTCTATGATGGGGAGTTAATTCGTGAATCATCGATTGTCATCGATGAGTCCTTGATGACAGACAGACTTATAACAGGTGGTTGGGAAGCTGCAGAGTCACCTGAGATTGACAACTATCTCAAAGCAGCTGTAGAAAAAGCAGGCGAAGAGTATTCAAACTTGTACACCATTGTTCCTATGGCGCTTTTGGCAACAAGACAAACAGAAGGTCAGCAGTATAGAGTTTTTTGTAAATTCTTTCCGACAGGGATAGTTGGATTTAAAGGCTATTATGGTATTATAGATTTATACGAAAACCTGATTGGTGAATCCGTTATATCAGCTATAACAATCAAAAATATGGAAGCATATGGCACCGGAAATGTAACCGGATTTAACGAAACAGAATCACCGGTGTACTCAAAAGCTGAGGGGCTGTACTTTGAAAAAGCTTTTGAAGGACTTGATGGTGTAGAACATAAACCGCTTGCAATACTTGCAACAGAGGCTATACGAGGAACGAATTATTGCTTTATTGAAGAAGCAACCGTTATTTCACCAACTTCGCTCCCATCATACAATTTTGTATACTTTAGTGTAGATGAAGAAGGAAATGTTTCATATGAAAAAACAGTAGAAATTGCAGATGCATAAATCGAAAGCATCATAATTACTTCCTTTTAAAAATCCCCGTCTGATCGTTACGATCGGGCGGGGATTTTTTTAGGGAGATCGGTTATGATTTCTGTTTAACTTTCGGATGTCTTGATGAGTTTATGATAGTCAGTAGCAGGAACAGTAGTATAAATCCACCCTGCACTGCGAAGCAGATCCATACGTCTCCTATTGTGCCTTTTTGATCACCGCATAGCAGATCGTTGGCCCGTTCGTACCAGTAGCCCGGCAAAATCTTTGTGAAAGTTTGTAAGCCTTCGCCAAGCATATACTGCGGCATAAATCCTCCGCATAGGAAAGACATTCCGAGACCAACCGCCTGTGCAAGCATACCAACAACTACGTTGGATGGGCGGAATGTTGAAATAAATATGGTAAACATTGCAACAAAAGCAGCGAATATAAATGAATTAAGTACAGCCATCCAACTGCTTATTCCGGTATACATTCCACCGTATAGCACGGCACCACCGGCAAGGAAAATAAACCATACTGCAGCTACTAATAAAGCGCTTCCCAGAAATACTTGCGTCACATAGGACGATACTTTTGTCCTTGAGCACTCTATGCGCTTTCTCTGATCTTCTCCGTTCATTGTGATGAGAATCGGGCCGAGCATACTCATAATAACGGCAATCAGGATATACATCAAAAGTCTGAAAAACCATGCAAATTTCGTTGTGAAGTTCTCATCATACATTTCATCCTTTGGATCTTGCACAACTTCTATGTCGACCTCAGGGCGTTCTGATGATTTTTTCACCGCGGTCATCAAATCATCGCCCATAGCTACTGAAACGCGGGTATTTCTTATATATTCCTGTAAAAATACACTCATCATAGCCGTTGCATAACTGTCACGCAGATGAAATTCCTCGAGCGGTTCATTTTTCAGAACTTCTTTGTCTGTGGATCCGAGGTTTTCAGCGTATCCTTTCGGAATCACCAATGAATAATCAATCATTGAATAATACATGGCATCCATAAGCTTTTGTTTATCCATGTACTTGTCTGTGATGCGGTGTTTTTCACCAAGTGTTTTGACGAGCGCTTTGCTTGTCTCTGATTGATCTTCATCTTGAACATACAAATTCAATGAGATGTCTTGAAAATCAACCTTTTCTTCACTGGCAGAGACCATCGGGAAACACATTGCGAAAAATACAACAGTATACAATATCCCGATACCGAGTTTGGATCTTGTTATTTTGAAAAATAATTTAAAGACTTGCATATTTTTTCCTCCTTGTCATAAGAATTCCAAGGACGATAAATACGACTGTAAATCCGCCCATCATCATAAGCTTCGTAAGGTAGCGACTTAAATCAGTGTCCATATTCAGATAATACATTGCGTCTGTAACGATAGCCACGGGGTTAAGCGCATTGACGATTGGTATCTGCATGGAAAAAACAGCACGGATGGCATCGATCATCAGCCCGCTCATAAAACACAGTGTCATATTGACTGCCATCATAATACCGGTTTTTGCACCCTCGGTTAATCGACCGATTGCTCCGACAAAGAAACCCAGTGAAACTCCCATAATTGCTCCGAGTATGCCGGTAAGATAAACTAAAAGAAGTTTATCACCGAAGTCTATCTGAAGCGCAAATTTCAGGAAGGTTATGGATATCAAAACACAGAAACTGTGTGATATATATGTACCTATAAGACCCGGAAGTATAACCATGGACTTTGGAGTTCCTGCGCAGGATCTTCTCATACCTATGGTTGACAGGTTGGCCTGATTGGTTATAGCGATGTGCATCGCAGCCAATGAACCAAAGATAGAGACCATAGCAATCAGATTGTACATATACATGGCCAATGGATCCTTGTTACCGTCCGTAAGAGGAGTTGATTTGATAGTGGCAGCGTTCATCATATCCGAAATGTTGTCAACAGCTTTGTTTTTTTGTCCACCGGAATTGGATTTCCACAGGTCCTTAGCCATTTTTTTCATATTGATGAACATTTCAATATAGCTTTTTAATGTGCTTTGTTCGGAACCGTTTTTTTGTATTTTTACCGACATATTTGTTTCGCGGATATAGGAATTCATAAGTGTATCCATATATTTATTTATATCCGGCGTGTCCACGGAAACAGCTTTGGCTTTTTCACTGATTTCGTCAAAATCTTTCATCTGATCCCAATTTTCACCAAATATGTTTGACATGGAGGATATATCACCGGAAGAAGTTTCATTTGATTCTCCTTCAATCGGATCAATGATTACGACACCGGCAACATCTCCGTCATACAGCTTTTCATATGCCTCTTTTTCAGAACAGTACGTTGCATTTAGCAGACTGCTGCTGTTTTCGTCTTTTTGATTATTGTTGACCGTATCATAAAACATATGAAAGAATTTGTCTTCGGTGTTTTCAACTACGGCAACAGAAACCGGTTCCATTGATTTACCGAGATTGCCGAACGCGAGTTTATAAAAAAGCCCCAAACAGATTGGAAAAATAATCATCCAGATGAGCACTTCTTTCGCTCGGAAGTTCAGCTTGATTTCGTATAGTATATTTTTGAAAAACATAAGCATCCCTCCCTGTTATTTTTTCTTTATATTCTTATCTTTTGGATTTACTTCTTCATCTTCATGTTCATCTTTGTCACGAAGTTCTTTACCTGTGATGGTCAAAAATACATCGTTTAGGGTTGGAAGCTCAGAATAGACACGTCCGAAGCTTACATCTGCTTTTTTCAGTTCGTCCATCACAAGGCCCAGGTTGTGACGTCCACCTTCACAGGCTATAGCCATTTTTTTGTTTTCAAACTTTACATTCGTTGCGTTCGGGATATTTTTCATTGAAGTTATGAGAGAATCCGAAACACTATCCATCTCGATGTAGATTGTTTCTGTATTTTTGATGGAAGCTTTGAGTTCGTCCTTGGTGCCCTCAGCAATTTTTTTGCCGTGGTCCATGATGGCGATTCTCGAGCATATTTGCTCTACCTCCTCCATATAGTGAGTGGTGTAAATGATTGTTGCACCTTGTTTATTCAGGTCAGTGATTCCTTCCAATATTTTGTTTCTGCTTTGTGGATCAACTGCTACAGTCGGTTCATCAAGAATGATGAGATCCGGTTTGTGCGCGATACCGCAGGCAATATTCAGGCGCCTGAGAAGACCGCCTGAGAGTTTTTTCGGGCGGAATTTCACAAAGTCTTTGATACCGACAAATTCGATTGCTTCATCTACATATTTTTTTCTGGTTGCTTTATCTTTGATATAAAGACCACAGAAGATGTCTACATTTTCGTAGACATTGAGTTCATCAAACACAGCAACATTTTGAAGTATTACACCTATTCTGCTTTTGATATCATAGGCGGTCGGTGTCATTGGCTCACCAAATACTTCAATTTTTCCTTCATCAAATGCGAGAAGAGACAAAAGGCAACTGATAGTTGTTGTTTTGCCTGATCCGTTCGGCCCCAAAAGGCCGAATACCTCACCTTGATTAATTTCAAGATTCAGGTGATCGAGAGCTCTGAGTTCAGCATAATTTTTAACCAGATTCTCAATTTTCACAACCGGTTTTTTTGTTTTTTCCATGTGCTACCTCCCTCGTTTGTAAACACAGATTATGAGTTACCTTTGAATTGTAGCACAATGAAAAACATAATTGAATAAATTTGGGACGAACGGTCGATATGAGCGACGAACGGTCAGAAAATGACATTTTTCGTTGCAAAAGCAGTAAGTACGTAGTATAATTGGAGTGCTTGATTAGTTGGGCGCCGACTTTGTATCCGGTAATAGGAATTAAGATCAATAGAGTAAATACTAATTTGGAGAGGCTGATATGAAAGATATTCTTAAGCACAGTTCAATAGAAGATGCAGTGAAGTCTTTTGCCGGTTTTGGAGTGAGTATCGAGGAGAAAACTTACGTGACCGGTGGAGATATAAATGAGTCGTACATGTTGAAGTTAAGTGACGGAACCAAGTGTTTTCTGAAGCGTAATACCAGAAAAGGCGAGGATTTTTTCAGGGCCGAGATGCTGGGACTTATGGCGATTGCGGACACACAGACTATCAGCTGCCCGAGAATTCACAGCTATGGAAAAGACGGAAACGGAAGTTTTCTTCTGTGCGAGTATATCGAAGCGGCGCCAAAGGTCAGCGATTTTTGGGAATTTTTTGCTGAAGAACTGGCGGCGCTTCACAAGGCTGATACCGCAAAATATGTCAGGGAGGGAAACTACGGTTTTTCTGAGGATAACTATATAGGCGCAACAGTCCAGTACAACGGTGGCCACGACAGCTGGGTCGGTTTTTTCAGGGATGAAAGATTAAAACCACAGATTGAGATGGCGGACAGATTTTTGCTGTCTTCGGATAAAAAAGATTTTGATAAATTGCTTGAAAAACTCGATGATATATTGGTGGAGCCTGAGCATCCGTCGCTTCTTCATGGTGATTTGTGGGGCGGAAACTTCGTTACGGGATCTGACGGAAAAGCCTGGCTTATCGACCCTGCGACTTATGTCGGTTGCGCGGAGGCAGATATCGCGATGACGGAACTTTTCGGTGGATTCTCTCGTTCGTTTTATCAGACGTACAAAGAATGCGGATGTCTGATGCCGGGCTATGAGGATCGCAAAGAGATTTATAATCTTTATCATCTTTTAAATCATCTGAACCTGTTTGGCAGTTCGTATCTCTCAAGCGTGAGAAACATCATCAAGCGGAGGGTGTAAGTGAAAAATAAGCTGATAGTCATAATCGGCATTCTTTGGCTTGCGGTTATAGCATCGCTTGTTTATCTCGGAATGTCTGTAAATACGAGCGAACCGAAGTACGCGGGCGAGGACCGACTGGTTGGTTTGGAGGTTACGAGCGGAGTATCGGTAAGTGGGGGCAGTGCCCTATCTGCGCCCGGAAGCGACGTGAGCGATGCGGATTCTGATAACAATCAAAATAAAATCGGAAAAACAAATACCGGGAAGAAAAATGCCTCGACCGAATCAGATCAAAAGAATTCGGTTCATCAGAACGTTAAAAACTCCGAAAATCAAAATCGCGATAATAATAAATCAAAAGATGACTCAAACACAAAATCAAACAAAAATAACAATAATAATTCCAATAACAAATCGAAAGAAAAAACCTGCAACTTTACTATTGAATGCAAAAGAATCGTAAACAGAAAAGACCTCTGGAGAGATGGATTGGAGGAGTTTATCCCGGCGAAAGGAGTATTTTTCTCGGGAAAAATAAAAGTAAATAAAAAACAAACAGTATATGATATTCTGAAAAAAATATGCAAAGAAAACAACATTCTTTTGGATGCAAAATACACTCCTTTGTATGAGACGTATTATGTTGCGGGAATCGGGAATATCTACGAGTTTGACTGCGGCGCGGAGAGCGGATGGAAGTACAGTGTGAACGGAAAACTTCCGGGAGTAGGCTGTAGCAGGTACACGGTTTCAGCGGGCGACAATGTGGTTTTCTTTTACGATATAACGATATAATGTGAGGAAAAACAAGTGGCATTTATAGAGATTAATTCTTACAGGTATAATTACGCGGGATTCGGTACAGATGTATCGGGAGCAACTCCTCTCGACAAGCAGGAACGCGAGTATGCCCTTGATATAGAACATCTCTCTGTAGAGCGTGGTGAGATGGTGCTTTTGATCGGTCACTCCGGATGCGGCAAGACGACATTTTTACGGCGACTTGCAGGAGAAAAAGGTCTCCGCGGCGAAGAGCAGGGTGAGATTGTAAATGATGCCAAAAGCTACGGCTATGTCTGGCAGGAGCCGGGTGCTCAGATGGTGTGTGACAAAGTCGAGCACGAGATTGTTTTCGGTATGGAAAATCACTCATTTACTCCTGAAAAAATGTACAGAAGACTGGCGGAGATGACAGCATTTTTCGGACTGGAGCAGATAGTTCACAAAAATGTTTACGAGCTTAGCGCCGGACAGCAACAGAAGGTGAGTATCGCGGGCGCGGTTGCGATGAACCCCGATTTGTTGTTGCTCGATGAGCCGACCGGTATGCTTGATCCGGTGGCGGCGGAGGACCTCATCGGATTGGTGGAAAAAATACGCGATGAGCTCGGAACTACGATAGTTATTGCGGAGCAGCGCGCCGGAAGTCTGATGCGAAAAGCAGACCGAATTGTATATATGGAAGACGGAAAAGTGCTTTGTAACACGACACCTGAGGAACTATATCGGCTCTCTGAAGAGCAAAAAGGAAAACTCTATCCGTATATGTCGGAGCCGATGGCAATCGCTATCAAAAACGAAGCGACAGCCGAAGTTTACCTGAATAACAGAGAACTGAGAAATTGGTTTGAGAAGCAGGATGACGCTGCGACCGAAGTAATTCAGAACCTAAACATAACAAATAAATATGAAAAAAGTAAAATAGAATGTATTATTTCTGCTCGAGAAATATATTATTACTACAAAAAAACCTCCGGCTACGCAGTAAAAGATTGCAGTTTCGAATTACAAAAAGGAAGCGTAACCTGCCTCGTCGGCGGCAACGGCAGCGGAAAAACCACACTTGCGCAACTGCTTGCAGGCCTGATGAAACCGACATCGGGGAAAGTAAAGTATACCGGAATAACAAAGTCAGATATTGCATATCTGCCATCAGACCCCAGATATTTATTTGAAGAAATTATTGATAAAAGTGTTGGCGAGAGAAAGTGGATCGCAATCAATAAAATTTTTGAAAAAGATGCGTCTGTTTATATACTTGATGAGCCGACTGCCGGACTTGATCCCGAGAGGAAAGAAAAGTTTGCGGATGCTATAACTGAGAAAAAATCAACCGGAAAAACAATACTTATCATAACTCACGACATGGAGTTTGCTGCAAAGACCGCCGACTGCATATCTATGATGTACGACGGACGCGTAGTTGCGACCGATTCTGTCGGAGCATTTTTGGCGGAGAACACATTTTTCACGACAGAGCTCAGGCGGGTTATCCGATCACCTCATTTTTGATGAAAAAAGCCTTGCGTTTGCAGGGCTTTTGCTGTATAATTTTCATAAGTTTTTTAAGGTGAAGGGAGGGGGATTATGGACAACTCAACAATGCTTGGAATTTGGCTTGGTGTCGTGATTTTTACACTGATTGTGGAGATTATGACGCAGGGGCTTACAACCATTTGGTTTTCCATAGGAGCAGCTGTGGCTGCCGTATCAATCATTTGGAACGCTCCGATATGGTTGCAGATTGCTATTTTTTGCGTTCTTTCTGTGGTTATCATGCTACTCGCGAGACCGTTTGCGAAGCGTATGATGCAAAGCAATATCACCCCGACTAATATTGACCGCCTGATAAGCGAAAAAGCAGTCGTGATAAAAGAGATAAATAACAAAAAAGAATCGGGTCAGGTTTCGGTTCGAGACCTCGAGTGGCTTGCGAGAAGCGCAGACGACAGTGTGATAGAAAAAGGTGAAACTGTCACGATCCTTCGCATAGAGGGCGTGAAGCTGATAGTTGAAAAATTAACTGAAGCATAAGATTATGAACCGAAAAATATAAACTACGAAAACAGGAGGATTTGAAAAATGTACGGAAGTGATGTATCTTTTGCAATGGTGGCAATCATAGCAATCATAGTTCTGGTGCTGATCATACTTGCATCCTGCATCAGGATTGTACCGCAGGCGTACGCATTTGTAGTTGAGCGTCTCGGTGGTTACCAGGCAACTTGGGGTGTGGGACTTCACCTGAAACTCCCCATTATCGACAAGGTTGCAAAAAAAGTGCTTTTAAAAGAGCAGGTTATCGACTTCAAACCGCAACCTGTTATCACCAAAGATAATGTCACCATGCATATCGACACGGTGGTATTTTTCCAAATCACAGACCCGAAGCTATATGCTTACGGAGTTGAAAACCCTATGAGCGCTATAGAAAACCTGACTGCAACGACACTGAGAAATATCATAGGTGATATGGAGCTTGATCAGACGCTTACTTCACGCGAAACTATCAATACACAGATGAGAGCGAGCCTCGATATAGCAACAGACCCTTGGGGAATCAAAGTGAATCGTGTCGAGCTGAAAAATATCATCCCGCCGGCTGAGATTCAGGAAGCTATGGAGAAGCAGATGAAGGCAGAGCGTGAGAGGCGTGAAGCAATTCTTCGCGCAGAGGGTGAGAAAAAATCAACAGTCCTTGTTGCTGAAGGTAAAAAAGAATCGGCTATCCTCGAAGCAGAGGCAGAAAAAGAAGCGGCAATTCTTCGCGCAGACGCTGTGAAAGAAGCAACAATCCGTGAGGCCGAAGGAAAGGCCCAGGCCATCGAGGCGGTACAGAAAGCGAACGCACAGGGAATCGCGTACTTAAATGCAGCGAACCCGTCGAAAGAAGTGCTCACGATCAAAAGTCTTGAAGCATTTGAAAAAGCAGCCGACGGGCAGGCAACAAAAATTATTATACCGTCCGACTTGCAGGGAGTCGCAGGTTTGGTTACAGGTATAAGTGAGTTGGCGAAAAAATAAGAATCTGGAGAAATCAACATGCAATGGGAGCGTAAGTCATTATATAAACAGATTTCACAAGTCACCGGAGTGAGCGGCAAACATATTTCGATCCTCCGTGAACTGAAAGGGAGCATAGTCCCTGAAGCGCTACCTGAAGTATGTGCAAAAATACGAAAAACAGCGCGCGGAGGCGATGCGAAGGCACAGTGCGTAATGGGATTTCTCTGTTGTATCGGTTATGCAGAAAAAAGAGGAAGAAAAAACCTGAATGGTGGAGCGGTCGGCAGACTTGATGCTCCGAGAGGTGCAAAGGGACAACTGTTCTATGCCATCGGAGATGATTATTTCCCTGTAACGGGAGAACATCAGGACCTGGAAGAAGCTGCCTACTGGTACAGACGTTCTGCGGCGCACGGACTTGACAGCGCACAGATGCTCTACGGTGATTGCCTGTTTTCGGGAGAGGGAGTCGAGCCCGATATCGGAATGGCGATTTCACTGTATTTCAAATCATATCAGCAGGGCAATGCTTACGCCTGCAGGAGACTTGGAGATTGTTCGTATCTGGGCATCGGTATGTCGCAGGACATGGAACGGGCGGTGAATTTTTTCAGAAAAGCAGCCAGACTCGGATGCAGGGATGCCTTGTGGAGACTGGGAGACATATATTATCAGGGAGAGGGCGTCGAGAGAAATGCCATGATGGCGGAGGCGTTCTACGAGGATGCCGCCGAAGCGGGAGTTGCATCTGCGATGTGCATGATAGGAGATATGTATTTTTACGGGGTGCATTCGGAACTAGCAAAAGAGCCCGAGGGCGGAAGAACGCTCGATGGAAAACAGATACGGGAAAGTCTTGAGGAGCAGCCTGCAGAGGGAATGGAAGACTACGAGCAGGCGGTAAAATGGTACAAAAAATCCGCGCGCAGAGAGGACGAATGGGGGCTTTTTGCACTGGGGATGTGCTTCTACTTTGGCAAAGGAGTCACACAGTCCTACAAAAAGGCGGTTAAATATTTCCTTAGGGCAGCGGCTTACGGATGTCCGGATGCGCTGTGGAGACTCGCATCCTGCTATTACAACGGCATAGGAACGAAGAAGAACAAAAAGAAGGCATACAAATACTACAGGGCGGCTGTAGAATTGTACGGAATTTACGGCGAAAATGACATGTAGTTTTCAAAACCACATCACAGAGTAATTCTTGACAATTATATGCATGTGGTTTATAATTACAAGGATAGTTGTCTTGACATTTTTATAGTTGAGCTTGTATGGAGGGAATGGGAAAAATGAAGTTACTTACGGTTGCGATACCATGCTATAACTCAGAGGGATATATGAGTCATGCGATAGAGACAGCGCTCGCAGGTGGAGAGGACGTGGAGATAATCATTGTTGATGACGGATCTACTGACGGAACCAAGCAGATTGCGGACAAGTATGCGCTTGACTATCCTAATATAATACGAGTTATTCACCAGCAGAACAAAGGGCATGGCGGTGCGGTAAACACCGGACTTAAAAATGCTACGGGCAAGTATTTTAAGGTGCTTGACAGTGATGACTGGTTTGACGAGGATTCATTTTTGACGGCGCTTGGCGTGATCAGAAACATCACTTATGCCGGAAAAAAAGTGGATATGCTCATCACGAATTATGTTTACGAAAAGGTTTATTTAAACAAAAGGAAAGTTATCAGATACACCAATGTTCTTCCGATCAACACGGTTTTCCGTTGGGATGATGTTGGAAGGTTTGCGGTAAGTCAGAACATACTTATGCACTCGGTTATCTACAGAACACAGCTTTTGAAAGAAAGCGGACTCGAACTTCCCGAGCACACATTCTACGTGGACAACCTGTTCGTGTATGATCCGCTGCCGTTTGTGAAGACTATGTTCTACCTCAATGTCGATATGTACAGATATTATATCGGACGCGAGGACCAGTCGGTCAACGAGGCTGTAATGATAAAAAATATCGACCAACAGATTGCTGTAAACAAGCTTATGATAGACTCAAGGGATTTAACTACCCTCGAGAGCAAGGGATTGAAAAGGTATATGGCGAAGTACCTTGCGATGATACTTATCGTGAGCTCATCACTTCTGCTCAGAGACGGAACTGAGGAGAGCATCAAAAAAAGAGATGAACTCTGGGATTATCTCAAGACGAAAAATCCCGGAATGTATGACATGATAAACAAAGGATTCCTAAACAAATCAATGCAGTATAGCAGCTGGCTTGGGAAGAAAATTGTAGTTGGGGGTTATGCTATTGCAAGGAAGTTCTATGGATTCAGCTAAGAAAAAACGGATCGCAATACTCGTCGGTCAGGCCGAAGAAGAGTACCAGAGCAGATTTATCAAAGGATGCCTGGAACAGGCGTTTGTTTCGGGTTTTGATGTGTGCGTTTTTTCGATGTACAGAAAATATCAGGATACACCTACACGAGAAGCCGGAGAATCAAACATTTTCCGGCTGATTAATTATTCACGTTTTGACGGAGTGATAGTTCTCAGAGATTCGATTCAGACTGCCGGAACAGCGCAGTGGCTCGACGCGAAGCTGCATGAAATTTACCATGGACCGGTATTTGTTTTTGAGCATAAAAGCGATTATTTCAAATCGGTGGTCACAGACGGATACACACCGATAGTTAAGCTTATAACTCACCTGATAGAAGACCATGGATTCAAAGATATTGCATTTTTGACAGGAAAAAAATGGCATGAGCATTCCATACAGCGTATGAAGGCGTACGAAGACACGATGATCACAAATGGATTGGAAGTGCGCGAGGACAGAAAACTCTACGGAGATTTCTGGTATACGAGTGGTGAGATGTGTATCGACACTCTTTTGAAAGATGGTGGCACACTCCCCGAGGCGATAGCCTGCGCCAATGACTGTATGGCGATAGGTGTCTGTGAGGCGCTTGAAAACAGAGGTTACCATGTGCCGGAAGATGTTGCGGTTGTAGGATTTGACGGAAGCGCTGAGGGCAGACAGAGTCCGAAGCCTATCACTTCAGCGGTTGCGCCCGCAAGAGAATGCGGAAAGTATGCCGTTGACTATATCAAAGCAACACTTGAAGGCAGAGAGATAGACGATTTTGCCGGTGAAGCAATAATCATAACCGGGTTCAGTTGCGGTTGCAAAGATCCTGATATTAAACCGGAATTGAATTTGAGAAAGCAGTGGCAGACAGAGATTTCAGAAGATGGATTTTTGTCGATTAATAACTCTTTTTCATCAAATCTGATGGAGCAGAGAACCTTGAATGATTTCCTGAATACGGTTCACGAATACGCGTACCAGCTTGAAGGTGCGACAGAGTTTCATTTGTGTCTGCAGACGCCTTGGATAGCGCTTGCACGCGATGAAGTTGTGAATTGTATAAACCATGGATACACCGAAAAAATGTACCATGCCGTATCATACAAAAGCGATGATGAAAACCACGTAGGTCTGAAGGAAGAGTTTGAGACCAAGATAATGCTTCCCGAACTTGATCAGGAATCAGATAAACCGAGAGCTTATTTTTTCACACCTATTTTCTACGAGGAGGCCTGCTTCGGATATGGTGTGATAAGTTACGGCGATGAAGTCAGACTCTATGATGAGATATATCGTTTGTGGATAGAGACTGTAGCTCGCGGATTTGAGTGCCTGAGAAGAACTGTGGAGATTCGCGCAACAAAGAAAAAATATACCGGTAAATTTGCCGGAAAAAGACTGGGAATAGGAAGTCTGTCTGACGAGGAAAAACTTGATCTGGAGACGGTTGAAAAGATACTTGATGAGAACCTCTTTACTTACAATTATCAACCTATAGTAAGTGCTGAAGATGGTGAGATATATTCTTACGAAGCGCTGATGAGGTCCGATACGGAACGCTTTGTATCGCCGCTTGATATCATCAAGTATGCGAATATGCTAAACAGAATTCCCGATGTTGAAAAGGCTACATTTATAAATATCATAACTCGTGTTGAGCAAAACAAAGAAACCCTGAATGGAAAAAAAGTATTCATAAACAGTATTCCGGGAACGACTCTTGATCAGAAAGATTTTGATAAGATCAGAGAACTTATGGAGAGAAATTTCGAGAACCTTGTTATAGAAATCACAGAGGAAGCGGAGCTGACGGATGAAGTTCTTGATAATATGAAAAAAAGGCTCAGGGAGCTCGGCATCCAGACCGCAGTTGATGACTACGGAACAGGTTATTCAAACATTACAAACTTGCTCAGATACACACCCGATTATGTAAAAATAGACCGCTCGCTCATCAGCGACATACAAAACAAACCGCAGAAACAATTTTTCGTGAGAAATACAATAGAGTTTTGTCATGAGAATTCGATGTTTGCGCTTGCAGAGGGTGTTGAGACCAGCGAAGAGATGAGAATGCTGATACATTTCGGAGTCGATTTGATTCAGGGATACTATACAGGCAGACCTGCGAAGGAGATGATTCAGTCTATCGATCCGGATATCAAACAGGAGATAATTCAGTATCAGAGCGAGCACAAGGCCGGTTCAGTCAGACGCAAGTACAAAGCGGGAAGAGCAAACAGAGTATCACTTAGCAATCTTGCCAGAGACGGATATACGGATATATCTGTCGGGGAAGAGAATCCTGTTTACAGAGATGTAACTTTTGTCGGTACACCGGGACTTGTGACCGGTATCCGTATGCAGATCAGAAAAGGATTTGAAGGCAGGCTGACTCTCGACAACACATTCTTTGCGGGCGATACTGATAACCCTTGTATAGAGCTTGAGGAAGAAGTCAATCTGACTTTGGTGCTTCAGGGAGAATGCATCCTGAAAGGATCAGGTCTTTCGGTTCCCGACAAGTCAAAGCTTACTCTTGAGGGCGAAGGAAGTTTAGAGATTGTTACGGATGATATGCCGGTGTATGCGGCGGTATCGATTCAGAGCAATATTCATTCCGCCGGCGGAGCTGTGTTAAAGTTTAACGGTAACGTGGTTGAATTATCATAAATAATAAAAATTGGAGATTACATCATGTCAGTACTTGAAGAAAGATTTGCCGGCAAAAATATCCTGATTTGGGGATATGGCCGGGAGTGCAAGTCGACCGAGGCATTTTTTCAAAAGCATCCTATAGTGGCTTCGGTTGAGATATCCTAAGG
>JAIKWQ010000057.1 GCA_024684535.1 Eubacterium sp. | reverse complement strand
CATCCCTCCAACACACATCATCACAAAAATTAATATAATTATTCTATTTTTCATACTTCATCCTTTCACATTATGACTGCTTATCAGCCTCCCCATTTTACGCAGTATGTTTTTTTACTCTGCAAGGCGCACGAACGCGTCGATGTGGTAAAACACGATGTTTTAACGTATCTTTTCGGAAAGACTCGAGGACACGGATGTCCGAGAGCCGAAAAGATACATACTCATCGACAAGTGAATGCAACGAAGCAGATGAAAAAACAGACAAGTAAAATTATTCATCATTTGGGTCAGTGTCAACATCTCCCCCACCCCCATCCGACGGGTCATCATCTACATCCGGCTCCTCAGTAGGCTCAGCCGGTTCTTCATCTCCACCGTCATCATCTGTTTCTTCATCATCTGCAGGGTCTTTGTCGACATTCGGAACTTTGGTTGCCTTCGGTTTTTCCGACGGAACAGATTCCTCTTTTGCTTTTTTAACCGCTGCAGAAATCTCAAATTCACGCATCGGAAGATCCTTGTGAATCTCGCTCATAAACTGCTCCCATGTTCTGAGCGGATAAGTGTTACCATACAAATCAGGAACAGTCTTCGGGGAGTCATACCCAATCCAGACAGCCGTTGTATAGTATGGCGTGAGGCCACAGAACCAACCGTCTTTTTTGTCTGAAGTTGTTCCTGTCTTTCCGGCGCAGGCCATGTTCTCAAGCGCGTGACCGGCTGCCGTACCACGGACAAATACACCTTGCATGATATCAAGCATCTCATCGGCCGCCGCATGCTTGTAGATATATTTTTCTTCTATGTTGTCATCTACGACAACATCACCTTTTGAATTCTGAATCGTAACTATACAGGTTGGCTCCCTGAACTTACCTCCGTTACCAAGTGTTGAGTACGCCGAAGCCATCTCAACGGAGCTTGCACCGTATGTAAGACCACCAAGTGAAGCAGGCAGATAGTAGTCACTCTTCACTATCTTCTGGAACTCCATCTCTTTCAGGTACTGAAGTCCGACTTCGGGAGTCAGCTCCTCGAAAAGCTGCCATGCTACGGTATTCAGCGAATGCTCAACCGCAAACTGTATAGGTACATTTCCATAATAGCTTCCACCCGAGTTACTTGGTCCATCCTCAAATTTATGGTCGTTTACCATTGTATTTCTGGTTTTTCCTCTCTCAAGAGACGGAGTATATACAACCAGAGGCTTGATCGTACTACCGGGCTGTCTGAACGCCTGGAATGCACGGTTAAGCGTGTAGCCCTCATTTTTCTGAGACCTTCCTCCAACGATAGCCACGACACGTCCGGTCTCGTTGTCGATACATGTCGCGGAACCCTGCATTTTGTATATACCTTTTTTGGTTTTTTCCTTGAATGATTTGAGGTTATCATCCACTGCTTTCTGAAGCTGTTTGGTCTTGGAAAGATCGATGGATGTGTATATGCGATAGCCGTTGTTCTTGAGCATCTGCTCGGCGGCCGACCTCTCTTCCTCGTACATTTCGTTGTACTGCTGCTCATCTTCCTCATCAGCAAAACTGTAGCGGAATTCGAAACCATTTTTCTCCATCAGTTTTTTGATAGCACAGTATGAGATGAAAGTCTCTATATAATCCCTCTTCTTGACTTCCTGGACTTTCAACGTGATTTTCTGGTCGTGCGCCTGATCGTACTCAACTCGGTTGATGACGCCGTCTTTGAGCATCTGGTCAAGTATTCTGTTTTTACGCGAGATGGTATTTTTGTATCTTTTCAGCGGATTATACAACGACGGGTTGTTCGGAATCGCGCACAAAAATGTTAGCTCACCGAGCGTCAGATCCTGACAGGATTTGGAAAAATATCCCTTTGCTGCCGCTTCTATACCATAGTAGCCGTTCATAAAATAAATCGAATTCAGATAGAACTCAAGTATCTGGTCTTTTGAGAATTTTTTCTCAAGCTCCATAGCCAGGAATATCTCCTTGACTTTTCGCTCAACGGTTTTTTCCGTATTCAAAAATGTACCCCTGACGAGCTGCTGCGTGATAGTGGACGCACCCTGCGTAGGACTTCCGCTGTTTTTCATCATAGCAAATCCGGCACGCACGATACCCATCAGATCGATACCGTTGTGTTCATAGAATTTTTTGTCCTCGGTAACGATAAACGCATCCTTGACATATTTCGGAATCTTGTCGATAGGTAGGTAGTATGAGTCCTTTTCACCTTTCAGAATCGCCAACTGTTTTCCTTTGTTGTCATAGGCAATCGAGGTTTCATTCGCTCGGAATGTATCCGCAGTGACATCTGCCATAACCTGCTTTGCATTATCCTCAGCAGCGAAAACCATATCACCGTATTTGAAGTACAAAAATACACCGGCGCCAAGGATGGTAAGAAGAATAATAAGTATAATAATCTTCACCACGAGCCAGAACTTGCGGTGTTTTTTATGTCTTTTTTTCTTACCTTTTTTGCCTTTCGGCTTTGTAGAAGAAGGCTTATTGTTGCGATCGATTTCCTCGATACGCTCTCTTTTGACGTTCCTTCTTCTCGCACCTTTTTCGTCGATGTAATCAGTCGTCATGATATTCATCCATTCCGGACAAGTTCTGTCCTTTTTGTCTGATACAGACAGTAATTATAACTTGATTAATATTTCATTGTATATATCATCAGCCCGCTTCGCCCAGCTGTGATTTTTTGATGCATTGTTATATCCTTCTCTTTGTATATGCTCCCACAACTCCCTGTTCGAAAGCACCTGCCTGACCTTGTCGGGAAGCGTTTCAAGTTTTCCGATATCATAAAAAATAACATCTTCGCAATCAGATAACACCTCATCCAGATACTCGCTTCTGTCTGTGACGCAGACAGCTCCGTTTAACATAGAATTAAACACTCTGTCGTGCGCGCCTCGTTTGAACCAGGGCATAACATTCAGTGATATTTTTGCTTCTTTTATTCTTTCAAGACAAGTAAGCGAATCCGTCATATCATGGATTATCAGACAGTCTTTTCTGTTTACCTCGAGAGTTTCCCACCCCGCTCCGTAAACGCTGACAGGAATCCCTGCATCGACAAGAGTTCGTACTGCTTTTCCTCTGAAATAATGCCTGATATATAAATCAATAAAAATCATATACGGCATTGTTTCTTTGATTCCTTCTTCGTCTGCGTCTTCTATGTCTCTGCGAATATGCTCCTCAATAATAGACGTAAGTTCGAGCGAAGGATGCTCTATAAAATCGTCCAATAAACTCCTGTAAAACTTCTCGTATTCCGGTCCGTTTCTGGCCATCAGAAGTCCGTAGTTTTCAGGTGGATTGTAGTTCCCCGTAAATACAACATCTGTATTTCTTTCATCCCAGCCCGGGAGATCATCACCGCAAATTCCGGTACCGGCAAGCGGCAAAAATAACCCTCTTTTAATCTCCGGAAAGAATCTTTTTAAATACTCTTCGTGTTCCAAATCTATCGAAAGCTGAGTATAATCTTTCGGAAGATACGGTAAAAATTTGTGATAATAAAACGGATGATCCACAACTATATTTATCAGTGGGATATCATTTTTTTCAAAAAAATTCACATCGTTTTCATCATACAAATACTTCTCACCGCTGCATCCGTTGAAGTTGAAACTGACGCAGGCCGTAGCTCCTTTTTCGCAAAAGCTTTCAAGCTCCGGAAATGATTCTTTTTCATCACGCAGGTCATAAAAGAACGTTTCTAATCCAAGTTTTTCAAACTCTCTTCCCATTTGTATGGAAAAATACCAGAGAGTTTCTATGCCGCCTGCAAAAAGAACTATTTTTTTAAGCATTTTCAACTACGATGCGGTTTCTGCCGCCACGCTTTCCGTCATAGAGAAGCCCGTCTGCCCTCTCCATAACTTCCTCAAAGTACTCACCCGGATTTTTCTTCGTGACTCCCATAGTCATCGTCACCGAGAATATTTTTCCTTCGGCGTCAAATTCTTTTGCTCTGATTCTGCCGGTAACCCTTTGGAGCTTTTTCACAAGCTCATCTCTGGTTCCGTCAAAACAGATCAAAAACTCCTCGCCTCCCCATCTGGAGACGAATCCTCCACCGGCAAATTCTTCTTTCAAAACAGACGAGACATACTTCAAAACCTCGTCACCCATATCGTGTCCGTAGTTATCGTTAACTGCTTTGAACCAATCAATATCTCCCATTGCAAGAGCCATCTCGCTGGTCTCCCAAGTATTTTTGACTCTAACATAAGTCGCTCTTCTGTTCAGAAGCTTCGTGAGCGGATCTCTGGAAATCATATCGTCAAGCGCAACTTCCACGTGCACCGCATACTCGCCCATATCCGCTATCTCGTCATTGCGGACAAGCACTTCGTCCGGCATCTCGGTTGTGAAATCTCCACCTGCAAGTCTGCCGAGGAAGTTTTTGATAGCCTTGATCGCCGAGACCATTTTTGATGAAGATAAATAACATATAAATCCTGCCAACAGGATAACAAAAATGCATATAAGGATGTTTCCGATAATCATATAATGCGTCGATACACTAACTGATGATGTCGGTTTTCCCGCAAAACTCATTCCAACTATCTCGCCGTCGTCATTTATGATCGGAACATAGTAACCGTAGTAGGAAACACCGTCTATATCGATATCTGAACTGAAGTAGTCTTCACCGCGACCATACACTGTATCAAGCACTCCCTCCGGAGCCGTCGTTCCGGTCAAACGATTTCCGTCAGCATCCACCACAGTGGTAAGTCGTCTCTCCGTACCGTAGTATATGGTCACATCATTGCCGGTATCGGTTTTTATATCATCAAGCAATCGGTAGTCCGAAGTGATATTTGTTTCGCCTTTTTTCAGAACTCCGTCGACATAGGAAAACTCTCCGCCATCAATCGTATTGTATGCAGAAAGTAAATTGTGTGCCTGACCTGATAACGCCATCTCGACCTCGTAATCCATACCTTCTTTTACGGAAAACTGACTGTAAACAGTGATAGCTATTCCAAGCAAAAGAATGGGGATCACGCCGACCCTCATGATCGTATAGACTATACTTTTTCGACGTGGTCCCTGACCGTCGTCGGTATAATCAGAATGATGCTCCGTCATGTCCTTCCCTCCTATGCCGATTATAATTAACTGTTGTGAACTCTTTGTGAAAATTATGCTTCCTCTTCCTCAGGAAGCGCAACCTTTCTCTGAACCGTAACCTTTTCATCAAGGCACGAGAATATCTCATCAACCTTTTCTTTCTTGATTTTCGGTGTAATGATACTAACTACAGGCACTACGATAAGTCCTGCTATCATCGCTATCGCGCCCGCATTAACCGGTGATCCGATGTATGGGTAAATCATATTGGAAACCGTAATTCCGACTCCCACGAAAAAGCTTGCCCAAACTGATGCTTTTGTAACCTTTTTCCAATACAGGCCATAGAGGAACGGCGCCAAAAATGCTCCGGCCAAAGCTCCCCAGGATATACCCATCAACTGTGCGATAAACGCCGGCGGATCAAGTGCGATCACAACCGAAATGATTATGAAAAATGCGAGGAATATTCGCATAATCAAAATCTGTTTTTTCTCTGTCATATCTTTTGCAAAAAGCGGCTTGATAAAATCAAGTGTAAGCGTTGAACTTGATGTGAGTACAAGGCTTGACAGCGTTGACATCGAAGCTGAAAGCACAAGCACTATAACAATTCCTATCAGTATATCCGGCAAGCTCGAAAGCATCGTCGGTATAATCATATCGAATGCAACTTTGCCGTCTGCTCCCGGCTGAATTCCCGAAATTCTTGAGAAACCTCCTAAAAAGTAGCAACCACCGGCAACAACTATCGCGAAAAATGTCGAGATAATAGTTCCTGTCCTGACAGATTTTTCATCCTTGATAGCGTAGAACTTCTGAACCATCTGCGGAAGTCCCCAAGTACCGAGTGACGTAAGTATCACAACTCCGAGAAGACTAAGCGGGTCCGGTCCCAAAAATGAAGCGTACGCTCCCGGCATCACATCACTGTGAACATTTGCCAGTTCTTTGATAGCCGCGATAAATCCACCATGTCCTGAAAGCACTGCCCCAATAACAACCACGATTCCGAAAAGCATGATGATTCCCTGCACAAAATCGTTCAACGCTGTTGCCATATATCCGCCTATGATTACATATACACCCGTAAGCACTGCCATCGCGATAACGCAGTACTGATAAGGGATGTCAAATGCCATTCCGAACAGATTTGACAGGCCGTTGTATACTGATGCCGTATATGGTATCAGGAAAATAAATGCGATTATCGATGCTGCCACACGAAGTGATTTGCTGTCGAATCTCTTTCCGAAGAAATCCGGCATAGTCATCGAATCGAGGTGTTTAGTCATAATTCTCGTTCTTCTGCCGAGTACCACCCAGGCTATGAGCGAACCGAGAACCGCATTACCTATTCCGATCCAGGTAGAAGCCAGTCCGAAATTATAACCGAACTGTCCTGCATATCCCACGAAAACCACCGCAGAAAAATACGATGTTCCGTATGCAAACGCCGTAAGCCATGGACCTACAGCTCTTCCTCCAAGTACAAATCCTCCTACGTTTGTCGCGTGTTTTCTGGTATAAAACGCGATTCCGAGCATAGCTGCGAAAAATACTATAAGCAGCGCAATTTTGATAATCACCTTCCCATTCCTCCAAAAAAAACATGATTTGTCTGTGACTTGAGAGTTTTGTTTCAAGTCACAAGCGCATGTATTATATCATATTTTAATGTCTTTGTAAAGGGTTTTCTAAAGTAGTAGAATGCAATAATACAAGAGCGTAGATATGCTTTAAAAAAATAATATTTAGAAATATGTTATTCGATTTTAGTTTACTGATTAATATTATTTTTTATATAAGTATGTACTTTGCCAGAAATAAACACGCCAAGATATACATAACAGGCTTGATATTTTTAGCCTTACCACACAACAAATTTAAGACAACATACGAAATCACTCCGAGCGAGATTCCCTCCGAGATGCTGTAAAACAGGGGCATAACCAGGATGCAGATGTAGGCGGGGACGGCTGAAATCCAGTCTTCTTCGCCCATCTTTATGTCAGTTACTGATGAGAACATGATGAAGCCTACCACGATAAGCGGCGGCGCTGTGGCAAACATCGGGATTGACGTAAATATCGGAGCAAAAAACATCGATATCAAAAACAGAAACCCTGTCGTAAATGCCGTAAGTCCGGTCCTGCCTCCTACACCAACGCCCGCTGCCGACTCAACAAACGGCGCCGTCGTGGAACATCCCATAACAGAACCCGACATCATCGCAATCGAGTTTGAAATCATAGCTTGGCGCATCTTCGGGAGTTTTCCCTTTTCATCAAGCATACCGGCTTTCATCGACACTCCGATAAGCGTTCCGACTGTGTCGAAGAAGTCAACAAACAAAAAGGAAAAAATAACGATAATGAAATTGGCAATTCCTACTGTACTTATATTGACGCTGAAGCACTCTCCGAAAGTTTTTCCCAAAGACGTAAAATCAGTCATCCCAAAAGCCGGATAAAGTGAATGAAAACCGGCCGCATCATCAGGTATATACACCCCAATCGCCTGCGCTCCCATACCGAGCGCCCATGTTCCGAGCACACCCACAAGAAGGGCTATCGGGACTTTTTTTATGTACAGAACAAAAGTAAAAAGCACACCTATAATCGCGATAATTGCGCAAATTCCCGCAGTGTGAAAATTCTCTTTTATATCTACAGGTGCAACAAGCTTTGACCCCGCCACAACAAGTCCGCCGTTTTGCAGACCGATAAACGCGATGAAAAGGCCTATCCCGACTGTTATCGCCAGTTTCAACGACGCAGGGAATCCCTCTACTATCAGATTTCTGATTGGCGTGAGAGCAATAATTAAAAATATAATTCCCTCAACAAATACCGCCAGCAGTGCAAGTTGCCAGGGAACACCCATAGATTCGCAAACAGTATACGCGAAAAATGCATTGAGCCCCATTCCTGCTGATATAACAAATGGGAGATTGGCGGTAAATGCCATAAGCATCGTACCCACAAAAGTTGCTATACAGGTCGCTATGAGAACAGCTGTTGCGTCCATACCCGTTGAGGACAAAATCGTGGGATTGACCGCGATTATATAAGCCATAACCATAAAGGTCGTGGCACCTGCTATCAGCTCTGTTTTCACAGATGTATTATTCTTTTTGAGCTTAAAAATCCGGTCTAACATACGTCCTCCAACGTGTTTTTACACCTTAAAACTATGAATCAATCTATCTGATATGTATAACCTCGTCAGTATCAAGACAGTACAAAACAAGATACGACTGTGGTGAGCACATAGCGCAACCACCGTCAAGATCATACATCACAGATCCGTCGGAAGCTTTCAACGACAAAACTTCGCTTTCACCCACCTTGACCATTTTTCCTTTTTCGGCGTACTGTGTTATAACATGTCCTACGAAATAATCAACTCTCCCCCTGACTGATTGCTTGTAGTCTTTGAAAGAATCTTCTCTGAAAAATGATTCCCAAATACAGGTTTTAAGTTCTTCCTGAGTGCAATCATCCATATAAAAAAAAACCGGATTTTCGTACATTGCCATATCCGATTTCAACCTTGCAATCGGTTTTCCATGCACCAGATAAACTTTTCCGTAGTCAATTGCAACCGGGAGATGTGTCAGGTAATCACATAGTACCTCATCGTTGATCCCATTTTTTTCTTTTTTCTGACGGTACGATAAATAAGTGGCATCACCGCCATTTCTGAAATCAAGCCAGGCCATACCGTACATACCTTTTTCATACAGATAATCAGCCATCATAGCCTCGTGATTTCCCATCATCAGCGTGACATTTTTTCTCTGCATCGTGTCAAGAAGTATGTCAAGTCCATTTTCGCCACGATCGATAGCATCACCGATGATTATCAGTTCATTATCTCCGACGACATCTAGCGCCTTTTTGTACTTGAAATAATCCCCATGCAGATCAGAACACAAATACTTCATACGCATCACCCCACATATGATCTTAATCTTTAATCTGATATGTAAATCCGTCACTTACAGTTATCAGCCCATTATGTTTTTCAAGATCATATAAATCAGCCATTATTTGACCGTACTCTGCATCACCTGAAAATTTTCTTTTGAATAAAAATTCATCGTCAGTTCCGTCAGGATTGCAACTGTATACAGAGACCTGTTTCATACTCCAATTTTTGTAAACATCATAATACAATCTGCCATTATAAAAACCGGGTTCAAAAAGCAATCCGAGATGTTTAATTTTTGTCAAATTAGTTCCGTCAACTTTGAATAAAGAACAGTCAATCGTGCAGGCTTCCGTCCTTTCGCATTCGCCGTCTTCAATAACCATATAATTTTCATATGCAGTTATAATAAGACTTCTTTCATCTGATATTTTATCCAATGTATCATTCAAAATATCATAAGCATATATCACGCATCCATTGCCCCAACCGTCACCGTCAGCTGCTTGTTTTACGTTGATATACACGTAATTTCCATAACAACATTCTATGTCAACGCGCGGTTTCGGCGCATCCTTTTCCTGGTGGCAAGGAATTTTGGTCAATGTATGCTTTTTGCCTGTTTCATCTTTGTAAATCAGCTTATGATCTTTTGAATAATAATAACCTTCTTTTTCTCCTCCCTTGCAACGCCACATAAAGGAATTCCCGGTGCCGTATCCTTTTGGCATTTTCAAAGTGTTTTCCCAAGTTATGTTTGCCTCTTCAGGCTCTTCACTCGGTTCCGGTTCCTGATTTTTTTCATCAGTTTCAGCAATTTTGTTTTTTTCGGTCTGTTCAGCTCCTGCAGCAGGACCGCTGACTGCTTCAGTTATCTGCTGCGCCTTGTTCGCTGTATCTACCGCCTTGTAAACCTGGTACCCACCGAACCCCAAACCGGCGCAGGCCGATATAACAGCTGCGGTTACCACTATTTTTCCTGCTATAGTTGAGAAAAAACCTACAGAAGCCGCAGCGGTAGTTGCTGACGCCATCCCTGCTGCTGATGTTGTCCCTGCTGCAGTAGTTGCGCCTACTGTTCCGGTTGCACTTCCGACAGCTTGCGTTGATGCCGATGCGCCTGCCACACTTCCGGCAGCTTGTGTTGTGCCTGTTGCCGTAGAGGCTACCGTACCTGCCGTTGTAGCTGCTGCCGCCTGAGCAGCGGTAGCAACCTCCATAGCAGACGCCTTCTCTGCGCGAAGCAAAAGCAGCAGAAGCGGAAGCGGAGCGATGCTGTAGAAGTTATAACCTTTTTTCTTGAGTTCCTCAGCTTCGTTCTTGATATTTTTACGACCATAATTCAGTCGCGATTTAACTGTGTTTTCGGAAACTCCGAGAGTTTCGGCAATCTCTTTCACGCTCATTTCTTCGATGTAGAACATCATCACGCACATACGCTGCTCGTCTGAGAGAGAATCAATCATTGAGCGGATGATTTCCTGACGCTCGTTTGTTGTGTAGTTGAGTTCGGGCTGACGTTCTATCGATTCATCTTCTATGTCGTAGACAAACTCTTCACCCTCATCGTTTTCACCTGATATGTCGCTGAACGTCAGAGGGTTTTTCTTTCTGAGCGCCATCAGCGCCTCGTTTGCAACTATCTGACCAACCCAGCCGGGAAATTTTTCAGGGTCATCAAGCGAACCGAGTTTCTGCCACGCCTTCATATATGCATCCTGAAGGACATCGGCCGCATCGGTCTGATTTTTCATGTACTTGATAGCGATATAATACTTCTCCCTGCTCGTCTTTTCATACAGCCAGGAGAAAGCATCCTGCTCGCCTGCTCTCGCTGCGTTTACAGCTTCGGTGAAAGAGTTGTAATTCATCATCAGTCCTTTCCAACTATGCGAAGTATATCAAGGAACAAATTGATAATGTCGACATACAGGGAAGTTCCTGCGAGCACCGCATTTTTCGCAGTCGGTGTAGATTTCTGCGCTTTTGACCAATCGTATCCGATAAAACCTGAAAAGAGTATTGCTGAAACAACGCTGATCCATGTCGGAAATGTTCCGGTCACAAGAATCATCACAAACTCAACGATAACCAATGCGATAAGTCCTACAAAAAGCACTCTTCCAATCTTCATAAACATATCCTGCCAAAGAGTTCCCAGTAGAAGCATCACTGCTGTTACGATTGTTGTTACCAAAAATGCCTCAAGCACGATTGCCGGCATATACATACCAACTACCATTGCAAGCGTGATACCAAATCCGATTACAAGAATGTTATATCCTATGAAGCTTATAACGGGATTTTTTGCAGCTGACACGATAATTGTTCCGGCTATAACCATACCGATGTAGATCAACACCATAACCCAGTTGTTGTTAAATGTCTCCGTAAGCTTGTCTCCGAAAAACATACATATCGCAGTATCAATTCCGACACCCCACAACACAACAAACCCTATGATGATGTTGTATGCACGTCGCGAAATAGTGCCGTCCTCATACATAACTGATTCCATAGTCTGATTTGCTGTGGAAGCCTGATTATTCATGACCTGCTCATAAAGTGGCTGTCCTGCCTGATTATTCTGATCCATAGTCTCTTCTCCTTTTCAATAATATTAATAAAGATATTCCCATTTTATCACTTCAAAAGCGAAAAAACAAGACTATGCTATTCACAAATCGTAAAAAATATGCTAAAATACCATCTGAATTGGTTTACATCGATGATGACGACATTCCTGAGCTTTTCGTATGTGAAAAAGAAGAATTAAAACCGACTGTATCATATAAAAATATGCTCAGTCGGTTAGAAGAATAAATATTAATTCTTATATCAGAATCCCAGTTCCTCACCAACCAGGATTACCTTCATCCTGTCAGGGTGATGCTCAAGTCTGGTTATCAGAAGCTGACAGCAGATACTCTGCGGTGATTTACAGTTTTCACAACTACCCGAGATTTTACAGGGCGTCTCGATATCAAAACGCTGAGCATTTATCGGTGCAGCCTCGTGACGCGTGCGTGCCACAGCAGTCTCTACATCCGGGGTCACTTTGTTCATACCGATAATCATAACCACGTGCTCAGGCCCGTATGCTATGCAGGAAACCCTGTTGGCATTGCCGTCTAAGTTTACCAAAATCCCATCTTCTGTGATAGCATTTGAACTTGCTATGAAATAATCACAACCATAGCTTTCGATTTCCTTTGCGCGTTTTTCTTCCTTGGTTTTCGCACCGTTTCTGTCGATGAAATTGTAGTTTCCCTCAGCTATAGCTTTCGTTAATCCGATCTCTGCGGCAGACATAGTTCCGCCCCACGAAACAGATGCACCCTCAGGGATAATCTCAAGCGCTTTTTTCAGCGCATCCTCTTTCGTCTCAGCATAAAAGCCTTCCATATGACGCGACTTCAGACCTTTGATTATTTTTTCAGCAAGTTTTTGGTTTCTGATTACACGATTTTCGTTCATGTCAAACTCCCTTCAAGCCGTAAAATGGGTAAATACGAATTAATTTTAACATTTTTTTTCAAAAAAAACAAGAAAAAAATGTTTTCGGATTGTGTCAAGTGTTTATGGGTTTTTCCCTCTTTCCTTTATTCACGCTATTTTCCGGATGTTGAATTATAAGGGCTTTTGTAACACCATCGCTCAGCCTCAGATATACCTGCCAGACGCACGAACGACGGTCGACTCGACGCACCTGTCGATACCTCAGGTCCGCCCTCGTCAAACTCGCTTGCTGCGTGCGACGCGACACTCGTCACGCCTCATATGGCGTGACTCCTATCGCCTCTTCGCAGCTGACGCTCAAACAGTGTTCCTCGGGAACGGACCTATCGACAGGTACCTCTCGTCTGACCTTGTTCGGCAAGTGTCTGTCAGATATATCTGATTGCTGAGCTGTTGTTTATCCAAATGCTCGTTTAAACGCCCTTCTTGAAGCTGTTTGCATAGCATCGATGATCGGCATATGCCGATTGATCACATCAACATACGGATTACCTTTGCCATCTTTCTTTGGCGTCTTTCCGGCACTTAGTACATCAAGCACTTTCGATGTATGCTCTATGAACACCAGACAATCCATAAATCTATCGATTGTCTCGCCAAGTTCTCTGTTTTGCTTCCGATACAGCACCTTGGCCATGTTGTTGGCACCGGCTTCTGACCAACGCATCCGGCGATGTTTCATGCGCATAGTTATCAGTGTACAGTTCTGGTTTTCCTGCACACCCATATTTTTGTAGATGACACCCTCCGGAGGCTCCGGAATCCGTCCCTTATAGGACTGATACGGCTTGAGATGATCTCTGTTTTCAGCCAGATACTTGTAGAGTTTCATAGCATTTTTGCTCTTTTTGTCAGCTGGGTCATTCGTTGCAACGCTATCCGCGTATATCTGGATAGATTCCAACATTTCATCATATTTTCCCTGATCAAACAATTCTATTATTTCTGATATTTCCCTAGCATCTGCTATGTTTTCTCGAATCGATTGGTAGATATGAAAGCGGTCAAGCTGAATGATGGCATCCGGATCATTCGGTTCATTGATCCAACTTCCCCCGTCCCCATTCACGATTCGCTGTTTGATCTCATCTGCAGCATATCTCTCACGTATCTGTGCCTCACGCTTTTCATGAAACTCCTCGCTGTCCTCCATCCCTGCGATGGTTCGCTTGTTTACAAGGGTGCTTCTCTTTTCCTTCTCAAGTTCCTCATCCCACCCCTCATAGGTCGTGGCGACCTTCATTTCCTTTTTAGGCGCTTTTTTGTGGTCTTTCTGCATCTTCAGAAAGACACCGTCCATTTCTTCAAACAGGACAGGTACCACTCTTTCGCCGTTCAAGGTGTCCGCTTCCATCTGGCTCACAGACGCATCTTCTTCCTTGCTGATACGCTCGCCAAGCCTTTGTATAAAGTGCCAGACTCCGCCATGACTGATACTTTGCCCGCAAGTCGAGTTGATCGTTTCAGCGGCAACTCTGTAGGGATTCTCTGTTACAATCATAGCGATCTTCTCAGCCAGGTTGGATGACATAAGCCCTACCTTTTCCATCTTCATCGCTTCGTCAAGCAGGTAAACATAGTGTTTCTTTCCATTTTCGTCCCTTGTCTCGTAGTATCGCCGGCTGTAAGAAACCGGGCCGTAAACGGTCTTAATGGTCGTTGTGTTTTTATCCTTGATCTTGTAAAGTGTTTTGTCACGGCTCTTCATCAGATCCAGATCGTATTCCTCAAGCAGGATCTGGGTGATCTGGACAGCCAGCATACAGACGTAATCAAAAATTTTTCTTTCTAAAGCCTTGAATGAGATGAGTTTTTCAGCTATAATTGAAGCCATGGGTACAGTTTCCTCCTTTGTATTTTATTCCCAATAACATAATAAAGGAAAACTGTACATTTGGGAAGGGGGATTTCCTCCTTCCCTTTATTTTGTCTTAAAACCCATAAAAATTATACACTAACATGTTTTCGTCGTCATCCGGATAGAAAAAGAGCTGCGCGAAAAATGTCGCGACAGCCCTATTTTTCAATATTTGTTCATATCATTCGCAGTAAACGCACCTGTACGAGAAATTCTGCGGGTTCGAATTATCTATTTTGAAAATCTCTTTGCCGGTTATGAAATCCACGACAGAAAAGCAGGTTGCATCATTCAGCGCTTTTCCCCAGCCCACAGCAAACGTGTCTCCCGAAATCCTGATAGCGTCTCCGCAAGCCTCAGAACGTTTTCCTTCAAGCTGATAAGAGCAGAAACTTTTCAACTTTTTATTCTCAGGATCAATCGTGTAGACGCAAACCCTCGTTCTGGCGGTTTTGTTTCCGTTATCAAATACTGTTATCGTATCGCCGTCAACCGTAGCGTAATGCTGACAGGATGTTTTCTGCTCCTCAGTGAGTCCGAATTCATCGCCTGCACCTGAGAGCTTCCAAAGAATCTGATTTTCTCTCTTTGTGCGGTCCAAACACATAATCGAGCATATGTGACGGAAAGAACAAACGAGATTTCCGTCATCGTTTAATCTCATCGAATTGAAATGAATGATATCGGGCGCATCTGTTTTTTCGTTGGCATAGTCGTTTGCAGTTTCCAAACCATCGTTTACCGTCAGGGCGTAAAGCTCGGGATAATCTATGCTTTTGAAATCCCATACTACTTTCCCGTCTTTCACCTCCTGTAGATAGGAGTAAACCACACTTGATCCACTCTCGTGACCGGGGACATTATATACGGTGTCTTTGATATACGCTGACATTATATAATGATCAAGGTCTATCAACAGGAAATCGTGTCCGTCAAGTGGATGTCCCTTCTCAACAACATCTGATTCTTCAAGTTTAATTCTTTTGATTTCCTTGAAGTTTTCATCAAGAATCACTCTCTCGCCGGGGCCGAAGCCGTCAAGTCCGTAATAATCATATTCACCGGTCTGATCGTGATAACTGTAATAAGTCTTGTTTCCTATCTTGTGTTTTTTGAAATCCCAGAAACCTGTCATCTGTCCATTAACAGGATTGTCTTCGTGCTTTGACCAGATGATATTTCCTTTGCCGTCCATCATAACCAGGTTTCTCGAGTACGGAAATGACAGATAAAAATGTCCCGGCAGATCAGTCTCACCCGTAACCTTGAAATCCGGAAGCCCCTCTGCAATTACCGGTGTCGGTGTCGGATCAGATGAAGAAGTGACGAGCACTCCGTTTTTGATACAGTAGTCTCTAAAGTATGATGAGCCTTTGCCCTGTATCAGATTCCCTTTTATCTTTGCGGTTTTGCCGACTTTTTTCTTGAGTTTTTTTGTTTCCGAACTGTTCTTCATTTTTATCTGAAGACGTTTTTCAGTTGTTGTTTTTCCGGCTTTATTCTTGACCTTGATGCTTTTTTTCAAGACAAGTTCGTAGCCTGTTTTTTTCTTTCCGTCTGCTTTGTAGCTGACTTTTTTAACGGTGCCGCTGAAGGTGTATTTTTTTGATGAACCCGCT
>JAIKWQ010000053.1 GCA_024684535.1 Eubacterium sp. | reverse complement strand
CCCCACTTGTTGCCGTCAATCTCGCAAATCCTCTCTTAAAGGAGATTAGAAATGAGATTGACAAACCGGGTCGCAAGTTTACATTTTTATGCGGACACGATTCAAATCTGAGCAGTGTCCTTGCGGCGCTTGAAGCAGATGTATATTCACTTCCGTGTGCCATCGAGACGAGAACTCCGATTGGAAGCAAGCTGGTTTTTTCGAGATATGAGGATGCCGCAGGCAAGGAGGCATGGTCGCTGGATCTGGTTTACCAGACTACGGAGCAGCTTAGGAATACTCCGATCCTTACACTTGCTGATCATCCTGCGATATACCAGATCCCACTTTCGGGACTTACGCGTAACTCATCCGGGCTCTACGAGGGCGATATGCTGAAGGGGCGTATTGATAAAGCCGTAGCTGAGTTTGACAGGATAAAGCAGCTATATCCGGAGACTAAGGCTGCGTGATGCCATCTGCTTGCCTTTCGCGATCAGGACTATCGGCAACGATCATTCCGAGGATTCCGGCACCGAGAGACAGCCACAGAAGGCAAAGTGATGTAATAATAACAAGGTAGAGCTTTTTTTGCTTGACAGCAAATATAAAAAAGTATAAAATAATATAAAAAATATAAAGGAATATAAAAAGTATTCGGAAATATAAAATTGACGTCAAAACGCAATCAACGGTCTGAAAAGGAGTGCACTATGGAAAAAATCAACCCATATTCCCTGATGTTTGGGAAAGAGCCGATACAAATGATTTCAAGAATCGGTGAGATGGATGAAATTACAAGGAATTTTCTTGCAGACCCGTCTCCGCAACAGATATATATGATTACAGGCGTACGAGGCTCCGGAAAAACAGTGCAAATGACGGAAATTTCTAAAAAAATCGCCTCCGAAAAGGATTGGCTTGTTGTCGAGCTGAATCCGGAAACCAACCTTTTGGAGGATTTAGCCGCAAAACTGTATAACGAGAAGAGCGTTCGGGACATTTTTAAAAAAGCAAAGATAAATCTTTCTTTTTGGGGAATAGGAGTTGAGCTGGATCAGTCTTCACCTATCACGAATATTGAAGTTGCTGTTTCTGAGCTTCTCGAACAAGTTAAAAAGCACAAAAAAAGACTACTGATAACGATAGATGAGGCCACAAATTCAGAGAGTATGCGCATTTTTGCCAGCGCATATCAGATTTTTGTGAGAAAAGATTACCCCGTCTATCTGCTTATGACCGGTCTTTATGAAAACATCGATGCGCTTCAAAATGAAAAGAGCATGACATTTTTGCACAGGGCGCCAAAGGTTTATCTGGGAGCGCTGAATATAGGAAGCATAGCAAGACAATACAAAAAAACCTTTGATTTAAGTGATGAACAGAGCAGAGAAATGGCTCGTATGACAAGGGGGTATTCCTTTGCGTTTCAGGCGCTTGGGTACTGTACCTTTGAAAAAAAGGGAGATTATCAGGAAGCGCTTGACACGTACCTGGAATACTTAGATGAGTATGTTTATAACAAAATATGGTCTGAACTTACCGCAAAAGAAAAAATGGTACTTCACGAGATAGCCAATTGCGAAAATGCGAAAACCAGTGAAATTCGTGAAAAGCTTGGTATGAAACCAAATGAACTTAGTCCATACAGGGATCGTTTGGTACGTCGTGGAATAATTAATGGCGAGGAACGCGGCGTCTTGAAGCTGACGCTTCCGTATTTTGAAGATTATATTTTGAATAATTATTATTAAAAAAGCCCGATAATTCCCCAAAACCCATTTTATTCGGAAAATCAAGCCGCTCAGCGAAACTTTACGAAATTTGTCCATATTTAGCCACCAACAAAATATCAAATAGTGTTATCATTGACTTGTCTGCGACTGCAGGCAGGTCATTTTTGTATAGGGATAAATTTTTTAGCAAAGGAGAGACGCTTATGAAGATGAAAAAGAGAAACAGATTATTGAGTGTGTTGCTCAGCCTGTCTTTGGTGGCCGGTTTGGCTGCGGGATTGGGCTTCAGGGCACAGGATGCGATGGCGATGAATGAGAAAAATGACAATTTCGCCTCCGCAAAAGGCGATGTGGAAATTCATGAGGCATATTCATCAAGAATCGATGAAGTCAACGAGGCCGGTACGTATTATTTTCATATGTATTCAAGATATGATGACGGGCCGGATCATTATGTCAATAACGCCATGTATACTGCAATCAGAAATGAAGACGGCACACTTACAAAAAAGAGCGTTAGCGGAGTGACGATAGGACCGAGAGTAAATGCATATGTTTCGCCTGATGATTATACAGTCGAAGGAGATGAGGAAAACCCTGAAAATGTTTACAGCTTGCATTTTATGTATACAATAGAAGTTTCTGATCAGTGTGAGGAAAATTGCTGTGTGATTCAGGATTATAGCGGAGTTTATGCAAGTAAACCGGACGGATTTACATGGTCGGAAGATGATCTGGGCAGCGCATTAAATATATACATGCAAAATGAAGAACCTTCCGAAGAAATCAGAGCATGGACTTCGGAAAAAGGTGATGTTTCGGTTGATGAAGCAACAAAAGTAAATGATGATAGCAAAGTAGAACATGATGTCAGATCAGGAATTAAGACTTATTATGTTCATTTGTTCTCAACAGAAAAAGATATTTCGCACTATCAGCTACATTTTGGTGTGTGGAAAGATGGCAGTGCGAAGTTTTATTCTTCGCTTGAAGGTGTGACACTTGGAGATTGGACCAAAGCAACTGACAGCAGTGAAAATAATTATCATTATTTTGCAGAGGTTAAGATAGACACAAAGATAGCGGAGAGTTTCGAGTTTATGGCTGTCAGCGATGAAGTAGACGCCTCAGACGGCAAAACTTATATGAAAGAAGGCAGTGAAAACTACGAAGATCCGTACGGAGGCAACTGCTGGCTTATGATGGATTACTATAACATAGGTGATCCGTTGAGTGATGGAGTTGAAGCCTGGACATCGGAGTTAGGAGATGTACCGAAAGATGAGGCCGAGAAGATAAACGAAGAGAACAAGGTTGAGGAAAAGGATAAATCAGGCATCAAGTCATATTATGTACACCTGTATTCTGAGGGAACGGATATATCAAATTACAAAATACGTTTCGGTAGTTGGGGAGATGAAGACTACGCGGTATGGGTTCCGTCAGTTGACGGCGCGACACTAGGCCCGTGG
>JAIKWQ010000039.1 GCA_024684535.1 Eubacterium sp. | reverse complement strand
CGCTTGTCATCGGAGCGCTGAATATAAAAACATTTTCCATCCGGATGCGGAGGACAAAAAAGTGCTTTATCTCAGCAGGGTTACAGTCGTTGCAGTAGCGCTCATAGCTATAGCGATTGCTTGGGACAAAGAGAGTTCGATCATGAACCTTGTCTCAGATGCTTGGGCCGGTCTGGGTGCTGCATTCGGACCGCTTGTTGTGTGCTCGATTTTCTGGAAAAGGACTACGCTTTCCGGAGCGATTGCGGGTATACTTTCGGGAGGAATGTTTGTTATAATTTGGGATTATATACCTATGATACAGGGGACTGTTGAAGAAGAAGGAGGAATGGTTGTTCAGTCTATGACGCTTTATGAAAAGACCGGAATTTATTCACTTCTTCTGGGATTTTTCTTCAGTTTGATTTGTATCGTGATAGTGAGCCTGATTTCGAAAAAACCTGATCAGGAAATACTTGATGAGTATGATAGGGTGAAAAACTACAGCGAGGAAGAAGCAGCGTAATGAAATTAAAATCAATAGAGAAAGTCCATTCGGGAAGGTATATCCACCGATATAATATCACATACGAAATGGAATCCGGTGCCGAAAAAGTATATGAGATGATCAGTCGAAATCCCGAAATAACTACCCACGATGAACTGATCGGGCAGCGGCCTGATGCGGTCGTGATGATACTGAAAGATGCGTCAGGCGAGAAGATTCTTTTGAACAAGGAATTCAGATTGGCGACCGGTGAGTGGGTATACAACTTCACAGCAGGTTTGATAGACGGTGATGAGAAACCTGAAGAAGCGGCGAAAAGAGAACTCTTTGAGGAGACGGGATTGAACCTTGACGAGGTGACCGATGTGATTCCTATCAGCTACAGCGCGGTCGGATTCGCCAATGAAACTAATGTCTGCGTCGTCGGAACGGCCTCCGGAACCATCAGAAAAAGCGACTCCGAAGTCGAGGAAATAGAAGCCGCCTGGTATACAAAAGAGCAGGTGAGAGAGCTTCTGAAAAATGCCCGCTTTGCCGCAAGGACTCAGGCATACTGTTATGCTTGGGCGGTAGAAGAGTAATAAAAAAATGAGCAGTTCGTGTTGAACTGCTCATTTATTTTAATTATTGTTTTTTAATTATTATTTGTTTTCTTTGTCATAGTCGTTATTTCTTATGACTTTTCTTTGAACCTTGCCGCTTGTTGTCTTTGGAAGTTCTGATGTGAAATCAAGCACTTTCGGCCATTTGTATGAGGCGATGTTTTTTTTGAGTGATTTCATGATATCCGCTCTGAGTTTATCTGATGCCTCTATGCCGTTTGTCAGGACTATGCTTGCTTTAATCGCCTGACCTCTGATCGGATCAGGAATCGCAGTGACAGCGCACTCAAGCACATAAGGAAGTTTCATAATCTCGTTTTCTATCTCAAACGGTCCGATACGGTAGCCGCTTGACTTGATCAGGTCGTCTGTTCTTCCGATGTACCACAGGTAACCGTCATCATCCATATAAGCAGTGTCTCCGGTGTGATAGTAACCGTCGTGCCAAACCTTGTTTGTAAGTTCTTTGTCGTCATAATACTCCATAAAAAGACCGTTTGGTCTGTGAACTTCACCTATCGCAGGGTCACCCACATAGATGACTATTTCGGCTTCTTCGTATGTTTCTGCCATAGATCCGTCAGGAAGCATAAGTTCTATATCGTACTGTGGATTCGGGCGTCCCATAGAACCCGGTCTCGGGGTGGAGCCTTTGAGATTGGCGACTGTGAGTGTTGTCTCAGTCTGTCCGAATCCTTCCATCAGGCTTAATCCTGTTTTTGATTTGAATTTTTCATATATCTCAGGATTCAGCGCCTCTCCGGCTGTCGTGACATTTTTCAGGCTGGACAGGTCGTAATTCTCAAGTTTCAAGTGAACCATAACTCTGTAAACCGTTGGCGGCGCACAGAACGTGGTGATTTTGTATTTTTCTATCATACGAAGGATTTCCTTCGCATCGAATTTGTCGAAGTCATATGTAAAAATGCACGCTTTGTTCAGCCATTGTCCGTAGAGTTTTCCCCACAGAGCTTTCGCCCAACCGGAATCGGAAATTGCGAAATGAACACCGTCGGGTTCAACCTGATGCCAGTAGGTAGCGGTTATGTAGTGTCCCAACGGGTCGCGGAAGTTGTGAAGCGTAAGCTTCGGATATGACGTAGTTCCGGATGTGAAAAACATCAACATCGGATCATCTCCGCAAGCATAAGCATCGCCTTCAGGTTTTGTGAAGTGAGATGAAAAGTATCTGATATCTTTGTTCAGGCTTTTCCAGTCGCCGCGTCGTCCGCCGACCATAATCTTGTGTTTCAGGCCTGAGTAGCTTCTGGCAGCTTTGTCAATCTCGTAGGAAACATCACCCTCGGCTGTACATAGAACAGCATCAACCTTTGCTTTTTTGAATCTGTATTCGAAATCGCTTTTGAGAAGCAGATTTGTCGCAGGGATAGCTATCGCGCCGATTTTGTGAAGCGCGATGATCGCAAACCAGAAATGATAATGCTTTTTAAGAACCAGCATCACTCTGTCACCCTTTCGGATGCCCAGGAAGCTTAAGTAGTTTGCGACGCGGTTTGAATGTCTTTTGATATCTCCGAAAGTGAATACTCTTTCTTTGCCGTCGTCGGATATGTGAATCAGTGCGCGACGGTCGGGTTCTTTTTCGGCGATTTTGTCTACAACATCGTATGCGAAATTGAAGCTCTCTTCATTTGAAAAAGAGATCTTTGTCGGAGTCCCTGCCTTATTGACATCGACTCGTATGAAAGGCGATACTATTTCATTCGTCTTATCACGCATTTTCGCATCCTCCTAAATGTTCGCGGTTTTGAAAACCACTTATGATTGTATAGAATACACTTAAGAAGGCTGATTGTCAATAGAAAACA
>JAIKWQ010000023.1 GCA_024684535.1 Eubacterium sp. | reverse complement strand
TATTTAATTATCTGCGTCAAACAGACCACAGTTATACATATTTTACAATTTTTTGACACAAATGTCAAGGGAAACAAAAATATCAAGAAAATAACATTTCTTCATGAAGATTATACAAGTTTTCTTCAGAATGTTCTACTTCTCTGGCGTAGATTCTCGCATTTTTTTCTCTGTCTTTTTTCAAAAATGCTCCGTTCGAGACATAAGCAGCCGCATCCATATCGTGACCGAAAAGATAGCTCATTTTCACAAGCTTCGCTCTTCCGAGAAAATCCATATCATCAACACATCTGGCAAGCAACAAAAATGCGTAGTACACTGCCAGATGTTCGTATTCGTATTCACGCTTTTCGTTACGCATCAGGTTATCAAGCCCTGCAAGCGAGGATACATACTTTTCGCTCATAGCGTTTTCAGATGAGTCCTGTCCGTCATCTTCTCCTACGAACAACTCGTACATATTTTCAACAGTGTTTTTCCACGCTTCTCCTATACTTGCAAGCCCGGAATAGATATTCATTCGTATAAGAAAATTACGATATATACCATTTTCTTCCGCAGAATTGTCCACATCAGACCTCTTCAGCTCATCCATTTCGGGCACATCCGGCACCCCATCAAGCGCATCAGGATCAATTTCCGTTCTGTTCAGCTTCTCCTGAACTCTCTCGGAAAACAACATAAACAACTCTATTCTTGTACCGATGTCATATTCCCTGTTCTGAAGGATCTCTATAGCGCGGTCTCTCGCTTCTTTCACGAACCCCGCAATCCGCAGTTCTTCCTCGCTCTCTTCAAAAGGAAATGCCTCATCAGTCTGACGTTCGGCAACCACGAGCGGTCTGTCACTCTCATAGAGCAGCCTTGCGCTCTCCGGACAGCTGGCGCTCAAAGACACCTCACGCACTCCTCCGTACTCGAGAAAATTTCTGGGCGTGTTCGTACACACCTCACACAAAGCCTGTTCCCCCAGACAACCGTAGAGCTCACAGAGGTTATTTTTTTGCAAAAAAGGGCAGCGCAGATCGTCACCTAAGACAAATCCATGCTGCTCATATATCTCTTCGTATCCGCCATCGGAAAACTCGAGGTCGGATGCATCATATGTTTTTATGTTTTTCCGAAGCTTCTCGCCAAGTTCTCCCGGAACCTGCATATAAGCTTCATAGCTTTCGTCATCTATATCGATTTCCCAGCCTGCGCAACAGGTGTCTTCGCATCTGTCAGCTATACATTTAAAGTCAAAAAAGTATTCAAATGCTCTGATAATCATCAGTTTTCACCTGTATTATTGTCATTGTTATCAGCATTACCGGTATCCTGAGTCTCGCCGTCATTGTCATCATCTTGCTTCGTTGCAGGCTTACCGCCGGAAAGCTCGGTCAAATATCTGTCTGCCTGAACAGCTTCTTCAGTTCCGGCCTTGATAGCGATGGCTTTCTCATAGTATTTCTTCGCTTTATCTTTTTTGCCCATATAATGATAGCATCTTGCAATCAGGTACAGGACATCCTGACGATTCGGCGCAGCTTTGTTGATAGCTTTCAGCTGTTTTAGGGCTTCCTTAGTGCTGCTGTTCATCGTCTCTTTCGCTTTTTCCACATATGTTTTTATCTCATTATCAGGTATCTGAGATATGGATTCATACAGTTTCTGCGCGGTTTCATCTTCAAAATCCTTTTTCTTGCAATCATAAAGTGCAGCAACTGCCCCAAGCTTATCGTTTGCAAGGTACAAGGAAGCAGCCTCAACAAGCTTTTTGTAGTTTTCAGCCTGTTGCAGAGCTTTTGTATTGGCACCTTTTATCGTCTCATTCAGCTTTTTGATTTGTTCTTCGAGCTCTTCATTTTTCGATTCGAGTGACGCTATCTGCGTATCCTTGACGGACAGCTGATCGCTCACCTCCGCTATATCACTTCCGGTTGTCTGTGTCCCCTTCTGCAATGTAGGTCTGATAAGCACGAAGCATACAAGAATTCCTATCGCAAGTCCGATAACTATGTATATAAACGGCATAAGCGAACGTTTTTCCTCGCGGTATCTGCCGACCGGAGTCACGTTTTCGAGCGGATCCTTTTTTGATCTGGGTTTTTTCGTGACATCAACAAAGTCCCCCTCGACCATAACACCGCCGAGTTCCTCGAGATATCTGAGGGTAACTGTGTTGTTTACATCTATCTTCTTTACTCTTTGGAGAACTTTGTATGCCCTGCCGAGCTCGCCGTTTTTCATATAAAGAAGCGCAAGCAAATGAGCGGCACGCAAAAAATGAGGGCTTGAACCTACAACTTTTTTCAGTTGTATGATTGCCAAATCATCATTTCTTGCCTGCGCCGAAGCCAGGGCAGCATTGTATTTTTTGATTGCCTGGTTTGCGATATCAAGTGCAGCCTGATTTGATCTGACGGTATCCAAAAAATAATCTGCCAAATTGTCATCAGGCACGAGGTATTTGCTCAGAACCCACTCGCTGAGCGCGGCCGCAGTCTCGCCCATCTCGTAGTAAACCAAACCCAAAAGATTGCGCGCCATAGTATTGCCTTTGAAATACTCAAGGCTTTTTTTCAAGGCTTCAACAGCGCCGCTTAAATTTCTGACTCCGGCTCTCTCAAGACCTATATTATAGTAAGCACCCGAAACGCTTTTCAGATAATGAATTACGGACAAATCCTGACCGCAAAAATTACACCTTACGGCATTATCCAAAACCAGGGCATCACATCTGGGACATCTCATGGAAAAAATAACCCCTCCGTAAGTATCAGATAGTATTCTTCACATCCTGCAGAAGCTCTTTGACTATATCAGTAACATCCGCAAGATTGTTGTTGTACACGACATCCTCGACACTTTCAACGTCGGGACTCGGTTCAAATTTCTTCAATTCTTCATCGAAATCAAGCATAAGAAACCTCCATATACATGATTTATGATATCATTTTTTTACTATTTGTCAAGAAAACGCTTTCAGGCGACTTCTGACCTGTTCAAGCATACCTTTGTATTTTTCCTGCTTGCTTTTTTCTTCTTCAATCTTCTCTTTTGGCGCTTTGGATGTAAATCCCGGATTCGAAAGCATTTTTTCGGATCTCGCAAGCTCGCCGACGAGACGTTTTTCTTCTTTTTGAAGTCTCTCTTTTTCTTTTTCTATATCCACAAGCTCTGCAAACGGCATATATATCGTTGCATTTTCGATAACAACCGATACGGCGTCATCATCTATACCGGATTTGTCAGACTGTATGACAACTTCACTTGCAAGCCCCAATATGGCAAAGAAGCTTAAGTTGTCTCTAAAGTTTGCCTGCACATCTTCATTTTCCGCTACAACGATGACTTTGGCTTTCTTCGACGGCGGAACATTCATCTCGCCGCGGATATTTCTGATACCGGATACAGCCTCTTTGATTCTCTCAATCTGCTTTTCTTCCTCAGGGAAGCTTCTCAATTTCGAATAAACAGGCCAATCAGAAACCATAATTGAGCTGTCATCATCAAGCAATGTCTGATATATCTCTTCAGTGATAAACGGCATATATGGATGAAGAAGCTTAAGCGCATCAATCAATACCGTTTTCAGCGTATAGAGCGCCGCTTCCTTCGTAGTGTCCTCATCCGAGTACAGTCTCGGCTTAACCATCTCGATATACCAGTCACAGAAGCTCTCCCAGATAAAGTCATATATCTTGGATACAGCTATACCGAGCTCGTATTTTTCCATAAGGGCCGTAACGTCTGATACCAGGTCGTTGCACTTGCTGAGTATCCATTTATCGGCCTTTGTAAGTTCTTCAGGTGATACCTCTGTATAGTCAAGCCCCTCATTTTTCTCAAAATTCATGAGGATAAATCTGGACGCATTCCATACTTTGTTGGCGAAATTCCTGTTTGCCTCAACCTTCTCCCAGTAGAATCTCATATCGTTTCCGGGAGCGTTTCCGGTTACAAGCATAAGTCTCAGCGCATCGGCGCCGTATTTGTCGATAACCTCGAGCGGATCGATACCGTTGCCGAGCGATTTGCTCATTTTTCTCCCCTGCGAATCACGTACAAGTCCATGAATAAGCACCGTACTGAACGGAACTTTGCCTGTATGCTCAATTCCCGAGAACATCATTCTGACAACCCAGAAGAATATGATGTCATATCCGGTTACAAGCGTGTTTGTCGGATAAAAATACTTCAGTTCTTCGGTGTTATCCGGCCATCCCATAGTTGAGAACGGCCAAAGAGCTGAACTGAACCACGTATCAAGTGTATCAGGATCCTGACGCATCGGCTTGCCGCATTTCGGACAATTCGGTCTGCCGTCTTTTGAAACAACCAACTCACCGCAATCGTCGCAGTAGTAAGCAGGAATTCTGTGTCCCCACCAGAGCTGTCTCGAGATGCACCAATCCCTGATATTCTCAAGCCAGTGGAAGTAAGTTTTGTCAAAATGTTCCGGCACAAATTTCATCTCGCCTTTTTTCACAGCCTCGATAGCAGGCTTTGCAAGCGGCTCCATTTTTACAAACCATTGTTTTGAAACTCTCGGCTCAACCGTAGTTCCACAGCGATAACAGGTACCAACATTGTGCTCGTGATCCTCTGTTTTTATCAGCGCGCCTTCTTTTTCAAGGTCTTTGATGATCGCCTCACGCGCCTCATATCTGTCCATACCGGCGTACGCTTCATAGTCATCAACTATCTTTGCATCATCAGTCATGACATTGATTACCGGCAGGTCGTGGCGTGCGCCTACCTCAAAGTCGTTCGGGTCGTGCGCAGGAGTGATCTTCACCACGCCGGTTCCGAATTCCATATCTACGTATTCGTCTGCGATCAGCGGAATCTCCCTGTGTACTATAGGAAGAATCAGCTTTCTGCCTACCAAATCTTTGTATCTTTCATCATTAGGATTAACCGCTACAGCTGTATCTCCGAGAAGTGTCTCAGGGCGTGTCGTAGCAAGTTCCACATATCCGTCTCCATCTGCAAACGGATATCTCAGGTGCCAAAAATGTCCATGCTGATCCTCGTACTCAACCTCAGCATCCGATATGGTTGTGAGACAGTGCGGACACCAGTTTATGATTCTCTCGCCTCTGTATATAAGACCTTTTTCATAAAGATTTACAAACACTTCCTTCACTGCTTTGTTGCAGCCTTCATCCATAGTAAATCTCTCACGCTCCCAGTCGCAGGAAGAGCCCATTTTTTTGAGCTGACTTACTATACGACCGCCGTACTGCTCTTTCCATTCCCAGGCTCTCTCAAGGAATCCTTCACGTCCGAGGTCATCTTTTGTGATACCTTCTTCCTTCATCGCCTCCACGATTTTTGCCTCAGTGGCGATAGACGCGTGGTCTGTACCGGGCATCCAGAGTGCCTCGTAGCCCTGCATCCTTTTGAATCTGATAAGTATATCCTGAAGAGTGTTGTCAAAAGCATGTCCCATATGAAGCTGACCGGTAATGTTTGGCGGCGGGATAACTATGGTATATGGATTCTTATCCGGATTAACTTCCGCATGAAAGTACCCCTTATCCATCCACATCTGATACAGACGATCTTCTATATCCTTCGGGTCATATGTTTTTCCAAGTTCTTTACGCATTTATTTTTACCTTCTTTTCTATAGATTAATATGATAATATTTCACAGCCGGTCTCGGTAACCAAGACTTCCACTTCCCACTGAGCAGAGGGCAATCCGTCATCGGTGTATACCGTCCAACCGTTTTCCTCATCTATAAATATCTTGTCAGTTCCCATATTCACCATAGGCTCTATGGTAAATACCATACCCGGAACCATCAGCATTTCCTCGCCCGGTCTTGACACATAGCTTACAAACGGGTCTTCGTGAAACTCAAGTCCGCAACCATGTCCGCCTATTTCCTTGACGACACTGTAGCCGTTGTCAAGCGCGTGTTGATGAACGGCGTGTCCCATATCCCCCATAAACGTCCAGGGTTTCACTGCCGCTATGCCGGCTTCCATACATTCCTTGGTAACCTCTACAAGTTTTTTCCACTCAGGCTTGACATTGCCTATCATAAACATCCTGGATGAATCCGAAAAATACCCGTCAAGTATCGTCGAGCAATCGACGTTTACTATATCTCCATCCTGAAGAATGATATCTTTCGACGGGATTCCGTGACACACCTGATCATTGATCGACGTGCATACATTTTTCGGATAACCCTCATAGTTCAAATCTGCCGGAATTCCACCCATTTTTGCGGTGGTCGTCGCGACTATGTCGTCGATTTCCTGCGTGTTCATCCCCGCGTGGATTTTCTCTCCTATTTCGTCAAGCACAGCTATGTTTATAACCGCGCTTTTTTTGATTCCCTCTATGTCCTTTTCGGTTTTGATCAGGCTTCTGTCAGGGACGACATGCCCTTTTTTTTCATAGGCAAAAATACGCTCATCGAATTCCTGATGACACATTTTGTACTTTTTGCCACTTCCGCACCAACAAGGCGCGTTACGCTGCCATTTTTTCACTTTGCTTTCTCTTTTCTATTTCTTATTATTAAGTAACAATACTATTCACTAGTATAACACTCAAACAGGTTACGGTCAACAAAAAAATCCGATAAAATGATTCGAATATAAACCATTTTATCGGATTTGATGTCTTGTATGCTTCGAAATAGTTAGTCTATGGTAACACTTCCTGCCGCAGCTTCAACCTTGAAAGTCCTGTTTCCTGTGCCGCTTACCGCCTTTTTGCTGGCAATTCCCGAAGAAGAGTCTCCGAAAAATGTAGTGTTTCCAAGCGCACAATCAAGTTCAAAGTTGAACTCATCTGCTTCTTTTTTGTCCTTGAAGTGATACTTAAACTCTCCCGCCGCCAACTCAGCATCAAGATTTCCGACAGGAGTGTTGCTTATCGTCAGGTTTCCTGCTGCCATCTCAAATTTGGCATTTCCTGATATACTTCCACCGTTTAAGTTGTAGTTTCCTGCAGCAAGTTCTGCTTTCATATCTGACATTTTTATATCATTTACGTTCAGATTGCCCGCTGCCATCTCAAAGTCATAAGCAATTTCTTTGTTCGCAGGAACAGTTATAGTTATTTGACCATCATTATTCCAGTTTCCGAACAGGTTGAAACTTTTGTCATTGACTTTGAGTTCAAGCTTACTTCCGTCCTGCTTCAGTGTCGGCTTGGAATTAAAAGTTCCATGATATTCAACAATAACTTCATTTCCTGTTCCTTTGTTGATGTTGACATCTGATGCAGCGAGATTGATATCAAAGCTCGTTACGGAAGAAGCACTAACCTTTTCCGTTCCGTCATACTGACCTCCGGCAGAGCCCGAATTTATCGCTGAGTTAATTCCGGGTACAAACGTAAATACCGAGCTGACTCCGATTGCACACACAATCACAATCACTATGATTGCCCAAACCGGAATATTTGATTTCGGCTGATAGTTCCAGTTATTTTCAGCAGGTGAAGGAATGCTGTTTATCTGTTCGCCACCGGTCGGATCTCCTGCTGTATTCGTCGTTGTAAATCCTGCATTGTAACCCGAATAGCTACTGTTTTTGATTCCTTTTTCAAGCTCGATCAAACGATTTTTCAAACTCGAAGAATATACTATGAAGTACACTCCCATCGCTGCAAAAAGAAGTGTTCCCGGCGAGAAGACTATTCTCAACATTCCCGGCAAAACATCTCCGAGCGCTGAAGCAGCAGGCGCGCAAATACAAAGCGCTATACCTATCACAAGCATAATCACCTGAGATGAATTCACACTGTTTGACTGTGCATTGAGCTCCTCTATGCCATCCTCCGTAACATTCACCGCGCATTTATGGAGTTTACCCGATTTTTTGGTAAGGTTTGCCGCAAGTATCACCTGCACTACTCCGAGCGCAACAAAGAGGAAAAATGCCAACGAACTTGCTACTCCCGCCAGTTTGTGACCGACAAAAAGCTCCAAAACATCATCGGATATCGAAGCAAAATACGGTGCAAGTATGAAACATGAAATTCCGGTAGCAACCATACAAGCGTGTTTTTTTGCAAACTTTATGTAGTTTATAATCTGTTCTTTTGCCATCTGAACAACTTTAACTCCAGCAGGATTTGCCGTATTATTTTGATTGTTCTGAGTGTTGCCGGCGTTATTGTTCGGAGTATTCAGCTTTCCGTCGATGACATCTTCTATCCCAAGTTCTTTTGCAATTTCTTCAAAATTTCCGAATTCCGATATAATGATATCTACCGCTTCATCTTCGGTTTTTCCTTCTTCAAGGAGTCCCTCAAATTTGTCCTCCATCATCTGAAGAAGCTCAGCCTTTGCATACAGAACTTCCGGAGATTCACCGGCACCGGCGAAGAGTTGATTCAGGTATTCTCTTAATCTATCCATTGTTTACCTCCTCCTTTTCTTCTGTAAGGTTGTCGTTAATAAATCGGTCTATCACTTCTTTTGTCAGTTTCCATTCGGAACATTTTTCATTGTAATAGTCCCTGCCCTCATCTGTAATCAGATAATAAGTTCTCTTTTTTCCGTTGTCTCCGACGTCGTAGTAGGATTTGATGTAACCGTTTCTCTCCATCCTAGACACCGCTGAGTAAAGCGTGGTCTCTTTGATAACATACTTATCATCCGAGATTTTTCGGATGTTTTTTGAGATCTCGTAACCATATGACGGATCTCCGAGTAGCAGGTACAGGATTATCGTATCATTGTACCCACGTATAACATCGCTGCTAATCATAGGTTCCCCTCCAATCCGAAGTGCGATGCACTCCTTAGTTTGTATTTTTACCTGTCGTGGTACGTCTGTCGTAGCAACTACAATCATACTATACCACACATACTACGACTGGTCAAGTATTTTTTGAAAAAATTTATTTTAAACTTTGACCTGACACCGTTTGAATGGTATAATAATGCTATGCAAACGCCTTAATCGGCGTTCCCCATGTAGATTTTTATAGGAACATTTTTCACATGTTCCGGAATGAGAGGTTCACATGAATAAACTATCCAAGAAAGTCATGTCACTGTCTCTGGTGTTTACGCTTGCACTTGCATCCGCTTTCACCTCACCCGCAGTGGCAACAGCAAAAACCAAAACTGTCAAGGTTAAAGGAAAGTATTATCAGAGTGAAGCACGTTCTATGCTGAAAAAAATAAACAGCTTCAGAACCGGCAAGAACGCCTGGTACTACAAAAAAGAAGGTTCGAAAAAAAAAGTCAAACTTAAGAATCTGAAAAAGCTATCATATGATTACGCTTTGGAGAAAGTTGCAATGACCAGAGCTGCTGAGATTTCAAAAAGCTTTTCACACACGCGCCCCTGCGGCAAAATCTGCTTTTCGCTGTACCCATCATCGTTCAACTGGAAGGGTGAAAACATCGCAGCAGGATACACAAGCGTAAGCTCAGTTATGAAAGGTTGGAAAGAAACCAAAGAGAGCTACAAAGGTCAGGGACACAGAAGAAATATGCTGAGCAGCGACTTCACCTGCGTAGGAATCGCCTGCTTCGAAATAAGCGGTTACAGGTACTGGGTTCAGGAATTCGGTTCACCGAATAGCGGAACAAAAAAGACTACCGCCTGCAATTCAAAGAAAACCGTAAAAGTCAAGGTTAAAGCCTGAAAGGCATATTGATAAAAATTTGACCGAAATAAACAGCATAATAAAAACTCCTGAAGTATAATCTCTTCAGGAGTTTTGTTTTGTCGTTTTATTTTTTTGCTTTCCTTACATACAACGCATCCGGCAGGTATCTTCCGAATCCCGAAGGAGAAGATGATCTGGTGATCTGTTCACCGTCATACCACATAATCGATGAGCTTCCGCCGTCAAAGTTTGCCGCCTGATACACCTTGTATTTTATCAGTGTTTTGGCACATTCTTCCATCGTACATCCCAAACTGTATCCGATCTGCCTTCCGTCTACGATAAGCATATAGAATGTTCCGTCTTTGGCCTGCCCGACCGCAGTACGCGGCTGGATTCCAAGTCCGTATGTACCGGCCACAACACACTTCCCGTCTACCACGAGCGCCGGGAAGAACTGTACTCCCCATCGGAATTTGCTCGTATCCACATTCCATGGATTTGCTATATAAAACTTGTTTGTCTTTTTCTTCATTCCGAAGAATTTGGAATCGGCTATATTCTGTTTTCCGTAGTCCACACCGTCGATGACAAGCGCTCCTTTGACATCGCCTCCGCTTCCATGACCGCCGACATCGGTAAATCCGCTGGCGTTTATCGCGAGAAGCGCGTTGTAGTTCTCCGCGAAGCCGTCTATAATCTCGCCCTTCGAGCCCAAATATCTGGACTTACCTAAGCATACCTGCTCGGGTTCCTTCACGATAGCGAGTTTTCCTACGTATGTTGACCCCTCCACTCCGACGAGCACGAGGTTATTTTTGATATCACAAGCCAGAATCTTGTCTTTTTTCTTGGTCTTGAGTTTCATATTCCAATCAAGATCCTTGAACTTGATATTCTGCAGCTCTTCCTTTGTATCTATAGAATGTTTCTCGAGATAACTTCTGAAGCTCTTTGAGTTAAGTTCCCAGTATTTCTCGAAAAATTCATCGACAGGATCCACAATCACTTCAGGCGTAGGAGACGGAGAGCTGACATTCCAGCTACTCTCAAGAGTTTTTTGTTCCTCTCGCGCTTTCCTGAGTGACTCCATAACCTCATCTATGATCCAGTGCGGTATAAACCAGGTTGCAAGCCACTGATGAGAGTTGGTACTCATAGCGGTTTCTATGTAAATGTTTCTCCATTTACGCACAAAAGGAATCGGAGCAAAAACAAATGTGAGATACGAAGCTGCCAGAAATCCAAATATGATTCCCAGAATCACAAATCTCTTTTTGCGTTTTTTCTTTTTCTTTTTGCCGCCTTCTTCCTCTTCTTCGTCGGAAGGCTCACCCTCGAGATCCTCATCGTCAAGCGAAAGATTAACTATAGGCTGACCGAAGACACCTTCCTCGCCTTCAACCTGTTCTTCCGAAGCCTCATCCGATAAATCCTCAGGCGTTTCGACCTCATCTGCAACTTCAGGTTCCTGCTGTGCTTCAGGCATAACCGGCGCTTCCGGCTGAGAATCACTGAATCCCTCAGTTGCAGCCTGCACTTCCTGAACATTTGCAGCAAGTGTAGAATCTGTGGAACTGCTCAAGTCAACCGATTCACCTCTCTCAATCGCCTCGACAAGTTCAATTGCTTTCCTCGCGGCCATTTCCCCGACTAAATCTTTTTCGTCCATCTCATTTTTCCTTTAATTCTTTTTATAAATCGCAGGTTTCATAGTGTTAAACAGCGCAAAAATACGCCCACACCTGTCCACTATACCACAATTATTCACAATATACAAGCTTTTTTATTTGTTGGTGTCAATGCCTTTGTATCTGAAAGCAAGCATTGTGATGTCATCGAACTGATCAGCCTCGCCGACAAAAATCCTGACATCCTCACGTACTGACGCCAAAATCTGCGTAAGCGATTTATCTTTTGTCTTGTTCAAAGCAACCAAAAGTCGGTCTGCATCATACTGCTCTTCTTTTTCATTTATGGCCTCAGGGATACCGTCGGTGTAAACAAAAATTTCATCTCCGACGCCAATCTCAAGCTCATACTCTTTCGGTTTGATTCCCTCCATAGTTGCAAGAGGCGGCGTATGTTTATCTTTTATGTATTCATAATCCCCGTCTGCCCTTCTGATAACAGGAAATTCGTGTCCTGCATTCGCGCATTTCATCACGCCGGTTTTCAAGTCAATTATACCTATCCAGGCTGTAACAAACATCTCCGCATCATTACCTTCACAGAGCGCATTGTTCGCCTTGAACAAAACTTCTGCCGGCGAGCCCTCTGTCTGAGCGTAGGTTCTGATTGCAGTTTTGCTCCTCATCATAAAGAGCGCTGCAGGAATTCCCTTTCCCGAAACATCCGCTATCACCAGCGCAACCTTGTCAGTATCAACAAAGAAGAAATCATAAAAATCTCCGCCGACTTCTTTCGCGGAATCCATAGTCGCAAACAACTCGAATTCATTTCTGTTCGGAAAAACAAAGTTTGTCGGGAGCGCGGATTCCTGTATCGTTCGGGCAAACTCCAGCTCCTGCTCGATACGTTTTTCCGCGGCATCTATATAACCTTTGAGCGCTTCCACCGTCTGGTTAATATCATCAGAAAGCGTCGCAAACTCAGAAGAATTGCGCACACCTACCACTTCATCAAGATTACCGTCAGTGATTTTTCCCAAAGATGTATTGATCATTTCTATATTTTTAACCACAATCTTGTGAACCAAAAATGAGATCAAAACATACATAACCGTAAAAATCAATATATACGAGAAGCCAATCTCGTACGCCTGTTGATCTCTGGCTTCAAAGATTTCAGTAGGTTCTGCCACACCCACCGCTCTCTGATTCGCGGCCTGAGTCTGTAGCACATACGTAAACAAAAAGCTGATGACGATAACGCCCGATATCACAGCAAAAAGCCATTTTTGAAACCTTGCCGAAACAGGCATATCCTCTTCCTTTTTTCTGCGGAACGGATTTTTCCACTCACCCGAGCACACCTGAAGAAGAACCGAAGACAACGCAAGACCGAGCCCCGTAAAAATAATCATTGGGATAGAGCAGGTTTTCACAACTTTGAACGCCATATGCATATCCGATCTGTGCGTGCCAAACACAACATACATATGGAAGACTTCCATAACCGCACCCATGAAAAATGCATAGAACGGCGATGGTTTTTTTCCTTTGAAAACCTTGAGCGCAAGTACCATAGAAAGCACACCTGCAAGACACGTAGATACTGAACATGCGATACGTGTGTATGCACCAATGCCGAAAAATTCTCCGACTATAAACCTCTCAATACCACCTATCAAACCTGCTATCAAACCGGAAACAGGATCAAAGAATAAACCGGCGGCAAGAGGTCCTATATCCCTGACATTTAACATCATATCGCCATAGTCAACACCGTAGTGTGTTGATGCAACAGAACACAAACCGTAAACCAAACCTATAAAAACTTTGTCTGTTACTTTCAATTTTCGATTTCTGGTCAACCACCAGATAATACCCGAAAGCGCAACATATGAAAGTGTCACTGCGGACATTTTTAGAATCATTGTAAACATGCTTTATCTGCTCCTACTGCTGTCTTTAATTATTGCATAGCTTTTAATTCTTTTTTGTTTTCATACATCAGATTATCCGCGTGCTCAAAGACATCTGTAACCCTTCTGTCATTTTTCGGATCGTATTCTGATATTCCTATCGCAATAACCGGTCCTGATTTTTTGATATTATTCTGCATTACATTTACTCGCATTCTTCCCACGAGCTCTTCTCTTGAGTTGAAGTCATCTCCCTGCAGGAACACGACAAACTCATCTCCACCTATACGGTATACGGGACTGTGCGTAAATGTATCGCAAATCATCTTCGCAGCCGCCTTGATAAGCTCATCTCCCGCCTGATGTCCTTCCGTATCGTTTACCTTTTTCAGGTCATTGACATCGCACACAGCTACTGCGAAAGGTAATGTCCTTTCCTTGCGATCTATACTGCTTTGGATTGTTTCTTCCAACTCAGAATAAGCAGTTTTATTTTTAATTCCTGTCAATTCATCACGTCTTGCAAGCCTCTTCTCAGCATTCAATTGCTTTTGCTGATCTTTTTGCCTTCTCATCTCGGCGTCAACATTCTCGATAGCAACAGTGAAGTGTTTCTTGCTCCTTGATAATCTGAATGATATTCTTGTGTACTGCGGTTCACCGTCTACAATCATTCTGTATCTGGCATCAACCTTTTTCTGATTCTCAAGCATTTTCATCAGATAATCTTTGTTAAGAATTGTTATCACATTTTCCCTGTCATCCTCATAAATGATTTTCGAAATTCTCTTGAGCGAATCAACAAAAAAATCATCCCCCGACCTGCTGATTTCAAGATGTCCGTAAGCAGCATTTGTTGTGTATCCCATATAAGATCCGTCTTTGACATCAACATAGTAGACCAAATCGTAGTTTGAAGCCAAACTCTCTGCGATACGTCCGAACGTTATTTGCTTTTTCGTGGCATTTACTGCAACTTTATGCTCACGCTCGACTCTTTTTTTGATTTTGGAAAGTTCAACCGCATACTCTATTTTTTTCGCCTCAGCGATAAAAACATGTATCATACATGTTCCGATAAGCAGACCTATCGAATAGAGAGGAAGAAGCGGATATGCTTCCTGAAGGACTATGAAAACTGTCATTATAAGTCCCGAATAACCTGCAGCCTTATAGTGACTCCTCTTTTCACCTTGAGTTTTTCTCGCAACAATAAATGTATATACTGCTGTTGCAAAAAACAAACAAACCTGCATGGCGAGCATGACATATCTGCCGTACTTAGGAAAATAATTAACATCGGAATCAAAATAGAATATTATAGGTACGAAAGCATTTACAATAACAGCAATTAAAACAGAAACACTGATTGTCCACCCTGCGCCGATAAGTATTTTGCTGAACAGCCTTTCTTTCCCCAGATATACAGCCACAAAACGTGTCCACAAAAGAACACTCGTTACCATGGCAAGGAAAAACATCGCGGTATCAAAGTAAACCAAATATAAGATGTGTTTTGCGAAAAAATAACCCCACAGCACATCCGCCAGAATAAACATAAGCACACTAATAATAAACTGGTTATATCGGCTACCCGATAAAGTAGGTTCCTCAACCTCCTGTTTTCTGAAATAATCTTTATTTATAATCAGAATCAGTATAAATGAAAGAATACCAAAACTTGAATAATATATATATACGCACCCCCTGATTGCTATTCAAAAAACTCCCTAACACATTAAGAATAGCACATTTTTCGGGGAATTTCAATAAAAACATAGAAAATCAATGCCCGCTTGACTTCATATTGAAAATTCGTTATCATTAAGAAAAACCTGAAATTCAGAAGGGAGAACCGAACAATGTTCGGATTCACGTATCTTTTTGTAGCGTTTATTCAGATTTTTGATTTGGACACCAGACCATTTGGCGTGTTCTCAAGCTTTGTTGCGGTAAACGCAGTAGTCTTCGGCGTGATTGAGGGAATCAGCGGGCTGTCTTCACTCGGGATTACCGCTGACTGGCGTATGCTTATCATATGGTGGCTGTGGGCAATCCTCTGGGGCAGCGCATTTTTCACTGATATACTGAAAAAAGATTTAAAGAATTAAGATTATCAATAGTGATGTTACGGCTGAAACGACAGCTTTTTCTAATGAGACTCAGAGTACTGTAAAATCTAGTGGAGCTGGAATTGGTGCCGGAAATAACGGTTCGTTTGAAAATATTACTATTTCAGGTGGAACGATTAACGCAAAATCAACCGTGGAGTCTTCGTCAAGTAGTAGAGGTGGTAGCGGATGTGGTATTGGAGGCTGTGATTCAGGAAGAATAACTATCTCAGGTGGAAATGTCACGGCAACTGGTGGAGATGCCACAGGTGATATCATAGGATTTAAAGGACATGGCATCTATGGTGGCACCATTGAGATTAGTGGGACAGCAAATGTTGAAGCGACCGGTGGAAATGGAATAGTTCATACAGATAGTAAAGGTATGTACGGCGGACATGGAATCTTTACTACAAGTGAGGATGGACTTAAGATCACAGGAGGTTCACCGACGGTCAAGGCAATAGGCGGAGACGGAGCCGGTGTTAAAAATCCTAATGCTGATCCTCTCGAAAATCAGCCGGGTGGTCATGGTATTCGTGGTAACGTGACGGTATCATCTGGTGTGACAGATGCGGAGATACTCGCAACAGCTGGTGTTGATAAAGATGGTCAGTCGTGTTCTGCAATTGGCGGTACGGTTGTGCCCGGTCCTCTTAAGGCACAGGAAAAAGACAATGATAGTGATGCTTGGTCGTTGGCAAATGAAGAATACTTGAGTGATGGTATCATAAAGAGATATGCTAAGATTTGCAAATACAATGCACCTTCAACAGGCGGTGGCGGTTCTTCTCCACGCGTTGGGACTTGTACAATTACGTTTGATGCGAATGGCGGTACGGGTTCGATGGTTGATCATATAGTACCTTGGACAAAAGATAATAGCGTGAATGTTAAGCTTGATAAAAATCAGTTTACAAGAGATGGTTATACGTTTGTCGGTTGGAATACAAAAGCTGATAATTCAGGTAATTCTTATAAGGATGAACAAGAAATAACAATTAATGGTAATATGAAATTATATGCTCAGTGGAAAGGTCCGTGGATT
>JAIKWQ010000180.1 GCA_024684535.1 Eubacterium sp. | reverse complement strand
ATCATCTCTCCGCCTCCGAGAAACGGCGGTATGGAATTCAAAAGGTCATATTTTCCGTACAGAACGCCTATTCCCATAGGCCCAAGCATCTTGTGTCCAGAAAAAGCCAGGAAGTCAACATCCAAATCAGTGACATTTACTTTCGCGTGCGGCACCGACTGAGATCCGTCAGCCACAAGAAAAATGCCCCTGTCGTGGCAAATTTTTGCAATTGATTTTAAGTCGTTTTCTCTTCCGAACACGTTTGAAACATGTGTCATCGCAAGTATTTTTGTCTTCTCAGACAGAGAATTTACGATATTATCTTCAGAAAAATATCCTGTTTCATCGGGTTTGATATATTTTACTGTAGCACCGCGCCTCTTTGCCTGCATTCTCCAAGGAAGCATATTCGAATGGTGCTCCGCTATGGTTATAACGATTTCATCGCCCTCTTCGACACATTTTTCACATAGGCTGTATGCCACCAGATTCAGACTTTCCGTAGCATTTTTAGTAAAAATGATCTCCTCGGGGCGCTTTGCTCCGATAAACTGAGACACCTTTTTTCTGGCTCTTTCATACGCCTCAGTCGCTTCAAGGCTGATTTTGTACAGTCCCCTGAGCGGGTTTGAGTTTACTGTTTTATAGAAGTTTTCCACAGCCTGCAAAACCACATCAGGTCTCTGCGTAGTGGCAGCATTGTCAAGATAAGCCGTACCGGGCTCGCCCTCCCAACTGTCAATCGCTCTGAAAAACTCAAAATCATTTCTAACCGTGTTAATATTCATATCTTCAGATAAGTCCTTCTTCCTTCAGAATTCTTTCTCTCAATTCCTCGTCAGGGAGATTTTTCAGCGCCGAAATGATGTACGCCGTCTTCATCATCTCTCTGATGACTTCCTCGCTGAGTCCTCTGGACATCATATAATCTAAGCTTTCTTTGTCAAGTTTTCCTATCGTAGCACCGTGATTACCCTCGACATCCTCTTCGGCACACAGAATAACAGGAATTGTTTTGTTCACAACATCAGAATCGAGCACAAGGACATTTTCTATCTCATTTCCTTTCGCTCCGATACTGCCGTTCCTAAAATCTATGGTACCTCTGAATCGCTTCTCAGCCCGGTCACAAAGCGCACCCATAACCGAGATGTCAGACAATGTCATTTCGCCTATATGATTGGCTTCGTAGTTGATATCGAGCAAGTTGTCGCCAGTTGTCAGATATGCCGTATCTATCTTCAGAGCGCTTGCCTGCCCCTCCAAATCAACCTTCACATCAGAATATGTCTCTTTACCTCTTATGAAAATCTGCACCAGCTCAAACCCCGACTTCTCAGCAGCTTTCACATCTATCCTGTCGGTTATTCCATAATCCTCGCCGTTTCTGAAAACCTCCACAAGCTTAAGCGTACCGCCTTTTGCTATCTCGGCAGAAGTCCTCACTTTCATAAAACCGCTACCCTCCGACGCAAAATCTATAACAATCGTACGATTTTCATCTGTATTCACCGAAATCTTGATATCCTGCTCCCTGGCCCCCGCCATCTCCGGCGCAACTATCTCAGCTTCCCCCGATGCCGCGCCAAGTACAAGCTCCTTGTTTTTGACAATCTCATCCGGCACATCAAGGTCAACTTGGTTCATCTTGAGCCAGTTCCATGTTATAGATGGTAACTTATTAATTGTTTCTTTCATTTGTTTTCCTCATCATTATTAGTTTATGATTAACCGATACTACCCTTCATCTCCAGCCTGATCAGATTATTCATCTCAAGCGCGTACTCAAGCGGCAGCTCCTTCGACACACTATCCGCAAAACCACTCACTATCATCGACCTCGCATCTTCTTCATTGATTCCTCTCGACATCAGATAAAAAATCGCATCATCGCTGATTTTTCCTATCTTCGCCTCGTGGCCGATATCAGCATCATCAGTTCTGACATCAAGCGCAGGAATCGTATCCGATCTTGACACCCTGTCAAGCATCAGAGAAGCACATGATACCGTTGATTTAGCTTTCTTGGCATTTTTACCGACAACCACAGCGCTTCTGAATGTACTGATTCCACCGCTTTTCGAGATTGACTTCGTGCTCACAGCCGATGTCGTCCTCTCTCCGGTGTGAACTACTTTCATTCCTGTGTCGAGATTCTGCTCTGCTCCGGCGAAAGTTATTCCCGTAAACTCCATCCTCGAATCATTACCTTTGAGGATTGTCATCGGATAGAGATACGATACGTGGGACCCGAATGAACCGGAAACCCATTCCATCACGCCGCCCTCCTCAACAACTGCTCTTTTCGTGTTGAGATTGTACATATTCTTCGACCAGTTTTCTATAGTAGAATATCTGAGCTTGGCATTTTTGCCAACGTAGAGCTCCACGCATCCGGCGTGAAGATTTGCTATATTGTATTTGGGTGCGGAACATCCCTCTATGAAGTGTAAGTCCGCTCCCTCATCAACTATGATAAGCGTGTGCTCAAACTGTCCCGCACCGGGTGCATTGAGCCTGAAGTAAGACTGAAGCGGAATCTCAACCGAAACGCCCGGTGGGACGTACACGAAAGAACCACCTGACCAAACCGCTCCATGCAGAGCCGCAAACTTGTGATCCGTCGGAGGCACAAGCTTCATGAAATGCTCCTCGATCATCTGCGCATACTCACCATGCATAGCGCTTTCAAGGTCGGTATAAATGACTCCCGCCTGCGCAACTTCTTCTTTTACATTGTGATACACAAGCTCTGAATCATACTGAGCTCCAACTCCCGCGAGACTCTCACGCTCCGCTTTCGGAATTCCGAGTTTTTCAAATGTATCCTTGATTTCCTCCGGAACTTCATCCCACTCAGCGTGCATTTTTGTCTTCGGCTTCACATAAGTAGAAATATCATCCATATTGAGGCCGTCTATCGGCGGTCCCCACTCTGGTATACTTATCTGATTGTAGATTTTCAGTGACTCAAGCCTGTGTTGTCTCATCCACTCCGGGTCATTTTTCTCGGAGGAAATTTTTTCGACAATATCAGCCGTAAGCCCCGATTCAAACCTTTCGGTATTCTCCTCGGTTTCTATATTTCGAAAATCATACAGTTCTCTGTCGATGTCATCGACGTATGTTTTTTCTGCCATCAGTTCACATCCTATAGTTTCTTATCCGATATATTTTTCAAATCCATTTTCGTTTATCTCATCAACCAAGCTAGCATCCCCGTTTGCGACTATCTGTCCGTCCACAAGCACGTGCGTGTAGTCAACATCAAGTGACTCGAGAATTCTGGTCGAGTGTGTAATGATGATAAGCGCTCCGCCAACTTCTTTCTGATAAGCTTTGACACCCTCAGACACAGTTTTTACCGCGTCTACATCAAGTCCCGAATCCGTCTCATCGAGAATTGCAAGTTTCGGTCGCAACATCAGAAGCTGAAGTATCTCCGACTTTTTCTTCTCTCCACCCGAAAATCCGACATTCAAGTCGCGGTCCATATACGACTCATCCATATCAAGAAGCGCCATTTTCGCTTTCAGATCTTTTCTGAAATCCCAGAGTTTGATTCGTTCACCGGTCACCTGCTCCTTCGCGGTACGGATGAAGTTCGCAAGCGTGACTCCCGGGACCTCAAGCGGGTTCTGAAACGACAGATACACTCCGGCCTTCGCGCGCTCATACACGTTCATATCCAAAAGGTCAGCACCGTCAAACGTGATACTCCCTTCCGTCACCTCGTATTTATCGTTTCCCATAATCGTATAACCGAGTGTTGATTTGCCGGCGCCGTTAGGTCCCATCAGGACGTGCGTCTCGCCCTCATTTACGGACATATCTATGCCCTTCAAAATCTTTTTCGGTTCCTCTGTCGGTCCCTGTGAAATCTCAACTGAGAGATTTTTTATCGACAGGATTTGTTCAGACATCAGTTTCCTCCTTACATCATCCCGAGACTTTCTTGTATGAGTCTTCGGAAAGCTTAATTGTTTTTATTTTTTTACCTTTTTTCTTTACGTCCAAAAATGATTCCGCAGTCAGGTTCTTTTTATCCGCTTTTACTCTCGGAATATAAGTATATCCTTTGGTCGCATTTTTAGTTGAAATAATGTTTATATATAACCACTGTTTTTTCACATATGCCTGTATAAAAATAGGTTGTTTAAGAGTGTTTTTTATAACCATATCTTTTGTTCCGATGGCAAGTGCAGCATCAAGCCCCATCGGCGCATATGGCACCCTGCAGGTGTGGGGATGTCTCTCGACCGGTATGATTCCGGCCCGTAAAAATGCCCCGTACGCAGTTGTTGACACCTGGCAGATTCCGCCGCCTTCTACCTGTACAACCTGATTCTCCAGAAAGCCTCCGCTCTCCTCGTATATTTCACCGTCGGAGTCGTCATACAAGACATTTAGAAACGACATTTCTTCTCCGGGATCAAGCATTTTTCCGGCAAGTCTGTTTACGGCTTTTTTAATGTTTCTGCCTCTTGCATTTGTTGTTATAAATCG
>JAIKWQ010000168.1 GCA_024684535.1 Eubacterium sp. | reverse complement strand
TGATTTTTGCATTTGCAGCAATCTTTATGATTGTATTCATATTTGCGTTTATGCTTTTTTCATCACACGCATCCGCTGACAGTGGTGATGCAAACGAAGTAAGCGGTTATGAAGTGATTCTTGTACATGCCGGCGATACTTTGGACGGACTTAGCTCAAAGTATTCATCGGAGTATTCGCATATGTCTGCTCCTGAGTACAAGGTTCAGATTGTTCGTATGAATGGTTTGTCGTCTGATTATATCAGGGAGGGCAGATACTTATTGATGCCAATCACAAACAGCTGCAAATGATATACGTCCCGGTGTATTTATAAAAGTCATAAATTCTACCTGTCTACGCAGGTAGAATTTTTTTCATGACACGTTTTTGTCAATTCAGGTATTTATTATAGTATTTGTTGGGTGACTGCTAAGCATTATTTATTCTATGGGGGTCAGAAATATGGAAAGAAAAAGAATTGCAAAATTGTTCGTTTTCAGTTTTTTGTTTTGTTCTGCATTTTCATTTTTGATAATTGGAAAGCAAAGTGCAGCAGCAGATTCAAAATCCGATGATGAACCATATGAGTTGTTCTATGACGGCGAAACTCATAATTATACCGGGATTCGTGCAAAAGCAATGTATAATCACAAAAAGATTACGTTGAATTCTATGGATATAATTAAACTTGATGGTTCTATGTATGCATCTGCATCTGATATTCTCGGTCAGTTGTTTGGCTTCGAGGTGTCATTTAATGCTGAATCAGGAGAGTTTAGTGCTGTAAATGATGACATTTCCACATCGATTTCGTTCAAGTCGGGTGAATCTTCATATGTAAAAGTAAAAAAAGGTGTTCAGACTACGGTTAACATGAACAAGTCAACTAAAACAATAATTAAAAATGGTGAGGATCCTATGCCTTGTATTAGGGTTGCGGATTTGTTATCAGGTCTTGACTGTACAAGTCTTTGGTCGGCATCTGAGAAGCTTTATTATATTCAGAACAATAGCTTTTTTGAATGGACAACTGACGCCCCTGAGGCATCATCCAAAATCAATCAGATATATAAAGCTACAGGTAAGTACAAGAAGATTTCAGATAATGTTGGTTCGGTTAAACTGACTTTCACGGGTGATCTCCAGAGTTCATTTGATAAAACAACTGTTTCTAGGGAAAAGAAGGTTATAACAGTTACAATGCCTTCTTCTGAGTATGTGCTTTCTTCAACACTTTTTAACAAATTTGGTGAAATCGTGAAGGATATGACGGTTACTTCCAAGGATAATACTGTAAAGATTGTATTTAATTGTGAAGATACAACGGAGTTTACATACACAACATCAAGCAAAAAACTTGTGCTTAATCTGATGTGGGATTACAGTGAAAAAACAGGTAAAACAAAGAATTATTCCCTGTCAATACTCAGACCTGAGGGCGTATTTTTGGACCAAGTATCAAATATTGAGTGTTATGATGCGGTTGGCTACAAAAAACGCTTTAAGATTATAATCAAAGGGAATTATGTAAGTTTTTACAAGGCTCATCCGATTATTATCAATAACAATAAAATAAAAAAGGTTAAAGTCAGCAAGAGTTCTTCGGGAAATACGGTGATTACAGTGGATACCAAATCTCTGCAGGGGTACAAAATCTATAAATCAGGTAAATATTTTGTTGTTGATATGAAGGCGCCGAACAAAATATACAAACATATCGTGATCCTGGATGCCGGTCATGGCGGATTTGATAACGGAGCGGTTTACAAAAAAGTTAATGAGAAAGATTTGAATCTGAAAATGATATATACGCTTATGAAAAAGTATTTCAAATCAAATAACGGAGACACGAAAGTATATTGGACCAGAATGACGGATGAGTTTATTTCTCTTGATACGAGAGCAAAATTCGCAAAAAAAGTGAAAGCAAATATGTTTATCAGTCTTCATATGAATGCTGCAGAAAACAAAAAAGCAAACGGTACTGAGGTGTATTATTCAGTTAATAACAATAAAAAGAACAAGGCAGGGCTGAAAAGCAGTACGATGGCTAAGAAAATGTGCAGCAGTCTGGTTTCCAAGCTGGGAACAGTTGACAGAGGCGTCAGGACTGCAGGATTCTATGTTATAAAAAATAATACGGTACCCGCAATCCTGGTTGAGCTTGGATTCCTGACCGGTAACAAGGATCACAAAAAACTGACTGACAGTTCGTTCCAGAAAAAAGCTACCAAAACCATAAAGAATGTTATAAATTCATTATGTGCCAAGTACTAAGGTGCATTATACAATTGATCACACTATTATCAGGAATCATTTCGTAGAGTAACTGCTGAGGCGGCACGACGTTTGCGATCTTCATCGAGCGCAGCGTAGTGTCGTCTTGTTGTATTTACGTCATTATGGCCTAAAACCTCAGCTACGAGGTAAATATCGCCTGTTTCGCGGTATAAACTCGTTCCGTAGGTGCTTCGGAGTTTATGTGGTGTGATATGTTTGACTGTGGTTACGTGTGAAGCGCATTCTTTAACCAGGTCCTCAACAGCCTGGACTGTGATACGTCTTTTCTGTATTGAAAGGAAAAATGCGTGCTCGTGACCGGCTTTTGCCTGGATTTTCAAGCGTTCTTCATAGTATTCATACATTGCAGAGCTGACTTCATCGCCGAAGTATACGAAGTCCTCTTTGCCTCCCTTTCGTATGATGCGGATGCGGCCATTTTTGAAGTCTATATCCTCGATATCAAGTCCGACGCACTCAGATACACGAATTCCGGTGCCAAGCAGGAGAGTGAACAGTGCCAGATTTCTGACCTTATTTTTAATGAAATACGTCTTTTTCATACCTGTTAGAGAATCGCCGCCATGCTCAACATAATCCAAAAGCTCAGCAACTTCATCATAATCAAGTCTTGTGATTTCCTGCTTATGGAGTTTTGGCATGTCGACAATGACTGTAGGATTAGTTGAAATCATTTCATGTTTATAATAATAATTGAAAAAGCTTCTGAGCGATGCAAGTTTTCTTTTGAGACCTCGTTCGCCGTTTGTATGTGTAATGCCTTTTTCATCCTCGTAAAGTTTCAAATACTCCATGAATTCTTCAATATCGACTGCATTGAGTTTTTCGAGGTCACTGAGAGTAATACGTGTTATGTCATCCATTTTTTTGAAGTAAGGATTGGATTCACATAGGAAATTGAAAAATAATCTGATGTCATACACGTATGAGATTCTGGTTTTGGCAGATGATTTTGGTTCCATAGCTCTGAAGTAATCCCTACAGAATCCCGGAAGAGTTGCGAGGACCTCGCGAAGCTTTTTTGTGTTTTCTCGGTCTGTTTGTTCGTGATAAGTGATTTTCTTGTTATCCATACCAGTTAAACCTCCTGATTATGCTAAGCCGCCGTATTGCGGATATTGGTTATTCTCCATGAATGTCTTTTTGAAAAACTGGAGTTTGTCCAAGAGAGCTCTGTATATAATTATACCCCTTCCATCGAATAAATGCAAGGGGCAATTTATAATTTATCACTTTTTTAGAGTTAGTCTTCTCACCGTTTGCCTGAATTTTCACACTCAAGGCTTCCTGTTATTAATCACTCTTTGCAACTCGATTATCTCTTCCGTAGACAACTTCTTGTTGCTCAAGTAATCGTGAATGAAAATTGTCAGTGATCCGTTGAACATTTTATCAAACAGGCACTCAGTCTCTATGCGCTGAACTTCCTTTTTTGTTATCATAGCCCTGCACATAAATCCGGGATCCTCTCTGGAAACGGCACCCTTGTCAATCAGCCTCTTGATGACTGTGTATGTTGTGTTCTTTTCCCAGCCGATATATTCTTTTATTATTTTGGCGATATCTTTTGCCTGAAGTACAGAATTAGACCAAAGAAGCTCCATTACATTGAGCTCACCTTCATGTAATCTTATTTCTTCGTTCTTAGATGCCATTGACAAAAGTTTCCTTTCTTGCGACCACGATTGTAGAATTATTGTTCTACACAAGTGTACAACCGTAATTGCGACGTGTAAGAACATTCTACACCTGTATACACGGTTTTGTCAAGGGCTTTTTTTGCTTTATTTTATTTATTTTTCAGCTTGTTTAACACGTTCTCAAAATATTGTGGTAACTCAGATTTAAATTCCATATATTGATTTGTTACAGGATGAGTAAAACCAAGAATTCCGGCGTGTAATGTCTGGCCTTCGAGCTTTGAAAACTCTCCGGGACGTGCTCCGCCATAGACATCATCTCCAAGTACCGGGTGATGAATATGAGACATATGGACTCTTATCTGGTGAGTCCTTCCTGTTTCAAGTCGACATTCTATATAGTTATACCTGTTATTCAGATGATCAAGAACTCTGTAGTGTGTCACAGCGTGCTTAACTGAACCGTTATCAGAAGTGAATACTGCCATCTTCTTCCTGTCTTTTGGGTTTCTTCCTAAAAATGTATCGACGGTGCCTTCATCTGTATTCAGATTGTCACAGACTATTGCATAATATCTTCGTGTGATAGTATGTTCAGCAAATTGTTTTGCCAATCCTGTATGAGCAGCATCTGATTTGCAAACAATAAGAAGTCCTGTAGTATTTTTGTCGATACGATGAACGATTCCCGGTCGCATAACACCGTTTATTCCGGACAGATTATCAGCACAATGATACATTAGGCCGTTTACAAGCGTGTGATTTGGCGTAGAAATCGATGGGTGTACCACCAATCCCTTTGGTTTATCAACTACAATGAGATCGTCATCCTCAAAAACGATGTTCAAATCCATTTTTTCGGGTTCTACGCTTAAAACTTCAGGCTCAGGGATATCAATTTGTACAGAATCAGAGGATTTTAACTTCTCTCCTGCCTTTTTTACAGGTTTTGAATTGATTGAGACACAGCCGTTTTTGACAAGTTTTTGAATATATGATCTTGTCATATCCAGCTGTTCGCCCAGAAAAATATCAAGACGGAGCTGATCCTGATCGGATTCTACGATAAATTCACGTAAATCAGAGCTCATCGTTGTTTTCTTCCTTTTCAGAATCAGACATTTTGTCGACAGAATCGATGTTTTCATCATTCTGAGACTCTTTTTTTGCTTCGAATAACGGTTCTTTGTTGTATATGAAGAACAACGCAAATACAAGCAAAAGAACTGATACAGTCACATAAATATCTGCAACATTAAACACAGGAAAATCTATGAATTCTATATAGATAAAGTCAATTACGTACTTATACAGCGCCCTGTCAATGAAATTTCCTACAGCGCCTGCGCAAAGCATAATTAACAAAAACCTCAGAAAATGGAACTTCTTGTCAAAAGAAATCTTTGAATACATATAAGCCATGATAATGATTACGATGAATGTCACGATGTAGAACAGCCAAAAAGCGTTCTCAAAAAGACCCCAAGCGGCTCCTCTGTTCTCAAGATATTTAAACTTAAGTACACCATCCCAAATTGTGACATCTCCCTTGATGACTTGAGTGGCGGCATATTGCTTTGTTATACGGTCTATTGCTATAAGAAGAATGAAGACGGCTGCAAATATCGCATGCGTCTTCATTCCTATTTTCTTTAGATTATTCATCAAAAATCATCCACCGATCCGAGAAACTCGAAGGGGTCTTCTTCGGTTTCATCGTCTTTCTTTCCGATATTCATATTTTTCAGAATTGTATCAAGCCCCTGAGCTGATTTGGAATTCTGTGGCGCATTATCAACGTCAAGAGATTCAAATTCTTCAGGCGCGTCAGGTACCTCCAGAGCTTCACTTTCAGCTTTTTTGACAGCTTCCACAGCTTCACCGAGATTGATGGTTTCAGCATTGAGAATCTGCATTTTCTGCTCTTCAGAATATTTTTCCTGTTGACGCATAGCTTCTTTATCAACTGCTTTGACGTCAGGTAAAACCATAGTCTTGTCAGGAACGGGTTCCTTTGTATCAACAGAAGCTGGTGTAGTTTGTGTAGGCTCAACAGGTACATTAACCGGTTCCGGTGCAGGTATGGATGGCACGCTTTCAGGCTCTTCGTGTGTGAACGCTGCCATTACGTCTTCTTCCTGTTTATCCTGTTCAGGCTGAACAGCCGGCTCCGGTACTGTCTCAGGCGCAGTCTCATTTGCAGAAACTGCAGGCTCGGATTGTGCTATAGGCGCCGATTCAGGTGCAGGCTGTGGTTCAGGAACCGTCGTAGGCTGAAGATTAAGCGACGGAACATGCTGCAATGATTTTGAAGGAACAGGATTTACATCAGGTATAGGTTTTGTATCTGATGTTATCTCTTCTGCTCCGGGCATGTC
>JAIKWQ010000167.1 GCA_024684535.1 Eubacterium sp. | reverse complement strand
ATCATCTGTTTCAGATATAATTATTCTCCCTATGGAAGCTCCGTCAGGATCAAGTCTTAATTCAAGAGAATTATTGCTGTATTCTTTTTCTTCTTTTTCTTTAATCCGTCTTTTGAATTCGGGCAGAACACTTCGTTCGTCAATTCTTTCGGGTGAGTTTGATATAAACTTATTATTCGCAGTTTCTACTCTTGCAATAACAGATATTTTTTTTGCATTTTTAAACGCAAAATATTTGTATCCTATCAGCGTACCATCACCGATTTCTCCAATGAATCTGTCTTCTTCGAAATGAGTTACATTTGGGCAGTTATCATTTATAAAACAGTTAGAAACATGGGGCATGTGATTGTCGGATAAATTTGCGCAGATGACAGCGGGATAGTTTCCTGTGGCTGGGAGCGGACCTTCATTTAATCCGCAACTTGTAACCTCGACCTGATCTATACTTCCGTCAGACTTTATGGTTATTTTTTCTGCGCAAGCCTGTCTGCTGTAATCTGATTTATGTGTTTGGCGATGATAAAAAACATACCATTGTCCGTTTATTTTTTCTATGCTTCCATGTGTTGTCCCGGTAGTGTTCAGTCGGTCTTCAGGCTTTCTTCCGTTCAAGCCGATATCGCCGTTTGATACTATCGTGCCACCGTATCTGAATCCTTCATCCGGTTTATCGCTGATTGCATAGCAAAGTTCGTGATTTAACCAGGAAGAATATATAAAATAATACTTATCATCTATTTTTCTGATTGAGCTTCCTTCAAAAAACTCGTGTCCCTCGAAATCAGTTCCCTTAACTTTGTATGGAATTATGTGTTTTGCCGCTTCTTTTACCGTCAGCATATCGTCTTCGAGCACTAGGACATTCGGGCCGTTTATACTGTCTTTGTAGGCGAGAATTTCTTCGCGGGTTCTACCGAACATCTCCATCTCGTCCTCAAGTCTGCCGTTTGTGAGGAAATCATCATCTTCTTCGTACCCGTATCGTGTGCCGTAGTACAGTCTGATAACGCCGTCGTCATTGATTACGGCAGGATCGAAGCAAACATATTTGTTCATAGGTGAACCGTCAGGATTTCTCACGAATCCGAGATACTCGTACGGTCCCTGAGGTTTGTTGCTGACGGCAATGCTTATCGGTCCCAGGTATCCTCCCTGACCGTAGTCTCCGGCGAGACCGTAATACAGATAGTAATTTCCGTCATTGCCCCTTACCACATCGGGAGCATACATATATTTTCGCTCTCCGTAGTCGGGATCCTGCTCGGCGCGGTAACTCACGCCTTCATACTTCCATGCAGTTAAATCTTCGGTAGGCGCAGAATAAACTACATAGTCCTCCATGCAGTACGTGTATCCGCCCTCGCTGTCGTGTGAACCAAACAGATAGACTCTGTCCCCGAAAACGTGTGGTTCACCGTCAGGTATATATTCGTCAATCGGTAAAAAGGGGTTGCAGATGTAGTCAGCCATACGCAATGCCTCCGTTTTCTGAAGATGGTTTCATTCTACTACAAAACAGTGTGATTTACAAGGAAAAATGACTTGACTAATCACATATAATTTCATAAAATATAGTAGGTAATTTCGATTTTAGGGGGAAAACAGAAAAATGAAAGCAAAAATCTATCCTGAGATAGATACGATCAAAGAGATAGCTGCGGAGGGAAAGTACGATATAGCTCCTGTTGCGATGGAGATTCTTTCTGACTTTACGACGCCTATTGAAGTGATGCGTATTCTCAAAAATATCTCTAAGCATTGTTATATGCTCGAATCAGCTCAGGCAAGTGAAAACTGGGGCAGATACACATTTTTGGGTTATGATCCCAAACTTGCGATAAGCTGTGTTGACGGAAAAATAGAGGCGGGTGAGCTCATATCACTCGAGACAGATGATCCGTCAGCTTATTTGCGAAGCGTTCTTGATAAATACAAAAGCCCCAAAATACCGGGTATGCCGCCTTTTACGGGAGGTTTGGTAGGTTATTTTTCGTTTGATTATCTGAGCTACTATGAGCCTACTACAAAAAATACTTCTGAGGATGAAGAAGGATTCAAGGATTTGGATCTGATGCTTTTTGACAAAGTGATTGCTTTTGACAGCGTCAGACAGAAAATCATACTTATAGCAAATATTCGCTTTGACGATATCGAAACGCAGTATAACCATGCAGTAGTCGAGCTGAAAAACATGGAAAAGCTTTTGAAAACAGGAGAGAAAAAAGCTGACTGCAGCGGAAAGATTACCGGTGATGTCAACTATCTTTTCTCAGAAGAAGAATACTGCGAAATGATAGAAAAGGCGAAAGATTATATCCGCGAAGGGGATATTTTTCAAATTGTTTTATCGAACCGCCTGAGTGCTCCTTTTGAAGGAAGCTTACTTGACACATATCGAGTGCTTCGTACTATCAACCCGTCGCCATATATGTTTTATTTTTCGGGGACGGATATGGAGGTTGCCGGCGCTTCTCCGGAGACGTTGGTGAAGCTTGAAGACGGAATTTTGCACACATTTCCTCTTGCGGGAAGCCGAAAGAGAGGGGCTACGCCTGAGGAGGATGAGGAACTCGAAAGAGAGCTTTTGGTTGATGAAAAAGAACTTGCCGAGCACAACATGTTGGTTGACCTCGGAAGAAATGATCTCGGAAGGATATCAAAATTCGGAACCGTAGAAGTTGAAACACTCAGAGAAGTACAGCGTTATTCGCATATTATGCATATCGGTTCCACTGTGCGTGGAGAGATTGCCGATGATAAGGATGCGTTGTCTGCGATAGAGGCGGTGCTTCCCGCGGGAACACTTTCAGGAGCTCCGAAGATCAGGGCGTGTCAGCTTATTGCCGATCTTGAGAAAAATAAACGCGGTATCTACGGTGGCGCGATAGGATACATTGACTTTACGGGAAACATGGACACCTGTATAGCGATACGAATTGCTTACAAGAAAAACGGCAAAATCTTTGTCAGAAGCGGTGCGGGAATAGTATACGACAGCGTTCCCGAAACTGAGTATGAAGAGTGCAAAAACAAAGCAAAAGCCGTGTTGGAAGCAATCAGACAAGGGGGTAGTCTATGATTCTTTTAATTGATAATTATGACAGTTTTTCATACAATCTGTACCAGATGATAGGTGAGCTTGACAGCGACATAAAGGTTGTCAGAAATGATGCGATAACACCTGATGATATCAGAAAAATATATCCGCTTGCGGTTGTTCTCTCGCCGGGACCGGGGAAGCCGTCCGATGCCGGAGTTTGTATAGATTGCGTGAAGGAGCTTTCGGGTGAAATTCCGATGCTCGGCATATGTCTCGGACACCAGGCAATCTGTGAAGCATTCGGCGCAACGGTTACATATGCGGGAAAGATTATGCATGGAAAACAGTCAGAGACGGAGTTTGATACATCTTGTCCTATTTTTGCCGGTATTCCGGAAAAAGCGCAGGTTGGCAGATATCATTCTCTGGCAGCTGACGTGAATACTATTCCGAAAGAACTGAGGATAACTGCAAAAACAGCTGACGGTGAAGTGATGGCGGTCAGTCACATATCGGATCCTACATACGGACTTCAGTTCCATCCCGAATCAATATTGACGCCGGATGGAAAAAAGATGTTAAAAAGCTTTTTGGATGAAAGTAGGAGATGGAAAATGTCTGCGCACGATTCGAGCGTAGCAGCTTTTTAAGAAAAAATATAGAAAAATGATCCTGATTTGACAGGGGTGAACACATGAAAGAAAACACAGAAGATATATCGTATAAGTTTCTTACAAAGGAAGCGACTGCCTGTGTAAACGGTATATTTATAATCATTGTTTTTGTGAGCCACTTGCGTACATACATGGATTTGGCACCCCGCCTTGAGTGGTTATTGAGCTCATTGTCACAGCTGATGGTCGCGACATTTTTGTTTTATTCAGGCTACGGTGTGATGGAATCAATCAGGACAAAAGGAATGTCTTATGTGAAAAGAATACCGCTCAAAAGAGTGCTTGGTGTTTTTGCGATTTATATTCCTGCGGTATTGCTTTTTGCTGTTATGGATCTTCTTTTGGGGATTCCTTTCACCCCTGCTCAGTTCGGATTATCTCTGGTCGCGTGGTTGAATCTTGGCAACAGTAACTGGTATATTTTTGTTATCATATGTCTGTATATTATTACGTGGATTTCATGGATGATAGCGGATGTATTTTTCAAAAAAAATGCAGAGACAGATGAGCGTGAAAAAAGAAGAAACATAGTGGCGTTTGTTCTTCTATGCCTATTAACCGCAGGGTTAGTTGCGGTTTTGATTTACACAACTCCTGATTATTATTACAACACCATAAGCGCATATATTTTCGGTGTTTTTTTCTCTATTAATAAAGACAGGATACTGAAAATTTGCGGGGTTGATGATACCGGGAAAGTGAGAGGAGTCTCACGTTGGATCAGGTATTTGGTTATAACCGTTGTTATGGTTGTTGCAACCTACTACATCAGATACTTCACAAAAGCAAATTACAAAAACACAGGCTTTTTGATAGCGACGGTTTTCTTTTGTATGGGAGTTGTTCTGATATCGTATCTTCTTCCGTTTCCGGATATTATATTCAGATGGTTTGGGGAACATCTTTTTGAGGTGTCTATCCTGATGCGAATTCCGATGATATCACTTTTATACATACCTTATTTGTCAAAAGGCGGAATTACATACGCGATTATATGTTTTATTCTGACTGTATTGCTTGCTTGGATATATCATAGTGTTCGTGAAAAGATAGCATTTTTTATCAGAAAAAGATCAAAGAATAAAGAAAAACAAGCGGAGGTAAATGAATAATGAAATTCGTGATTCAGGTTGTATCTGAAGCTAAAGTGGATATCGACGGAAAAACTGTCGGAAGCATAGACAAAGGATTTTTGGTCCTTATAGGTATCGGACAGGATGATACAAAAGAAGTGGCAGATAAGATGGTTGATAAAATGACAAAGCTTCGTATATTTGATGATGAAAACGGCAAAACAAATCTGTCGCTTGCCGATGTGGATGGAGGTCTGCTTTTGGTATCGCAATTCACTTTATATGCAAATTGCAAAAAAGGCAACAGACCGAGTTTCACCGATGCCGGAAATCCGCAGATGTCAGAGGAATTATATGACTATATTTGTGATAAATGCAGTGATGTAGTGCCAAAGGTTGAAAGTGGAAAATTCGGCGCGGATATGAAGGTTTCATTGGTGAATGAGGGACCGTTCACAATAGTTCTTGATTCGAAAGAAATTATGTAGTTTTGTTGACTTATAAAAGAAAGCATATACCGATTTTCGGGAGGTATACTACGTGAAAGTACTCAAATATGTTTTGTTGATTGCGGTCTGTTCGGTCATAAATCTACTCGGCGGTATGCTCAGCACTGAACTGTCTCTTCCGATCTGGTTTGATTCGGTTGGAACGATTATTGGCGCGATAGTGATGGGACCTATTGCGGGCGCAGGAACAGGAGCTGCCTGCAGTATAGTTCGCGGATTGTATGGGATGGCGCCCGGTTGGTATGCTATTGTCAGTGTCGGTATAGGTTTGGTTATCGGTCGTATCTACCCCAGGGGAAATAAAAAAGATATATACCATGTTCTGGCCAGCGCTACAGTCATGGGGTTGGTTTCTGTAGTTCTTTCTGTGCCCATCAACCTCGTTCTTTTTGAGGGATACACCGGGAATATATGGGGAGACGGTCTGATAGATATGCTCTCACAGTCAATAGATGTCAGGGTGTTCAATGCCGTACTGGGTGAAGCGTTCGTGGATATGCCTGATAAGGTTGTAAGTATGATTATCGCAACAATTGTTGTCGGATTTGCCAGATGGATAAAGAACAAAATTAAAAATACTCCGCCGGCGGAGGGTTCGAAAGTTGCTACGAAAGCGGGAGTATGGTTTGTCATTGTGTCTATAGTGTTGTCGGGCGTTTCGATAGGGTTTCCTTCTACCGGAAACATTGCAAAAGCAGAAGAGTATTCGTCCGTATATGAGGCGTTGCCGTATGGAGTAATCGATGGTCTCGATTCAGCGGAAATAAACGCTATAGAACAGACATCTGACGGTTATATATACGTCGGTTCTTATTCCGGGCTTTTCAGATACATAGGAAATCGTTTCGAAAAAATAGACATTGATGACAAAATCAACAATGTTATGCAACTTCACGCTGATTCCTCGGACAGATTGTGGATAGGAACAAATGAAGGCGGTGTGGCTTCTTACGACATAAAGACCGGTGCTGTCAAATTCTACGATATGAGTGTAGGGCTGGATGCAAACTCCGTCAGATCGATATGCGAAGACAGCGAAGGAAATGTATATATCGGTACTGTTGGTGCGCTTTCAATAATCGACAAAGCCGGAAATGTTGAGACGAAAAGAGAGTGGAAGGAAATAAACTACGCCCGCTCAATGACGAAAGCAGATGACGGAACAATTGCTGGTGTTACCAACAGCGGGATATTGTTTTTTATCAAGAATAAACAGCTTGTAGTTACCGACCGTCTTACAGGTGGTGGCAGCAAATACTATACCGCGGTGGGACATGGTGTTGGGAACGAGTTTTTAGTGGGTACATCTGCATCTGAAACAATCAAGCTTGAACTTATAAATAACAGTATTAAAGTCAAAAAAAGCATCCCCATGCTCGGAGTTTTTTATTTCAACAAAATCCTGTATGATAAGTCAGAAGGCGGATATTTCTTTTGCGGCGAAAACGGGCTCGGATATGTTGATAATGAAGACGAAGTAACACTTTTATCCAGAGATGATTTCGAAAGTTCGATATGCTCGGTGATAATTGATTATCAGAATAATATTTGGTTTGCCTCGAACAAACAGGGAGTTATGAAGTACGCCAAAACCCCTTTTGAAAACATCTTTGTTAAGGCAAGGTTGGATTCGTCGGTTGTCAATACAATGACGGAGAATGGTGATGAAATATTCATCGGAATGGACAATGGTCTGAAAAGTATTAATTCAAAAACATACAAAGAAACAAAGCACGAATTTTTAAAAAAATTCAAAGGCGTCCGCGTACGTCATACGATGAAAGACAGCGCTGATAATCTATGGGTAAGTACATATGGTATGGGACTTGTCTGTGTTGATAAAAACGGAAAAACAACAAGTTATGATGAGAGCAACGGAACTCTCGGAGGACGCTTCAGATCAACGATTGAACTAAAAGACGGAACTATACTTGCGGCTTCAAATATGGGTCTTTCATATATAAAAGACGGAAAAGTAACAGCGACTATCGGTGAGAAGGACGGACTTGCAACACCGCAGATTTTATGTATGCTGGAGAAAGATAACGGGCATATACTTGCTGCGTCTGATGGGGACGGTATTTTTGAAATTGACGGAACAAAAATAATAAACCATATAGGTGGCAATGAAGGTCTGGAATCGTTGGTTGTTATGAGGATGATTCCGTGCAGAGACGGTTACATATACGTGACGAGCAATTCTATGTATTATGATGACGGCAAGAATGTCAGAAAGCTGAAAAACTATCCTTACAGCAATAACTATGATGTATACATAACTGACGATGATTATGCGTGGGTAAGCTCCAGTGCGGGTATATATATAATTAAACTGGATGACCTTCTTGAAGACAAAGAGGGATATGCCTACACTCTTTTGAATAGGATGAGAGGATTCCATACCACTCTTACCGCAAATTCCTGGAACCTGGCGGCAGGGAATGATATATATTATTGTTGCGCTGACGGTGTCAGAAAAATATCAACAAAAACTTATAATTCTTTTGACAGTGATTACAAGATTAATCTAAGTAGTCTGACTGCTGACGGAAAAAAAGTGGAGCTTCGCGACGGTTACTATACTATACCGAGCACATCGAACAAAATACTGATAGACGTGGCGGTGTTAAACTATACGCTGTCAAATCCACTGATAGAGGTGGATATAGAGGGGATCGGAGGCGCTGTATACAGGTGTTACCAAAGTGAGATGACGACATATGTTCATACAAATCTGCCCCATGGTGAACACCTTCTCAGAGTTTCGGTATTTGATTCGACAGAAGAAAACATAGTGAAAACACAGACGTTCAAAATGCGTAAAGACGCTCAGTTTTTTGAACAATTATATTTCAAAATATACTTAGCTGTTGTTTGCATATCATTTGCATTTTTCCTGGCATGGATGATAACAAAAATAAAGAGTATGGCGATCATCAATCGCCAGTATGATGAGATAGCAAAAGCAAAAGAAGAGGCGGAAAATGCAAACCAGGCCAAATCAAAGTTCCTTGCAAATATGTCTCACGAAATCAGAACCCCTATCAATGCCATAATGGGTATGGATGAGCTGATACTGAGAGACGATATATCGGAGCCTGTCAGGACTAGGGCAAAGGACATCCGAATCGCAGCAAACAGCCTGCTTTCAATAGTAAATGATATACTTGATATGTCAAAAATCGAATCGGGAAAAATGAATCTGGTTCCTGAGGAATATGAGTTGGCAGAACTATTGTCATCATTGGTATCTATGATAGACGTCAGATGTTTCGAAAAAGATTTGAAACTTCATGCAGAAGTCGATGAGTTGCTTCCTGCTGTTGTTTACGGTGATGATGTCAGACTCAGACAGATACTTCTGAACCTCCTGACAAATGCTGTCAAATACACTCCGAGCGGAGATGTTATTTTTACTGCTGAGCTTGAAAAAATAACAACTGTGTCGAAAACTTCAGATGACGTGAGTGACAGGATTGCAACAATCAGTTTTTCCGTAAAAGACACCGGAATCGGTATAAAAGAAGAGGATATGGAAAAACTCTTTGCGCCGTTTGAACGACTTGATGAAAAGAAAAACAGAAATATACAGGGAACAGGACTTGGGCTTGATATCGCCAGACAAATGGTCGAGATGATGGGCGGAGAGCTGAAGTGTGACAGTGTTTACGGAGAGGGTTCAACCTTCTATTTCACGATAGATATCCCTGTGCTTTCTGAGGAAAACATAGGTAGTAATTGGCTAGAGAACGCAAAAAACAAAGAGATAGGTATGGATGTGGATGTGCCGGTATTCATAGCGCCCGAAGCATCGATTCTCATAGTTGATGACAACGAGATGAATCGCGAGGTTGCAAAAGGTCTTCTCAGACGTACACAGATGAAGATAGATACCGCATCCGGAGGATACGAATGCCTTGACAAAACAGAAAAAGAGGATTATGATGTTATATTGCTTGATCATATGATGCCGGAGATAGACGGGATTGAAACTCTGCATAAGCTTCGTGAAAGAGGAGTTACAATTCCTGTTATCGCGCTTACGGCTAACGCTATATCAGGTGTGAGAAATATGTATCTGTCAGAAGGATTTGACGACTATATGGCAAAGCCGTTTGACGGAATAAAAATGGAAACACTGCTGACTACATATTTGCCGGTTGAAAAAGTAGAAGTTCCGGATCCTAATGAGTACAGAAAACAGGAAGCACAAAAAAATGAAAAACAGGCATCAGGTGATGAAAATACAGAGAATAATAACCTTCCTGAATGGCTTGTTAATAATAAAGCGATAAATATAAAAGAAGGCATGAATAACTGTGCAACCGAAGATATGTATATGTCAATGCTTGACATTTTTTATAAATCCATAGATGAAAAATCTTCGGAAATTGAAGAATTATATAATCAAAAAGATTTAAAGAATTATACTATAAAAGTTCATGCGTTGAAGAGTTCTGCAAGAGTTATCGGAGCAGATGAATTAAGCTCTTTTGCTCAAAAACTTGAGGATGCCGGAAATGCAGAAGATATCAGTTTTATCGATGCAAACACAAGTGGATTCCTGGATATGTACAGAGCATTTTCAGATACCTTGTATACCGATGAATCTGAAGAAGACACAAGGCCTGAAATCGATCCTGCGATGCTTTCGGATGCTTATGCATCACTTGCTGAGTTTGCAAAACAACAGGACTATGATCTGGCTGAGATGGTTGTAAATTCAATGAAAGATTTTAAACTTCCACCGGAAGATGAAACTAAATTCAAAAAGATTTCAGAAGAATTGTATGCGCTTAATTGGGACGGATTAACTGAATTATTATAGACGTAATTATGATGTAAAAGGAGGATGTTGTTATGATCAAATCTGCATTGGTTATTTCGCAGGCGGAGAGTTTTATACTTCGCGGAATCCTGATGAAATTAAACGGAATAGGTGTCAGTACTGAGTTTGCAAAAATGGACAGCACAGATATCAAAGCAAAAGAAGACTCTTCCGATATGATTGTATTGTATATGGAGGACTACGTATACGAATGTCAGGAGGAATTAAAATACATCCATGATATGTGTTCAATCAAAGACAAAATGATAACACTTATCGGCTCAAAGAACGAATATGATTTTGCATTGAAAACATTTGATGAAAACAGAGTTTTTGCCTGGTTTGAACGTCCGCTTGATATGGATGCTTTTCTGAAAAAATTTCAGACAACCTCTGTTGATATGGAGATGGAGGCACGCAAAAAATCAATTCTGATTATAGATGATGACCTTGATTATATGCATATGATCAGAGAGTGGCTCAAAGACGGTTACAAGGTTTCTATGGCAAACTCCGGACTTCAGGGCATAACATGGCTTGCAAAGAACAAAGTTGATTTGATTTTGCTTGATTATGAGATGCCTGTAACCTCAGGACCTCAGGTTCTGGAGATGTTAAAAAGTGAAAAAGAAACGAAAAATATTCCGGTTATTTTTCTGACAGGAAAAGACGACAGAGGATCCATAATGAAGGTTCTTTCTCTCAAGCCCAACGGTTATCTTTTGAAGTCAATAACCAGGGATGAACTGACAAACAAACTTAAAAGCTTTTTCACAACAGGCAAAGTTTGATGTGCTGTTTTGGCATTTTTGCTTGTAAAAAACGAAAAAAAATGTTATAATCAGTATTTATAAATCAGAACCCGGCTCATTTGCCGGCGGGAGGAGGAAGAATTATGAGCAAAGGAAAGTATTATCTGACAACAGCGATTACCTATACTTCGGGTAAACCGCATATTGGAAATACGTATGAAATCGTGCTTGCAGACGCAATAGTCAGGTACAAAAGATTTATGGGATATGATGTGAGATTCCAGACGGGAACCGACGAGCATGGACAGAAAGTTGAGTTGAAGGCAGCCGAAGCGGGAATCACACCAAAAGAATTTGTCGATAATGTCTCAACTGAAATAAAAAGAATCTGGGATATGATGAATACTTCATATGACAGATTTATCAGAACTACTGATGAAGATCACGAGATACAGATTCAGAAGATTTTCAAAAAGCTTTATGATCAGGGAGATATTTACAAAGGCGAGTACGAGGGTATGTACTGTACTCCCTGTGAGTCATTTTTCACGTCTTCACAGCTTGTTGACGGCAAGTGCCCCGACTGTGGAAGAGAGGTTCAACCTGCGAAAGAAGAGGCGTATTTCCTCAAGCTTTCCAAGTATCAGGACAGACTTGCCAAACATATAGAAGATCACCCTGAGTTCATCTGGCCGGCATCACGAAAAAATGAAATGGTCAACAATTTCATCAAGCCGGGTCTTCAGGATTTGTGTGTATCACGAACAAGTTTTAAATGGGGTATTCCGGTTGATTTTGATCCGGGACACATAGTTTATGTATGGATAGACGCGCTCAGCAACTATATAACAGGTCTCGGTTACGATGCAGACGGAAATCATGACGAGTTATACAATAAGTACTGGCCTTGCGATTTGCATTTGATTGGAAAAGATATCCTGCGCTTCCATACGATTTACTGGCCTATTATGCTTATGGCTCTTGATGTTCCTCTGCCAAAACAGGTTTTCGGACATCCTTGGCTTCTGACAAACAATGACAAGATGAGTAAGTCAAAAGGCAATGTTATCTATGCGGATGATTTGGTAGATATATTCGGTGTTGATGCAGTCAGATATTTCCTGATGCACGAGATGCCGTACGACAATGACGGAAGTATAACTTGGGAACTTGTCGTAGAGAGAAACAATTCTGACCTTGCAAATGTACTTGGAAATCTCGTAAACCGCACGATTTCAATGAGTAACAAATACTTTGACGGTGTTGTTACGGATAAAGGTGTTTCAGAGCCTGTTGATGACGATTTGAAAGCTGTTGCCACAGCAGCGCCTGACAAGGTTACTGAAAAAATGGATCAGCTGAGAGTAGCAGATGCAATCAGCGAAATCTTTGTTCTGCTGAAAAGATGCAACAAGTATATTGACGAAACAGAGCCATGGATTCTCGCTAAAGATGATGCGAAAAAAGACAGACTTTCAACAGTGCTATACAACCTGATAGAGGGAATCAGAATCAGCGCAAACCTGCTTGCTTCATTTATGCCTGAAACAGCAGAAAAAATATTCGCACAGATCAATTCAAAAGCGGTAGATCTTGATGAACTGAAAAAAGGTTTCGGACAGTATGTATCGGGAACAAAAGTGACTGAGAAGCCTGAAATACTCTTTGCAAGACTTGATTCGGATGAGGTTATGGAAAAAGTTTTAGCTATGGAAGGAGCTGCAGCAGGCGATGCCGGAGCGCCGGATGAAGACGTGATTGACATCGAAGCTAAACCTGAGATAGAGTATGATGATTTCTCAAAAATGCAGTTTCAGGTAGGAAAAATAATAGCTTGTGAAGAAGTTAAAAATTCCAAAAAACTTCTTTGTTCGAAAGTGCAAGTAGGCTCACAGGTTAAACAGATAGTATCGGGAATTAAAAAATGGTACACACCTGAAGAAATGGTCGGAAAGACTGTTATGGTGCTTGTGAACTTAAAGCCTGCAAAACTTGCAGGAGTACTCTCTGAGGGTATGCTCCTTTGTGCGGAGGATGCAGAAGGCAATGTTGTGCTTATGACTCCTGAGAAAGATGTACCTGCAGGAGCGGAAATCTGTTAAGGAAAACGATATGATCATAGACACTCATGTTCACTACGATGACAAAGCATTTGATAAAGACCGGGAGGAACTCCTTTCCGGTCTTTCTTCACATGATATCGGAATAGTAGTTGATATCGGAGCGGATATAGAAAGCAGCAAAAAAGCTGTTGAGCTCTCAAAAAAATATGATTATATTTATTCGGTTATAGGCATTCATCCGAGCGAAACAAAAGGTATTACCGAAGATGATATGGGAATTTTGAAGCGGCTTATTTTTGAAAAAACAGTGGCTGTCGGAGAGATAGGACTTGATTATCATTGGGCTGAAAATGAAGAAGAAAAGGTAAACCAAAAGAAGTGGTTTGTCAGACAGATCAAACTTGCAAAAGAAGTTGGATTGCCGATAGTTATTCACAGTAGGGATGCCGCTGAAGACACTATGAGAATAGTAAAAGAGGAGAAGGCATATGAATGTGGCGGTGTAGTGCACTGTTATTCATACTCGCCCGAACAAGCAAAAGAGTATGTGAAAATGGGCTTCTACCTCGGGGTCGGAGGAGTGGTCACCTACAAAAACGGAAAAAAACTCAAAGAAACCGTAGCACAGACCGATCTGTCCAATATTGTGCTTGAAACCGACTGCCCGTATCTTTCGCCGGAACCTCATCGTGGTAAACGCAACGACTCAACAAATCTCCGCTTCGTAATTCAGGAGATAGCCGCACTAAAAGGAGTATCGGAAGATGCGGTCGTGCAGGCGACTGCTAAAAATGCTATCAAGTTATATAATTTGAAAAGCTTAAACTGACTTGATAAGACAATTCAAAGCGGAGTTCTAAGGAGGAACCATGCAGATAGTATCAGATCCCATAAGCGAAACCTACCGCCTCATAAAAAAATACGACGTCCGCGCCCGCAAACGTTTTGGTCAGAACTTCTTAACCGATGCTCGAGTTCTCGACAAAATTGTAACCGCCGCAGGCGTAACAAAAGATGATTTTGTACTGGAGATAGGTCCCGGACTCGGAACGCTTACCAGAGTTCTGTGTGATAATGCAAAAAAAGTGCTTGCGGTCGAGCTTGATTATGATCTTGTGGATATACTTGAGAATGAGTTCACGATGTACGAAAACCTGGAGATTCTGCAGGGAGACATACTGAAAACTGACATAAAAAAAATAGCGGATGAATATAATGACGGAAAGCCGTTAAAAATTGTTGCAAACCTGCCATACTATATCACGACTCCGATTATAATGGGGCTTTTTGAAAGTCATGCTCCAATAAAGAGCATAACAGTTATGGTTCAAAAAGAAGTTGCAGATCGTATGATGGCCAAGCCCGGAGACAAAAACTGCGGAGCGATTTCTTTGGCTGTTCAGTATTATTCTGAAGTCTATCTGGCAGCCCGTGTGCCTCAGAATTGTTTCACGCCCAGACCGAAAGTTGACAGCGCGGTTATCAGGCTTACAGTACGAGATGAGGCGCCGGTGAGTGTGGAAGATGAAAAGCTTATGTTTGAAGTTATGCGCGCAGGATTTGAGCAGAGGAGAAAAACACTGGTTAATGCCCTGTCGGGAAGCTCTAAATTGGACATCTCAAAGGACGTGATTTCGAAGGCTATAGAGGAGGCCGGATTGTCTCCGCAAATCAGAGCTGAAAAACTTGACATTACGGATTTTGCAAAGCTTTCTGACAGTCTTTCGAAACATTACGAAATTACGCTGTCGGAAGACGAAAAGTATTGACATGAAAGCTGTTTTTTAGTATACTGTTTACGGTGGTTATCTGAAAAAATAATCATAAACAACATAGTATGTAATCTATGTTGTTTTTTTTCGCGACATTTAGTGAAAACCTATGTGTTTTCCAAGTGTGGCTACTAAAGGGATAAGGGATGGGATTAGTTTCATGAAAGTACTTTTGTCACGAATCAGACTGATTGGGTTTATGTTGTTTGTAGACCTGGTCGTTGCCGGTATGTTTTTTATGCTTTTGCTCGATTGGATTTCAGAGCGTGATTTAGGTGTTAGGATTGCCTGGATTTCTGTTGCGATAGCTTTTTTCATTCTTGTAGTAGTTGTTAAGTACATATTTATCTACAGACAGCTTGGAAGAGATGATGTCACCGGCGGCAACAACAGAAGACAGTTCGAGAACATGGCGAAAAATATTCTCTCGGGCAACAGACGTCAATACGCAATGGTGCATGCAAATATCGATCGTTTCAAACTGATCAATGATGCATACGGGGATGAGGAAGGCGACACAATCCTCAAAAGAATACAAAAAATCATCGATTCACAGCTTGGTTGGGATGAAGTTTCCGGAAGGCTGATGGCTGATAACTTCGGAATTTTGGTACACTTCAATACGATTTCAAAGCTTGATGAGAGACTTGAAAAGATATCAGATAAGTTTGCCGATTTGTGCGATTCATCAGGTGTTCCGTACGGAATTGTTATGTTTTACGGTGTATATGTAATAGATGCCGAGGAAAAACTGAGTGTCGGAGCTATGCTTGAGAGAGCAAATCTCGGAAGAAAAAATATATCATTCAACAATTACAGGGTTCCGCTTGGAATCTATGACGACAAAGACCGTCAGCGTATGAATCGTGACAGACAGCTCGAGAAAAAAATGGGCGATGCGATGGCACATGGAGATTTTGTTCCCTACCTTCAGCCAAAGGTGGATTTGGGATCTGACAGGATTGCCGGCGCGGAGGCGCTTATCAGATGGAAGGACCCTGAAGAAGGAATGATTTATCCGAATGAATTCATACCTCTTTTTGAACAAAATGGATTTGTAATAAATATTGACCTCTATATGTTTGAAGAGGTCTGCAAAATGGTTGATGAATGGAACAAGAAAGGATACAGAACAATTCCTGTTTCTGTCAACCTGTCCAGATGCCATTTTGAAGTACCGGAGTTTTTTGAGTACTATGAGGCTATATATCAGAAATATGATATTCCGAAGGGGGCTATAGAAATCGAGCTTACTGAGTCCCTCTTCTATAATGATTTGGATTCGCTCAATGATCTTGTTTCCAGAATCCATAAACTTGGAATGACCTGTTCAATCGATGATTTCGGAAGTGGATACTCATCACTGAATATGCTCAAGGATGTGAAAGTGGACACGCTTAAGCTTGACAGGGTATTTTTCAAAGGAAGCGAAGATGATGTGAGGGGCAAGGATGTCATCAAGAGTGTGATCAATCTTGCGCAGGCGCTTGATCTCAAAACAGTATCTGAAGGAGTTGAGATCAGTGAGCAGGTTGAGTTCCTGAGGGATATGAACTGTGATCTGATTCAGGGATATGTATTTTTCAAACCGCTTCCGCTTCATGAATTTGAAAAACTTGCGTTTAACGGATGACTAAGTAGGAATGGATGAATACTATGGCAAAAATTATATATAAAGCACTTGGCTTGCTTGTTATATTTGTCGCTTCTCTGTGGTTTTTCGGACAGGGTTTGGAGACAAATCATGAAGTGGCTGAAAGTGCGCAGGTTATGGAGGATGAAAGCTTCCCTGTGCTTACGATAGAAACACAGGGCAAGACTATTAATCCTCTTTACGGTTATGCGGCGACTATGGAACCTTCCGTTGTCAGGGAGACTATGACGCCGCTGGATGAATCAAAAACAATAACGCTTCACATCAATAAAAGTAAGAATTATTTAACAGAGATTACTTACAGAATTATTGACAAGGAGAGCAACGAAGTTTATGATACCCAGTCAGTGAAAGGCTTTACTTCCGATCAGAAAGAAGTAAGGCTTGTGTTGTCTTATGCACTGGCAACTTCTACGGAGTATATTCTTGATATCGGCGGCGTCATGTCTGACGGAAGAGAAGTTCATTATTATACCAGATTAAAATACTACATAGATAATTCCGGGTTTGATGCGAAGATGGCTTTTGCAAAAAAATTCCATGAAGATACGTTTCAAAAAAGCAAAATGGAATCAATTGCAAAGTATCTTGAAACCAATGTGAAAAAGAGCAATTCTACTCTTGCGAAAGTAAGTATAACATCAAGTTCCGATCTCGTGACTTGGGCCGGAATGTCCCCGAAAGTAATCTCGGATGAATACGTTTCCGTACTGGAATACAACATGGAAACAGCTTGTATACAGTACAATTATTTTGTGAAGGCAAATACGAATTCCGGTGAAGAAACTTATCACGTAAAAGAATTCTACAGAGTCCGTCACGCTTTTAATCAGGATTATCTTTTGAACTTCGAGAGAACAATGGAAGCTGATTTTGATCCGTCTTTGGCTAATCAGACGCTGTCTCAGATAAAGATAGGAATCACGTCAAAAACTACCGGAAATTTGATTCCGAAAAATGACGGCAAGGGTGTATTTTTCTCCAGAAACGGTGTGGTATATTTCTATGATATGGTAAACAATTCCATCACTCCGATTTACAGTATTTTCAGCGAAGAAGCATCATACCTTCAGCGCGCATATGACGAAAATGATATCAGATTGATAGCGGTTGACGATGAAGAATCCTTGTATTTTTCCGTTTATGGTTATCAACCAAGAGGAGCGTATGAAGGCGATGTCGGAATTATCCTGTACAAATACAGTCAGGCAGAGGGAATAGAGGAACTTGTCAATCTTCCTATGAGCACGACGTTCAGACAGCTGAATGTAGACTTTGATCCGTATGGATATGTCAGCCCCAGAGATGTGTACTATTTCACTGTGGCAAATACGGTTTATGCATACAATATTTCCGGACAGCGTTTGGAAATACTTCAGGAAAATGTAAAAGATATTTCTTTCCAGACTATGGAGAGTTCAAACTGTTATGTTTGGTCGTCGTCTTTGGCTGAGGGATATGGTGACAATATAACTATTTATCATCTTGAAAACGATGAACACCAGTTGATTTCTAAACCGGATGAGGAAAGCTATATCAGGCTTTTGGGAACGATTGAGAACAATGTTGTTTACGGTTTTGTAAACAAAAATGACATCAAAAAACAATCCGACGGAACCAAGATAGTTCCCTGTTATGAATTGTTGATTGCTGATACAAATGGTAAGGTTGTTAAGACTTATGAAAAGGAAGGTTGCTATATCCAGAGCGCAGACGGAAAAGGCAATGTTGTGAGTATCAAGCTGTGCAAAAAAGTAAACGGAGGTTACAAGGATGCCGGTGAGGATTCCATATTGAACCGATCGGATTTGAAGGCTTCCAAGTTTGCGTATACATCCAGATCAACAACGAAATCACTGCTGGAATGGTATATCAAATTCCCGTCTACATTTACCATGCGGGGTGAGATAAAAGAGCAGGAAAGTGATGAAAAAATCAGAACAGGAAACAGGTCTGTGAGACTTGAATCTTCCGGAATAGAAAAGTATTATATCTCTGCTTTGGGAAGGTTTACAAAAGCGTTTGAAAATGTCAAGGATGCCATACACGAAGCTGACAAACAGATGGGTGTTGTGATCTCGGGAGATCATCAGGTTGTCTGGGAGAGAAGTGGCGCATTTAATCAGAATAATTTGGGAGATTTGACTCTTGTCAAGAGTAGCAATTCCGTATCAAATCTTGCTGCCTGTGCGGCTATGGTTTTGAATCAGGCCAGTGATCAGGATATATCTGCGTCGGAGCTGTCGAAGTCAAAAGATAATCTGTATGATATGTTGGCTATGCACATATCAAAGCCGCTGAATTTGAAAGAATGTACTCTTGAACAGGTTATATACTTTGTCAGCAACAACAAACCTGTGATTGCCATGACAAGTGACAGCAAAGCGGTAGTTATAGGTGGATATACGATGAAAAATCTTACGATATACGATCCGGATCATGGAAAGAAGAAAGTAAACAGAAGGATTTATGAAGAGATATTTAAGAGCAAAGGTAATAGATTTTTATCATATATGGAAGACTACAAAAAGGCAGGTGAATAACTGTGGAACTGCCTGAAGCGTACAAAGAAAAAATGAAAACTCTGCTCGGAGATGAATATGATAATTATGTAGCATCCATGCAGGGGGGGAGACTCTACGGTCTCAGGGTAAATACTTCAAAAATCAGC
>JAIKWQ010000112.1 GCA_024684535.1 Eubacterium sp. | reverse complement strand
ATCATGACTTAGTGACCCGGGAATCTGTTCAGACTCACTTGTTGCTTTTTTGACTACCACCTTGCACGCATAACTTTTACCGGCAAACTTAGCCTTTATCGTTGTCTTGCCGACCTTCTTCGCCGTAAGCTTTGCAGAGATATTTGACGAAGCGGCTTTAACGGCAACGATCCTTTTATCAGCCGAACTCCATTTGATTCTCGACCTGTTTTTCTTTGCAACTCCCGAAAGCTTGAGCGTGTAAGTATCCCCCACCTTCAGTGTCAGCTTTGACTTGCCAAGCCGCACTGTTGCCATCTGTGCCGGCACAGCGGGGATCATCATACATACCGCCAAAAGCACTGCTAAAAATGCTGCTATGTGTCTTTTTGTGTTCATGTTTTATCCTCCTCGATTTCTATTTCCTTAATTGTTTGTCGCGTGCTCCTGATACCATTATACAAAAAAAACGCCAAAAACAAATAACACGTTTGCACGTTTATGCATCAGCCACTTCAAACGTCGGCTCAAGTCCTTTTTTCTTGAACTGCTTTTCTATCGCCTTTTTCTGCTTCTCGGACGCGTAGATAATCTTTATGGACGTATCCTGAAATACCGTATAATCCTTGATATTCAGCTTTGTTATCTCGAGCTCCTGCAAAAACGGACTCTCTTTGATCCAGCTCAAATCCTTCACATACGGTGGGAAAAAATACATCGGCTCCAGGTTCACAAGCCCATCAAGCGACGGAAGTGTCACTGTCGACATGCTCAAATTCCTGAGTGAAGACATTTCTCCAAAGCTCTTCATACCGCCCGGCAGATTAATCCACATCATATACAAAGTCTGTATTGACTTACTGCCACCGATTTTCACTATCTGATTCTCCGACATATTTGCGAGATCAAGTGTTTTCAAAAATCGCATTCTGCCGATCACATCATAGCTCTCATCGGCCACTGTCATTTTGTCCAGAGACAACTCACTTATGGACATATTTTCGATATTTTTAAGCGTCGGAACATTAATCTGTGTCAACTGCAAATAGCTTAATAATGTAAGCTTCGAAACAAAAGAGATATCATCGCAAGCCACATCCCCCAGAACCAGCTTGCTCAAATTCCTCTGCGTTCCAATCGCGCCGTACACACTCACCGGGCAATCGACTATCGCCAACTCACTGAGATCACAATCTGCCACAAACGACACATCTTCAACCTTCTGGTGCACCAGATAGAGCTTCTTCAGATTCGGCATATACCTGATCAGTTCAAGCGAGCGTATATCGCCCATTTCGACAAACGCCCTTTCATTCCTAACAAACGAATCCTCGTAGTATTCGAGCGTCTCCTCATTGTCAGTGAAATGAAAACTGTATATATCCTCAAAGCTTTTGTTACCTATGCAGGCAAGCGTTTCTATCGGATCCAAATCCGCATATGTCAGGTTGCTCGCATCTTTTTCGTCAATCTTCAGCGCCTTGCAGACCGCGGTCTTCATACTCTCTGATTCACCAAAATCAACCTTCTCACCGGCGGTATGCGTAAGCGGAGGGAGATTTTCCCAAGGCTTTGCAGCGTCAGCCTCCACACCGCTCTCATCTGAAGTACCGATACCGACTGCCCTTCCCAAGAAAAATGCCCCGACAAACGCGCCGACAACTATCGCCATACAAACCACAGACAAAACAATCTTCCTCGAACGGGACATCCGCTGCGGTCTATCTTCCATATATCTACCGTCAAAACAATCAATTCCGCACAAAGCCTTGCGACGTTTGTCTGCCGCCAAAACGGCCAGAAGTTTTTTTATCATATCCTCTGCACTTGCAGGCCGAAGCGACTTATCAAGACTGGTACTCAACACCAAAAGATTTTTGAATTTTTTACTGTAATTATAATACTTTAATTCCTCCGGATCGTACCCTCCGGTCGCCAGATAAATCAAGGTTTTTGCAACACCGTATATGTCAGTCCTCACGTCCGACTGGTCAAACCCATACTGCTCGGGCGCCGCAGTTTCGATGGTTCCGAGATACCTTGTATCAGAACTTTTGTCCTCTTTGTAAACTCTCGCCGTATCAAAATCGATCAATACAACGTCTGAATCATCATCTGTTATAAGTATATTTTTAGGCTTGATATCCCTGTGAATCACAGGTTCGGAAAGATTATGAAATACCATTAGTTTTAAGAGAATTTTTATGCCTGTTTTTATGATTTCTTCTTCGGTAAATGTCCCCCGCATCTGAGCGTATTCCTGCAAGGTCTGCCCCTCTATGTAATCGCGCACGAGAAAACATTTTTCATCCGTATCTTTTCGCATCACAACTCTCGGTGCCTCTATCTGAAGCTCCTCGAACTTGCGCAGGATTCGCTCCTCAGCATCAACCGTATCTTTTTCGGATATATCACGAACCTTGAGCAGATAAGCCGGCCCTTCCGCCTCGCCTGACGAATTTTCAGCGCACAACTTATACGTCTCGGTTCTCTCACTCACGTGAAGAAGCTCCGAACCCCCGTATGTATTCGAAATAAATGAAGGAAGAATGTGCGACATGAATTAACCTCCGGATTATGACGGATCAGAGAACAGGTGCTTCATACCCACGCTCTCCAAGAGGTCATTGACCTGCGAAAAATCATAATGTCGTTCCAAAGAATAAATGATAGCAGCATCGTACTCGACCTTTGCGTAGAGAAGCCCGTTGCCGGTGATAAACAGAATCCGCTGCGTCTCCTCGAAATCCAGCCCGCAGACGATAGCAAAACGCAACAAAAAATACCTCGACGGCGTCCTGCTCCCGTCAAGCATATGGTAAACATATGACCTCTCGTATCCCATACTCTTCACCAGATCAGCTATAGATACGCCCTTGTCATCCATCAGCTTTCTCATATGCGCGGGATACTCAACCCTGTCCTGCTCAAAAATCTCCACAGGGAAATCGCGTTTGTTTTCGGCACGAAGACCGTTTAGAATTTCTGTAGTATTCATAAGTTAAATTATAAACTCCTATGGAAAAATGTCAAGACAAAAGTCTTTGTTTGTTTTATTGTCTGTCAGAATTTGGAATATTATCACAAATCAAATCTCATCGTAAGCACATTTCTGTCCTCTGCTCTGCTGTAAATCATCTCTTTTGAGGTGTTACGGGCGATCATTATGCCCATTCCTCCGGTATCGAGATCCTCGAAATCTTTCTGCGGAATTTCTGCGTTCACAGGATCAAAAGGTATTCCGTTATCAGAGAATACCACCGAGTATACTTTTCCCGATCTTTCATACGAAAAATGCACATTATCCGCCTGCGAATAATCAACTATATTTGCAAATATTTCTTCGCACGCCAGTATCATTTTTCTGGTTTTTTCACTATTTCCGAGAGAATGTATCATCGTCTGTTTCACATTGTCAAATGATGCTATATCAGGATTTATTTCTACATATTCTTCCTTGTGATAAACAAGTGCTGTACACGTGATGTCATCAAACTGCTCCAGACCATCGGAAAACTCATTGACTGAATCCACTACTCCGTTTACCAGCGACCTCGCGAAGTAAGCATCGTCATTTTCGCCGTAGAGTTTCAAAGCGCATTCTCTCAACCTGTCGGAACCGTACTGCTCTCGCGCGCCGTTTACAGCCTCAGTCACGCCGTCAGTATAAATCAGCAATCCCTCTCCATCGTCAAGTTGTATTTTTTCATCGATTATGTCCACGCCTTCAAATAACCCAAGTACGATTCCAGCATTCGCATTTACAAACTCAGGATTCTTTTTCAGAATTACCGGTGAATTGTGACCGGCGTTTGCATACTTAATCTCTCCGGTTTGAGTATTAAACATCAGCGCAAAAACAGTCGCAAACATAGCTTCGGGATTACGCATACAAAGCTCGTGATTTACCATATTGAGCGTCTCAGCAATCGTGGAACCGCTTCTGATTTTTTCCTTGATGGAAGTCTTGACCATAACCATAAACAACGCCGCCGATACTCCTTTTCCGGATATATCCCCGACGACGATTACTACGTTGTTGTCATCATAATTAAATATATCATAAAAATCGCCTCCGACATCTTTCGCCGGATGCTCGCAACCATATATTTCATAACCGGCTCCCGACTGGTTGTACTCCATCGGAACAATCCCGTTCTGTATTCTCCTGGCGACATCAAGCTCAAATTGGTTCTGAGCTTTTTCCCTGGCCAAATCCTCTATATCCTCAACGTACTGAGATATATCTTTGGCCATCTTGTCAAATGAACCCTCTATGTCTGTGATCTCATCATCAAATTTTGTTTCTCGTTTATGTTTATCTATCAGGACAGTTCGGTCTTCACCGAAGCTTTTCATTTTTTGAGACAGTTTAAAAATAGGTCTGATCACCAAACGTCTCATAATCGCAATCGCAATCGCATAACTAATAATAAATAACAGCGAGCCCAACACGAACAGTATTCTGATATTTCTTTTGACCTTGTCCGCTATGGTGTCTAAGTCATAATCCATTCCAATCATGGCAATCAGATTATTTTTCTCTTTTATGGGAAACACGTACATACAGTCGCTCCCGAATTCATTTTCTATGAACTCATAATTATCTTCCTCGTTCCCATTCAAAACATTGATTTCACAATCATAAATCGGACGTGAATTTGCAGACCCGAAGCCATACTCCTCATTCATCTTGCGATCGGCTTCTTCATCCTCCGAGGCACAAACCAGATCATGTTTTTTTTCATTTTCATCTATAGTATACAAGTATAAATTCATGACTCCGGTTAGCGAGCAAATATATTTGAAATCTTTATGTGTTTCTTCACGCTGCTTTTCATCCACCATAAGCTTGTAAACCGCTTCTTTGGAGCCAAGCGCAGTTTTAACCGCAGTGGCCACCACCGAAGCCGATTCACGACATTGCTTCGCAGCATCTTTGATCATAAATCCTCTGCTGTTAATCATTGTTATCATCGCAGAAACGACAAGTGACAGGATGAAAATCGAAGCAATTCTTTTTGTTATGGAAAAACGAATTTTCTTTTTATTCTTTTCCTTCATTTTCACTCCTTTTTTTCAGCGAATTTTTTTCGCCTTCGTACATAGAAAATATTAATATGTAAAACGCGAAAAACAGCACCGGCAAAGCTTTCAGTATTTCCTCCACCGCAGGGGAGATGGTCATACAATAATACACCATATCGTTTTTTCATCATATGGCATCACAAGCACAATAAAGCCTGCCGTTAATCTTTTCCAAAATCTTATTCCTACCATAACATGTGCCTCCCTGTTGCCTCCCGGCAAATTATCCCACGCCCTTAGCGCGTCTTTAGTTTTGACCTTACAACTATATAATCGTTATTTTTTAATCAAGGTTACAAACA
>JAIKWQ010000108.1 GCA_024684535.1 Eubacterium sp. | reverse complement strand
GATGAACTAAAAAAAGCCATAAATAATGCAAGATGAACTATTATTTGCAGGATAAAATCGAATTACAAGTTATTTAATAAACAGGAGACTATCGCTTATGAAAATACGACTTGAGGAAAAAGAAATCGAAGTCCGCGACGGCATAACGCTGAAGGAACTTGCCGATGAGCATGCATCAGAGTACGACGGCGAGCTTATCATGGCAAAAGTTGACGGCGTCGTGCAGGAGTTCTATCATCACGTAAAAGATGGCACTCACGTCAGACTTTGTACTTATTCTGACGGCGACGGTATGCGCGTATATGAGCGTGGTGTGACCATGCTTATGTTCAAGGCTGTTCACGATGTGTGCCCGAAAGATAAACTTGAAAAGGTTGTTACTGAGTTTACGCTTCATAAGGGACATTTTTGCAAAATATACGGAAAGATAGATCTCGACAAAGATTTACTGAAAAAGATTGAAGATAAAATGCGTGAATACGTCGAGGCTGATATACCGTTTATGAAAAAAGTGATTCGTACCAAAGATGCAGTAAAACTTTTTGAAGATATCGGTCTTGAATCAAAGAGTAAGCTTTCTGAATTCAGAAGAAATTCAAGAATGACAGTTTACGAACTGGACGGATATATAGATTATTATTATGGTGCTATGCCGTACAGCACAGGCCTTTTGAAGAACTTCAAACTTGAGCTGTATATGGACGGATTTGTATTTGTTTTACCCGAGAAAAATGACCCGCTCCACGTAAAAAAATTCAAAGTCAGCAAAGAGCTTTTCTATACAATGCAGTATACAAATGACTGGATTGAAATGATGGGCGTTTCAAATGTTGGAGAGTTGAATGAAGTCATAGTGCGTGGTGAGTTCAGAGAACTTATGTCTACGCAGGAGGCGCTGCATGAGAAAAAAATCGGTGATATAGCTGAGCAGATTGCTGCGAAAGGCAGAAGAATTGTTACTATAGCAGGCCCGTCATCATCAGGTAAAACAACTTTTTCATACAGACTGTCAACACAGTTGAAAACACTTGGTTTTACACCGCATCCTATCGGACTTGATGATTATTTTGTAAATCGTGCTGATACTCCGAAAGATGAATTCGGCAAGTATGATTATGAATGTATAGAAGCTATCGACACGAAACAGTTCAGTGAAGATATGACCAGGCTTCTGGCCGGTGAATCTGTACAGCTTCCTACATATAACTTTATATCAGGCGAGAGACAGTATGATAAACCGTTTCTTCAAATCGGAAAAGAAGATATACTTGTTATCGAGGGAATACATGGTCTGAATGACAAACTGACCAAAGATATCCCGGATTCCGAGAAATACAAGATTTATATATCAGCGCTTACAACGCTTAACCTTGATACGCACAACAGGATTCCGACAACAGACGGAAGACTTATACGTCGTATCATACGAGATAACAGAACACGAGGCAATACTGCACTGAAAACAATTGCAATGTGGGATAGTGTCAGACGCGGAGAAGAAAAAAATATCTTCCCGTTCCAGCAGAAAGCCGATACTATTTTTAATTCAGCATTGATATATGAACTTGCGGCAATGAAGCTTTATGCAGATCCGGTTCTGTTCCAGGTTCCGCCGGATTGTGAGGAATATTCTGAGGCCAGAAGACTTCTGAAGTTTTTGGATTATTTCCTTCCGGTTGACCCGCATGAAGTACCTCTTAACTCTGTTTTAAGAGAGTTTATCGGTGGTGGAATTTTACTTGGATAAACAACAGAATAGTTAAATTTTTGAGTAGCGCAGGTGATCGCGCGGAGCAGTAGTGTTCCTCGAGGAAAGTCCGGGCTACGCAGGGCAGGATGCCGGATAACGTCCGGCGGAGGTGACTCCCGGGAAAGTGCAACAGAAAACAACAGCCTAAGCGCTTATGCGCCGGCAATGGTGAAAAGGCGAGGTAAGAGCTCACCGCCTGGCTGGTAACAGACAGGGCATATGTAAACCCCATCCGTAGCAAGACCAAGCAGGAGACGATATGGCGGCCCGTCATGTCTCCGGGTAGGTCGCTTGAACCTGTCGGTGACGGCAGGGCTAGATAGATGATCACCCTCGACAGAACCCGGCTTATCGCGCTACTCATTTTTTGAAAAAATAGGAATTAATGATGGAAGATTTGAGAGAAAGATATGACTTGGCGTATGAGAGGATAAGCCAGATAAGGAAAGAAATAAACAGCGGCTCGACTGATATACCGGAATGCTTCAGACGGTTTTGTCTGGTGCAGGCCGAGCTTTTTTGCATGATAAAAAAAGTCATGGATGAGCCTGCTAAATGCGCAAACAAAGCTTTTAATGAGAGTTTATATGCAGACATCAAAGATGATGCGTATGAGTTCTCTTTTTGTGAGCCTGAATTTGCGCGTAAGTCTTTTGGTGAGAAGCTTGCGCCTTGTGTTAACTGGATAGCTGTACATATCAGGGATATCATACCTTCTGCTTACAGCGGTGATTTATGGACAGTCGTTGTTTATGCAGAATTATTTCTTGAGATGATCGGAAGTATGTGCTCTTCGGAAGAAGGTGAGCTGAAAAGTCATCTGAAAGAAATGATTTATTATTTCATACATGATTATGATGAAATACGCATGGAAAAAAGAATTCTATCGTTTATTAAACCGAACGACGGGATCATTTTTGATACAATAATGAACAGTGATTTGTCAGATACAAATTATCTGTACAGATATGGCGCTCATATATCTGATAATGAAGTGTGTTTCAGCACATTTTTATCCGAACTTTCAGACGAAAAAATAGAGAGTATGGCTCGCACGTATACCGAAGGTTACAAAAAAGGTTTCGAGGATGCAGGTATAGACTTGAACGAGAAAAATACTGTTGAAATCAGATATCCGATCGGTATGGAACGTGTTGTTAGAGCTGCAGTAAAACAATTTGAAAATATCGGATTGAAACCTACGTTCAGAGATGTTGAAAATCTTGATAATTTATGTGTATGTACTACGCCGGCAAATCGTCAGTATTTATACGATCACAGATTTGATGCAGCGCTGTATATGAACCAGGCGCTTATGACGCAAAAACTTGAGCATGCCAAGAAGGCTTTTGAAGAAAACTCTGAACTTGCGTATGTGTATGCAGGTCCTGCGGTTATAGAAACATTTGGTGAAAAGCTTTTTGAGCCGGTAAAAAAAGATGCGGCGCCGGAACTTGATAAAGAACAGGAAAAAGTTTTCATAAACTATAAACGTGACTATGCTCTCATGCAGGATGAATTTATCCCGGGAGAAAAAAGAAGCTATACAATTATTGCTTATCCTGTTCCTGATATCGGAGACAGATTTGAAGAAATATTTGATAAGACAATTGAGATAAATACTCTTGATTCAGATTTGTATCAGGAAATACAGCAACATATCATAGATGCTCTTGATCAGGGCGAATACGTACGCATAAAGGGTAAAAACGGAAACAAAACTGATATTAAAGTCATGTTGCACAAACTGGAGAATCCCGATAAACAGACGAATTTCGAAAACTGTGTAGCTGACGTAAACATCCCTGTGGGCGAGGTATTTACATCACCTGTTCTAACCGGAACAGAGGGTGTTCTGAATGTTTCATATGTATACTTGAATGGTTTGAGGTACGACAATCTTCTGATAGAAATTGAAAACGGAAAGGTTAAGAATTATACCTGCGATAATTTTGACGATGAAGAGAAAAACAAAGCATATTTCAAAGAAAACGTGCTGTATAATCACGAAACATTGCCGATAGGTGAGTTTGCCATAGGCACAAACACAACAGCGTATGTTATGGCGAGGGAATACGGCATAGAGGACAAAATGCCGATTCTGATAGCAGAAAAAACAGGTCCTCACTTTGCGCTTGGTGATACTTGTTATTCGATGTCAGAGGATGTGGTTTTGCATAATCCTGACGGCAAAGAGATTATCGCCAAAGAAAATGAAATCTCAGCACTCAGAAAGGAATCACCGGAAAGGGCTTATTTTCAGTGTCATACGGACATCACGCTTCCTTTTGAGGAGCTGGAAAGTATAATTGTCTTTACAAAAGACAAAAAAGAAATTATAATATTACGCGACGGTCTCTTCATTCTGGAGGGGACTGAAAAGCTAAATAAAGTATTGGAGGAGATGAAAAATGCCTAAAGTAGGGATTTTAATGGGAAGCGATTCAGACCTTCCTATCATGAAAAAAGCAGCTGACATACTCGAGCAGTTCTGTGTGGATTATGAGATGACAATCATATCAGCACACCGTATGCCTGATATATTTGTTGATTATGCTACGACCGCTCAGGAAAAAGGAATCAAAGTTATGATTGCCGGAGCCGGAGGAGCAGCACATCTTCCGGGAATGTGCGCAGCTATGTTCGACCTTCCGGTCATTGGTATTCCGATTCATACAAAGAGTGTCGGTGGTGTTGATTCACTTTACAGCATCGTTCAGATGCCAAGCGGAATTCCGGTGGCAACTGTAGCTATAGACGGTGCGGCAAATGCAGCGCTTCTTGCGATAGAGATGCTTTCTATATCAGATGAAAGTCTTCATGAAAAAATGAAAGAATACAGAAAGACTATGAAGCAGGGAGTCCTTGACAAAGCTGACAAACTTGATAAGCTCGGCGCTGCTGATTATATTAAACAGATGTAATAATAGCAATTTTGATACAGACTGTTTTTATATATCAGTGTTGGAGGAAAGATTGATCATTATAATTGTTTTTGCGGTTATTTTTGTTCTGCTTTTGCTGTATGGATATTTATCTCACCTGCATTTGGTTTCAACTTTTTATGAGATTAAATCCGACAAAATAAGCAGAAATTACAGAATTGTTTTGTTGTCTGATTTACATTGTGCAAAACATGGAAAAAACAATTCAAAGCTAATAGGCGCAATTGACTCCGCAAAACCTGATGCTATATTTATCGCTGGAGATTTGACCAATAAACACCTTGCAACCGATGATATCAAGGTTTGTGAAGTTTTAGAATTTTTAAAAAAACTAACTGAAAAATATCCCGTTTTTTATTCAGACGGAAACCACGAAATAAGGATGGATGATCCCGACGAATACAGAAAGGCAGTTATAAAAACAGGTGTTGTTTATCCGGAAAACGAGACGGTACAATATAATGAGTTTTCCATATACGGCCTGACTTTACCTAAAGTTGGGTATTACAAAAAGCATTTGCTTGACGAGAGCATATTTGATGAAATATATGCGAATGAACCGGATGATAATAAGGAAAAATACCATATTCTTCTGGCTCACGAGCCACGATATTTTGAAAAATACACAGAAACGCGAGCTGATTTAATTCTAAGCGGTCACATACATGGCGGAATCATGCGACTGCCGATTGTTGGCGGAGTCATAGCATCGGGCTTTCAATTGTTTCCTAAGTTCGATGCCGGCGTTTATAAAAAAAACGACAAAACGATGGTTGTCAGCAGAGGACTTGGTTCGCATACACTCAAATTCAGGTTTTTTAACCCGCCTGAAATCGTTATCATCGACATTATGGGTGGTTGACGACGGATAAAATAAGATTTAGGAGTTAAACAGTGGCTATATCAGTAAAGTTGGAAGTCTTCGAGGGGCCTCTCGACCTCTTGCTTCACCTCATCGAGAAAAACAAGGTCGACATCTACGACATACCAATCGTGATGATCACCGACCAGTACCTCGAATACGTAAGCGAGATGCAAAAACGTGATATGGATGTTATGAGCGAATTTTTGGTTATGGCAGCAACGCTTCTGCGCATTAAATCAAAAATGCTCCTTCCGAAGGATGATTCGGAGGAAGAAGAGGAAGAAGACGATCCGCGCAGAGAACTCGTCGAAAGACTTCTTGAGTACAAGATGTATAAATACGCTTCATTTGAACTCAAAGACAGACAGGTGGATGCCGGAAAAGTGTTTTACAAAGAAGCTACAATACCTGCTGAAGTCAGAGATTATGATGAGGGCGTGGATTACGATGAACTGCTTTCAGAAGTTACGCTTTCACGTTTGCAGGAAATATTTGATCAGGTTATGCAACGCCAGGAAGACAAAATAGACCCGATCAGAAGTAAGTTCGGCGAGATAGAAAAAGAAGAAGTTAATATAGAAGACCAGATGATACATGTTGAAGAGTACGCAATGCTTCATAGACGCTTTAAATTCAGACAGCTGCTTGAAGAAAAGAAAGGAAAAAGTTATCTGATTGTTACATTTATGAGTGTTCTCGAGCTGATGAAAACAGGTATTCTAAAGATAGCTCAGGATACATTGTTTGGTGAAATAGAAATAGAATATCAGAAAAAAGCTTCATAAAAAAGAGGAAAAATAATGGTAATCAAAGAATTGGAAGGCGCTATAGAAGCCATACTTTTTGCGCTTGGAGAATCAGTAGAACTGGAAAGAATAGCGGCAGCGTTGGAGCACGACGAAGAAACTGTCCGTAATGTCATACGAAATATGATAACCAAGTACGATACTGAGGACAGGGGAATTCATATCATAGAGATGGATGGGGCGTTTCAGATATGCACAAAGCCGGATATGTATGAGTATTTGATAAAAATAGCTCATGTGCCGAAAAAGCATGTTTTGACTGATGTGCTTCTGGAAACGCTTTCGATAGTGGCTTACAAACAGCCTATAACACGAATGGAAATAGAAAAAATACGTGGTGTTTCCTGTGATCACGCCGTAAGCAAACTAGTTGAATACGGACTTATCCAGGAAGTGGGAAGACTGGATGCGCCGGGACGTCCAATGATGTTCGGAACAACAGAAGAGTTTCTCAGGTACTTCAACTATGAATCTCTCGATGACCTTCCGATACTGAATCAGGAGACTATAGACGATTTCAAGGCTGAAGCAGAAGCAGAACTCGGATTCTCGTTCAGTCCGTCCGATGAAAGGGCCTTGTCAGAACTTTCTGACGCAGAAGGCTTTGATGATACAGATGAAGCTGAAGAATCGGAACATTTTTAAAAAATTTCTTTACAAATCACCACACTTGTGTTAATATACCCTTTGTCGATACCGCGACTTCGGTTTTGGATCACTCCGACCGGGCCTAAGTCGTTGGCGAATATACAATATAAGGAGGAAAAGAACTATGATGACAGCAGACAAGAAAAAAGAGATTATCGCTGCTTATGGAAGAACACCGAACGATACGGGTTCTCCTGAGGTGCAGGTAGCTCTTCTGACCGAGAGAATCAACACTCTGACAGAGCATCTGAAGATCAACAAAAAAGATCATCACTCACGTCGCGGATTGTTGAAGATGGTTGGTAAGAGAAGAGGACTTCTTGATTATCTGAAAAAGACTGATCTTGAAGGATATCGTGCACTTATCGAAAAGCTTGGACTTAGAAAGTGATTTTGCAGGGCACTTCAGTACGGAGTGCCCTTTTTCTATTGTGAGGTGACAGCGTATGAAGAGAGATCGCGGACAGTGTATGGTATGTAGGGACGGAAAACTGCTTCTGATAGAGCACAGGATGAACGGCAGGGACTTTTTCAACCTTCCCGGAGGCGGTGTTGAAGAAGGAGAAACGCCTGACGAAGCTGCTTTGCGTGAACTGTTTGAAGAAGCCGGCGTAAAAGGAAAAATAGAACGACCGCTGGCTATAGAGTTTAAACCGGACCTTGAAAGCAGAGTTTTCACATATTGGGTAAGCATTCCTGAGAATGCGGAGCCGATACTGGGAGTTGATCCCGAACTTCCTCCGGACAAACAGACGATAGTCGGTTTTGCCTGGAAATCGCTTCGTGAAATCCCTGAGAGAGATCGTGCATATCTGTTTGGTGCCGGACTTATGCGTGTTCCAAGTTTTCACGACGAAGTTCTTCAGTGGGGTGACAATGTCATCAGTTATCCGGAATAAAAGGAACCTGTTTTTCCGTTTTCAGGTTGGATTTTTCGCTTGATTTTTTTTAAGATTTCGTATATAATGTAGAAAGTTATGTAAATGCAGGAGGTATAGAAGAATGTATAAGACTTACAGTATGGAGCTTGCAGGAAGAACTC
>JAIKWQ010000078.1 GCA_024684535.1 Eubacterium sp. | reverse complement strand
AGTGCTTGGAAAGGCGTACGTATACAGCGGAGGGTTATTACCGGGATCGTGGATCGGCATAGGTTCCACAACTGATAAATCTGTGATGCTTGCAAAAAAAATGGCCGTATATGAGATGCAGTATTTCCACGCGAATAAAGGAAAAATAGAAGCAAAAAACAAACAAAATGTTGAGGCTGAGATGGTCGTCACGGCGTCACTGTTTGCCAAAGGCGCCAGGTTTATAATATTTGTATTCGGCGGACTGGCGCTGATATGCGCGGCGGGCATGATATTTTTCAAAAAGAAAAATGATGAGATAAACGAGAATCGGAAGGAGGAGAACAAATGATGTGGAATTCAAAACGCAAAGGCGTGAGAGTGTTTAGAGTCATGATAACTTCTTTTCTGATTCTGTGTCTGTTTACGTCGTTTACAATCAAAGGCTACGGCCCGGTTGTTGCTCAGGCTGTTGAGGACGCGCAGACAACATATGTAAGCGATGTCAGACTTTTCTACTCGATGGACAGTGCTGATGCTGCCAAGAAAAAATGTAAAGACAGTGGTTATATCCCTGTTGAGGGTGACTTAAACAAAGGGGCTGGCAAAAACTATGTCATCATGGGATACAAAGAAACTACTGACAAAAATGATGCTATCTGCTCTATCAGGACTCTTTCGATGGATGCGGGATATCAGCTTACTGATTACAAAAAACTGAAAGAATCATACAAAAATACCAATGTCCCTGTCATAGATGCCATATCTGCTGCGGCTGATGAATTTATAAGCAATTATGAATCAAAAGCGCCAAAGGCATTGATGGCATACAAAGGTCTTAACCTGATAGATGTGCCCGAGAAAAATAATATAAAGTTGGGTGACTATATAGCATCAGGACAAGCTGATTGGAATTTCTATGCTGAGGTAGTTGCAAGAGCAAGTGCAGGAACAATAAATGCGATTGTCGGATACCTTTCACTTGGTGTGTCGGGTTACTTAAATGAAGTTAATGCGGAAGATGATGCAGTTTCCATGTCCTGGGCAGAAGCAATAGAAAACAGCTTGGTTTGGGATGAGGTAGATGAAGCTACTACAGAGGATGCAAGAGATGATCTGTACACCGAGTATGGCGATGATGCAAGGGCGTTTCATAAAAAGCTTCAGGAATTTGCCGCCTATGTTGACAATGCTACGAGAGTATTTGATGAAGCAACATATGCGCAGGAAATTGGTAAATATCAAAGTAAAACCGACGGACAGATAGTTGATGACAAACAGGGTGCTTCGGAAAACGATCAGGCTGCTATTTATCTGGCCTTGTATGAGGAATTGGAAAAATACAATGTCAGAGTCGGCGAAGCCACAACACTTGGAGAATACCTGCTTGATCTCGGACACGAGACGTCAGACGACGTAGATTTCACAAAAATATATCCTGTGATAGGTTCCATGACATATGCGCAAAGATGTATCGCGACTATGACAGGACTTCTGGGACTGGCACCGTCTCTCGGAGAAAACGAAGAAAACCAAAAAACAGAGGAGACGATTTCTGAGGCTGCGGAAAATATTCAAAAAATACTCGGGAAAAATTCATACTCCGTATGGATGAATGATAATGAAAAAATAAAGGACAAAAAAGTAGCATTTACTTCGGATGCCACCAGAAAGAATTCAGCACAGACACTACTTGATAACTATGATCCTTCAACCTGGAAAGAAAAGGCGGACGAGGTTATGAAGTGGGTCAACTTAGCGTTAGGTATAGTATCCTGCGTATTGATTCTTGCTAAATTCCAGGCAGTAGCTACGGTTTTGGCGCTGATACCCGCAGGAATATGTGCGATTGCAGCGGCTTGTGGACTGACCTGCGCGGCGACAACTATAACAGTAATTGCAGGAAAAATCGCAGGTGCCGCAGCGGCTGCTACGGGGCCGGTAGGCTGGATCATACTGGCGGTTTTGGTTGTATCGATGATTGTTATATTTGCAGTCAGCGAGATTCTGAAATACATAAAAGAAAACAAAGATTATGATTATACGGATGTTCCTGAATTTGTTGCGGAATGTGCCGTATCCGGAAATAACGAATACCTGACCTACTATCAGGGCGTCGGGTCTGAAGAATGTTCGGGCGAAAAGACCGGTGACTATCATGGCAGTGCAGGAATCAGTGATGTCAACGGACGTATGGGATTTCATGGTTGGAACTGTATGTATTTCAGCAAGGATACAAACACAGGAACACCTCTGATTGTAAAAAAAGGT